>DAITMW010000109.1:17840-20543 GCA_036834945.1 Steroidobacteraceae bacterium
GTGAGCGGAAACGCGTCCACAAACACGATGTGAGCCGGCACCTTGTAGTGCGCGAGCTGGCCGCGGCAGAAAGCCCGGATCTCCTCCTCGGTGACGTTCTTCTCTGCTCGAAGCTTGATCCACGCACACACTTCCTCGCCGTACCTCTCATCAGGCACGCCCACGATCGCGACGTCCGCCACACAGGGATGTCGGAACAGAAACTCTTCGATCTCGCGTGGATAGACGTTTTCGCCGCCGCGGATGATCATGTCCTTGAGTCGACCCACGATCTGACAGTAGCCGTCCGCATCGATTGTGGCGAGATCGCCTGTATGCATCCACCCGGCCTCATCGATGGCTTCAGCGGTCTTCTCAGGATCATTCCAGTAGCCGCGCATCACGGAATAACCGCGTACGCAAAGCTCGCCTGGCTGCCCTCGCGCAGTGATCTCTCCGTTCAGGTCGACGAGCTTGACCTCAATGTGTGGATGGGTACGTCCAACCGTCGAAGTGCGACGTTCGATCGGATCAGCCCTCGAGGTTTGAAAGCTGACGGGTGAGGTTTCCGTCATTCCGTAAGCGATCGTGAGCTCCGGGATGTGCATGCTGTCGATGACTCGTCGCACGAGCTCTGCCGGGCACGGCGAACCGGCCATGGTACCTGTCCGCAGACTGGAGAGATCGTACTGCTCGAAGTCCGGTCGGGCCAATTCGGCGATGAACATGGTCGGTACGCCGTACAACACCGTGCAGCGCTCGGCTTGGATGGTCTCGAGCACGCACTGCGCGTCGAAGCCGGCCGCCGGGTAAACCATCGTCGCCTGGTGCGCAATGCATGCCAGATTGCCCCCGACCATGCCGAAGCAGTGGTAGAGCGGTACAGGGATGCACAGGCGGTCGGCCGCTCCGAGGCCGATGGCGGCGCCCAATGAGTGCGCGTTGTTGAGGATGTTATGATGAGTGAGCGTCGCGCCTTTCGGCGCTCCGGTGGTCCCGGAAGTAAACTGGATGTTCACCGGCTCGTCGAATTGCAGCTGCGCGCCGAGCTGGCCCAGTTTATCGCGCTCGCTGGGAGCAGCAGGCTCGAGCAGGCCGGCAAAATTCAACATTCCCGGCGTCGTCTCGCTGCCCAGGCGCACGACGAGGCGCAACTCAGGCAGGTGAGCGGACCGCAGTTCACCCGGCGCACAGTGGGCCAGCTCCGGAGCCAACTCCGTGAGGATGCCGATGTAGTCGCTCGACTTGAAGCTCGGGGCGAGCACCAGCGCCTTGCAGTCGACCTTGTTCAGCACATATTCGACCTCGCCGCGGCGATAGGCAGGATTGATGGTCGCCAGAATCAAGCCCGCTTTGGCCGAAGCGAGCTGCACCAGCAACCACTCGGCGCAGTTGGGCGCCCAGATCCCGATACGATCGCCACGATTGAGCCCGAGACGGATCAGGCCGCAAGCCACACGATCGACCCGCTCTCGCAGATCCTGCCACGTCCATCGTATGCCCTGATGGCGAACGACGAGGGCTTCGCCGAGCGGTGCAGCCGCCGCGGTGCGATCGAAAAGTGCGCCGATGGTTGCGCCGATCAGCGGCATGGTGGAGGCGCCACTGACGTAGCTCAACGTGTTATTCACGCGCGGTCATCCTCCGGCTGATGTCTCGCACGTGCTTCACGGAAGGCCCAGAACCTTGCGGTTGAAGGCTCGATCGGTACCACCGGCCGCAAAATCGTCGAAGACATTCTCAGTGACGCGAATGATGTGGTTGCGGACGAACTGCGCGCCCTCCCGGGCGCCATCCTCCGGATGCTTGAGACAGCACTCCCACTCGACCACCGCCCACCCGGGGAAGTCGTATTGCGCGAGCTTGGAAAAAATGGCTCCGAAATCGACCTGTCCGTCGCCGAGTGAGCGGAATCGTCCGGGCCGATCCACCCAACTCTGATAACCGCCATAGACGCCGGACTTACCCGAGGGTCGGAACTCAGCGTCCTTGACGTGAAAGATGCGGATGAAGTCGTGGTAATGGTCGATGTACTGCAGATAGTCGAGATGCTGCAGAACGAAGTGACTCGGGTCGTAGAGAATCTTGCAGCGCCGGTGTGACCGGGTGGCTTCCAGAAAACGCTCGAAGCTCACGCCATCGTGTAGATCCTCGCCGGGATGGATTTCATAACACAGGTCCACGCCCGATTCATCGAATGCGTCGAGGATTGGCGTCCAGCGCCTCGCCAGCTCGGCGAAACCCTCCTCGACGAGCCCGGCCGGCCGCGGGGGCCAGGGGTAGAACGTGTGCCATTGCAGCGCACCTGAGAACGTTGCGTGCGCGCTGAGCCCCAGGTTGCGGCTCGCTCTGGCCGCCAGCATGAGCTGCTCGACCGCCCAGGCAGTTCGCTCTACCGGCTTCCCACGCACGGTCTCGGGCGCGAAGCCGTCAAACAGTGAATCGTAGGCAGGATGTACGGCCACGAGCTGGCCCTGCAGGTGAGTCGACAGCTCGGTGATCTGCAGTCCGCAAGCGCTCACCCGCCCTTTGATCTCTTCGCAATACGCCTTGCTCTGCGCGGCCTTGCGCAGGTCGATGCACCTGTTATCCCAGCTCGGGATCTGTACACCCACATAACCAACCGAGGCCATCCACCTGCAGACCCCCTCGAGAGTGTCGAACGGCGGTTTCTCGCTCATGAACTGCGCGAGGAAAATCGCAGGACCCGCGATCGTTTTCATA
>DAITMW010000110.1:0-20444 GCA_036834945.1 Steroidobacteraceae bacterium
CCTCGATATCCGCCCGCTGCAACACCTCCTGCGCAAGCCTCATCAGGCGATACGATTTTGGCATCTCGCCCGGGCATGTCTGATCATTACGGTCAGCGCCTGATATGACCAGCACCCTCGAATGACTGGCGGGGTTCCGTTGCTGCGCGCACGCCGCATCGACTGCGCGCCGAGCTTCCAACCATTCCACGGACAAGTCATAGTCGGGGTCTGCAAAACCGGCACCCGCCTTGCGGGTCCGCGGACTCTTCCGGGAGTTCTCGTATCCGTCCCACGCCACCGCGAGCAGCTTGTCAATTTCCGCCTGCAACCCATCAAAGGCCGGGTCGTAGAACTGCTGCCGGAAGCGCCGGGAAAACTCCTCGCGGGACAGATGCACATCGTCCTGTCCCTTGCGCGCTTCCGGGGGCTCTGCTTCGTCCCGCGCCATCGCTACCGGCCTGCCTCTTCCCGCAGGAGCTCGAGAGCACGCTCGACTACGGCTCGCCGCACCCGATCGGGCTTCTCCCCGTTGAAATGCGCGGATACAACATGCGGCTCGCGCCCTCGGCGCTGTACTGAAAAATAGATCAGCCCCGGAGGATTCCCATCCTCGTCGGGATCCGGTCCCAACACCCCGGTCACGGCGACCGCGACTTCCGCGGGCGAACGCTCGAGTGCGCCCCGCGTCAACTGGCCCGCCACTTCGCCATTCACGCTACCGGAAGTCTCCAGGACAGAGTTCGAGACTCCTAGAGCTCGCGCTTTGTGAGCCTTGGTGTAGACCACAAACCCTCCATGGAGGCAGTCGCTGGCTCCCGGAGCGTGTGATAACGCAGCCGCGATGAGTCCCCCCGTACAGGATTCCGCCGTCACGACGGTCAGCTTCAAACGGCGCAATTCGCTCACCACGGCTTCGGCCTGCGCGCTGAGTGCCTCATCCAGACAGAACCCGAACTCAGACATTGTGGGTTCTCCACTACTTGGCTCTTACGCTAAGCGAAACGCCAGGAAATCCCCATCAGCCGCCCTTACCATCCTGCGTCGGACGTTGTCCCACCCACTGCCGCGTCTGCGCTTTGCCTACCAGGTATAGTTCACCGAGAGCGCCAGCACCCGCTGCGTTCTGCGCTCCACGAGCGGGCTGTGCGCCGGACTGCCCCGAACCTGGTTGATCGCCATGTCGGCGTTGACGAGCCAGTGGTCGCTGAGGAACTTGGTCGCGCTGAAGCCAACTCCCGCGGCACTGGTTCCGGCATGTGGAATATCATACACAGGATGCCCGGAGGCGGCGGCCTGTTGGGGGGTTACGCCGTAGAGAACCTGGAGATAGTGGTGAGTTGCCATCGTGATGGAGGGGCCCGCAAACATGACAAAGGTCTTGGAGCTTCCCGGCAGGGGTATGTATACGCCGGCATCTCCCACCAGGCCCTGCGCGCCGCCAATGAACTGCCGCACATCGACGCGCAATATCATCGGGAAGTATCTCGAGATCACCCACGAGCCGAATACCTTCGCCACGGGCGCTGCGGAAATATCACCCATGCCGTGAAGATTGCGCAGGTCATCATCTTCCTTCCGACCGAGATCGTAAGCCATGGCCACGCCGACCTGGTAATGACTACCGTGCAGGATGTTGACACCGACGCCGTCGCCCGTGCTGATGAAGGCGCGATCGCGATACTGGATGTTGATGACCGGGCCACCTGAAACCCGGTAGGCACGTGATCCGTCGTAGACCGGTTGCACCTCCGCGGCGACACCGAGCACTCTGCGCCACTTGGGCAGGTCGGGCTCGAACAGCTTGGCGAGAATGATGCCACCGGAATACTGCCACTCTTGCATGGGTGAGGGTGTCTGGCTGCGCGCCGGACCTGGCGAAAGAGCAAGGGCACCAACAATCAGGACCAGATAGGTGAGGCGAGTAAACCGGCCCATCACGGATGCAGATCCCTGAGCCGCCCTCCCAGGGCGGCCGCCGCGGCCGCAATGAATGCGCCGATCAGCATCGACAGCCCCATGAAAATGGAGGTCGTAGCTCCCGCTTGGCGCGCCTCATCGGCTGCTTGCCGGGCCCTGGTCGCCGCCGCTTTTTGGGCGGCGACCAGATCATCGACACGTTTTTGTGCCTCGGGTGCCGGGAGCCCGGTCCGCTCGGCCACGAGCTTACCCAGGTATTCGCGGTCCTCGGCGGACACGTCTGCGTCACTGATACCCTTGGCCAATATCCGGGTGACTTCGGCCCGGTCGTCAGTCCTGGAGGTGTCCTTTCCAGCAGCGGAAGTTCTGAGCAGCCGATCAACATCGTAGGGAGTAACGGCCTCGCTCAGCGAAGCAGTCGCTCCACGAGCTGCGCCGGACGCGACACTCGATGCGCCTTCAACCGCCTTTTCCGCCACAGCTCCAACTGTCGAAGCCAGGAGGGCCGCGCCCACCACTGTCGCGAGGGCCCAGGCCACAAAGCCATTGGCCGTATCACGAAAAAACACCTCGTGCGTATGCGTGCCAACCCACTTCGTTCTGAGGCGACCGGTGATGTAGCCGCCCAGCAGCGACGACAGCCATTGAACGATAATCAACCAGATGGCCGTCATGACGGTGAACGTGGTGGCGGAGACGCCGCTGTGGGGCCAGGGTGAGACTGAGGCCAGTCCGAACCCGGAGCCCAGGGCCACCAGAATCAGACTGGTGGCTGCCGCCGTGACCGCACCAGCGAAAATCGCGGACCACGCGGCAGCCGAGGCAACCGATTCGTTCGGCCGGTTCAGGTTTGATGTTGCCGGTATGGCGGTTTCAGAATAATTCGCGCTCATGGATTCCCCCCGTCGGGCGAACTGCCACGCCAGTGGCGTAGTAGAGGATATAACGCTTCGCGAGGCTGTATGTTCCGGGCAACGTAGTCTGGCTGTAGGCCGCCGACGCAGAATGCCAGAAGTCCCCGGTTCGCAACGCGCGGGCCGCACTCCCGCAGCTACTTCCCCTGTAGCTCCCGTGCCTTCGTTGGCGCTGTCTCGCCCGCACTCGGGCCGATCGTGTCCGCCGCGTATGCTCCTCTGCGTCCCATCGGTTCCGCGGGACCTTCCGTAGTGTCCTGCCTGGTCTGTCGCTCCATCTCCGCGTTGATCTCGGCACCCAATACCACCAGAATTCCTGACAGATAAAACCACATCAACAACGCGACAACTCCACCGAGCGCCCCGTAGGTCCTGCCGTAATTGGCAAACGTCCGCACATAGATGGCGAACAACGCACTTGCCGCCAGCCAGAGGGTGGCCGCAATCGCCGATCCCCACGTCACCCAGCGCCAGCGGGCCGGCTCGCGTGCGGGAGCGTATCTGTAAACAAACGCCAGGGCGACGATGGCAAACAGCCACAACAACATCCACTGCGGCACATCCAGGGCCCACTGTGCCCAGGTGCTGGTGCCAAGAACCTTCAGCGCCACGGGAATGGCCACGCCCAGCAGTAGCATGGCGATGAAGCCGACTATCGCTCCGAGCGTGAGCACCAATGAGATGAGTACCTGTATGAAGAAATTGCGCTTCTCGCGCTCTCCATACGCGATGTTGGTTGCGGTCATCAATGCGCTCATTGCCGAGCGCGCACTCCAGAGAGCGAGCACCAGCCCCAGCGCAGCGGCCACGCTGAGAGTGCTTTGCGCATGGCTGACGAAGGTTTGTAGCTGAGCATTGAAGATGTCGAGGACTCCAGGGGGTAGTACGCCCGCAAAGACACTCATATGTTTGAGTACGTCGTCCGGACTGGAGAACAAACCGTAGACTGACACGGCGGCTGTCAGCCCCGGAAAGACCGAAAGCAGCGCATACATCGCAAGTCCGCCTGCAACGAGGGTGACGTTATCGCTCCCGAGTCTTTTCAGGACACGCCAGGTCACGTCCCACCATCCCCGCGCGGGGATTTCCTGCGGCTGCCTGGCTGTGCGGCCGCGATCGGCCGCGGGGTCGCGTCCGTCGGCTCGCACTGAGTGCCTCACTTGTGCCTGGAGGTGTTCATCGGCCGCAACGAGTATGCCGCCCAGGCAAGGCCTAGAATGACGAAGGACGAGCGCAGCGGATAGCGTCGCATGAGACGCCAACCCGTGGGCAACAGGCGAGTTGCAAGCTGCACGGCCGCGGCCGTGTCGCCGAGCCGACCGAGCAACGAATGCGCCGGATCGGCCGCACCCGCCACTTTCTTCGCCAACGAACCCGACGATGCAATTCGCGCGGATCCGCCAAGGTTATCTGGAGTCATAAGTCACCTGCGGAATCCCAACACGTCTGGAATGCCATGGTGATGCGAATGTTCCTTCACGGGCACGCGCCCTGCAATCAAACTCCGTCTTGCAGGAGCTTGAGCGAAACGGTCGCGGGAACAATAATTGCTGGCTCCCCTGATTTGACTGGAGGGGCGAGTGGCCTGCTACCGCGTATAACATATGTCTCCCGCCGAGTTGACTGCTGAAGAAGACCCGCAACGTGCCCGTGCGTTGTTGGCGGCAATCGTCGCCTCTTCGGAGGATGCGATTGTCAGTAAGACTCTCGAAGGAATCGTCACCTCCTGGAATGTAGCGGCCGAGCGGCTGTTCGGTTACTCGGCCGCGGAGATGATCGGCCAACCGATCACACGGATCATCCCCGACCATTTACAGCACGAGGAGGTCGACATCCTCGCCAAGTTGCGTCGCGGCGAGCGGATCGAGCGTTACGAGACCACCCGCGTCCGCAAGGACGGAGAAACCCTCGACATTTCCTTGACCATCTCACCGATACGGGATCTGACCGGCCGGATCATTGGAGCCGCGAAGATCGCACATGACATCACGTCACGGCGTCGCGCGGAACGTAGCCTCCAGGAACGTGAGATGCAGCTGGCGAAGCTCGCTTCTGAGCGCGAATTCATTCTGCAGTCGGAGCGAACGGCGCGCTCCGAGGCCGAGCGCTTGGGCCAGCTGAAAGACGAGTTCCTGGCGACACTGTCACACGAGTTGCGTACTCCCCTGAATGCCATCCAGGGTTGGGCATCATTGCTGCGCGAGCACAAGGCCCGCCCGGAGGACTACCAGCGGGGCCTGGAGACGATCGAGCGCAACGTAAGGATCCAGGCGCAGATCGTCAATGATCTCCTCGACATGAGTCGAATCATCTCGGGAAAGGTACACCTGGAGATTCAACCGTTTTACCTCCACGACGTGGTCGAGCAATCCATCGAGGCCGTCCGCCAGTCCGCGGTGGCCAAGAACATCCGTATTCAGCCGCTGCTGGACACTGGTATCGGACTCGTACGCGGCGACCCGAATCGATTACAACAGGTCCTCTGGAACCTGCTGTCGAATGCGATCAAGTTCACACCGCGCGGCGGGCGGGTGCAAGTAGTACTCGAGCGTGTCAGCTCGCATGTCGAAATCTCCGTCGAGGACAACGGAGTCGGCATCCGACAGGATTTTCTGCCACACGTATTCGACCGATTTCGCCAGGCGGATCCCGGCACCACACGCAAGTTTGGCGGCCTGGGACTCGGGCTTTCCATCGTGAAGAGCCTGGTCGAGTTGCACGGTGGCACGGTACGCGTGAAGAGCCCAGGAGAGAATCTGGGTACCACCTTCATCGTTTCGCTCCCGATAGCGCATGTGCGCAGCGAGGCGGAGGAGCCAACCACGACGCATATCGCGACAGGCCCACTCGAGCAACTCGAGCTCCCGCGGTTGGATGGAATGCGCGTACTCGTGATCGACGATGAGCCGGATGGGCGGATGCTGATTGCCCGCATCCTCGAAGGGCAGGGGGTGAGCTGCGTGTGTGCTTCGGGCGCGGCGGAGGCGCTCGACCTCGTTTCGAAGGAGCGCTTTGATCTGCTCATCAGCGACATCGGCATGCCCGAAATGAATGGCTTCGAGCTCATCAGCCAGGTGCGGCAGCTCGATAAATCGCGTACGGGGCCGCTACCGGCGATCGCACTCACGGCGTATGCCCGGGCCGAGGACCGGCAGCGCTCCCTGCTGGCCGGCTTTCACATGCATTTGTCCAAGCCGATCGAAGCACGCGAGCTCATTGCGAGCATCGCCGGACTGTTGCATCTGAGCCGCTAGGGCGATCTCTGCTATGGCCAGCCCGGGCAATCCTGGCGTGGCACTAGGTGCCCGGCAACCGTTGCCGACCGGCCCTGGCAATGTCCGCCCAGGGATCTTTGCGGCGCTTCAGTACGTCCTTGATCTTGAAAGCATCACCCGCCTTCAATGGTCGTAGTTCGTTCCAGTCGATGGGGACGGACACAGGCGCACCAGGCCGGGCGCGCACCGAGTAAGCGGCAACAGCACTCGCTGTTTCGTCGTTACGAAGGTAGTCGAGGAAGATATGCCCGGGACGCACGTCCTTGCGGCTGTTGATGGTGAAGCGATCCGGCTCTGCCTTGGCCAACTGATCGGAAAAGTCGCGGGCGAAAGCCTTTGCCTCCGCCCAGCTAGGGCCAGGGGCGCAAGGAATGACGATGTGAAGCCCTTTGCCTCCTGTTGTTTTGAGAAAGGACACGAGCCCCAGCTTCTCGAGCGCGCCTCGCACGTCACGAGCTGCGCTCTTCACGGCGTCCCACTCGATATCCGGCCCCGGATCGAGATCGAAGATCAACTGGTCAGGTTTCTTCGGATCCGAAGCCAGGGCATTCCAGGCGTGAAGCTCGATCGTGCCCATCTGCACCAGTGAGACCAGACCCTCCGCGTCATCGATGAAGATGAATGGTTTGCCGTCACCACGTCCCGAGATTCTGACGGAGTGGACCTGTGATGCCATGCCTTCGCCTGGATGACGTTGGAAAAAGCATTGCTGTCCCTGGCCTCTGGGACAGCGAACGAGGCTGATGGGGCGGTTACCGGCGTGCGCCAGCAGCTTTTCCGCAATCGCCGCGTAGTAGCGCGCCAGCTCGACCTTGGTGATTCCGCCATCCGGCCAAAGAACCCGATCGGGATGCGTTATGGTCACGCCGGCGACTGTCGTCTCATCTACGGTTTTATGGCTCGCGTCGGCCCGCTTGGGCCGCTTCGCGCCCGCGTGGGTGCCAACGCTCAAGGCCTGCTCCCTGGCGCTCGTCCGGCCGCTCTCGCAATCCCCTCCATGCCGCGCCGGCTGACGACGCTCCTCTGATATTTCTCCAGCGCCGCATCTCCATGGGTGTCGACATATTCATCCTTGCCCTTGATGAGGAGCCAATTGTCGCGCCTGGCATCTCCCGGTCGCTTGCTTCGCAGCCGTACCAGGTGCCATCGACCTTTCAACCGTTTGCCCTGTAGCGTGAAAGTCAGATTTCCGCGAGCGTATCCCCGCCTTGGATCGCCGTCTGGCTCCCATGTACCTGCATCCCAGAGCATGACCGTGCCGCCTCCATACTGGCCTTTCGGAATGGTCCCCTCGAACGAGCCGTAATCCAGAGGATGATCCTCCACGTGCACTGCCAGGCGCTTGTCCGCTGGGTTCAGACTGGGGCCCCGGGTGACAGCCCAACTCTTCAAAACCCCGTCGAGCTCCAGGCGAAAGTCATAATGGAGCCGGCTCGCCGCGTGTTTCTGGATCAGGTAGCTCTGGCCGGTGGTACCACGGCTTTTCGCTCCAGACGGCTCCGCGGTTCTGTCGAAGTCCCGTTTGGCGCGATACCGGGCGAGTCTGGTTCGGGTCGCTGGGCTCACAGCTGCCATAAAGCCATAACTCCCGACTAGTCCTCTCGCTCCACGGGCCGGACCTCGTCCCGCGCTTCATTCGAATCCTTGACCCAGCGGTCTGGAGGCTCGTTCTCGTCCCATCGCTCGTCGTCCGAGTTGTCATCATCGTCAGGAGTACCGCTGAGCGGAGGCTGCATCTGTGTCACATCCGGATCCAAAGGGGTTTCCGTCGGATCGATTTCGCGGTTTGGGGTAGCCATACGTGAACTCCTCCTCGCTGTCGATGAGCTACTGTGCTCCGTCAGGGCGCTGATCTGTATCGGCGCAGTCCTACAAGCTAATGCGCTTCGAGGCGATGCTTGGCGCGTGCGCAACACTGCACTCTGTGCACCATGAGCGCAGTACTCGTAGCAGTGTTCAATGACCACGCCACCGCCCAAGCGGTCCGTACCCGCCTCGTCAAAGACGGGTTCCCCACAGATCGGGTGGAGCTCACCTCCTGCCAGGAGCTCGGCCAGGCCAAGCTCGTGCCGCGAGACGGCGTTGACGCGAAGCTGACGGAATACTTCCGCAACCTGTTTCAAACAGGCGATAACGGCAACGGTGAACGTTGGGTGCGACCCTTTCAACGCGCCGTGTTGGATGGGAAAGCGGCTCTCGCGGTGCAACCGCGCGGGGATGTCGAGACGCAGCGAGCCATACAGTTGCTGAACGAGTCAGGTCCCATCGAGCTGCGCGGCGCCGACCTCGAGCAGCAGACACTCGAGCACGCCGCAACCGAGACCGAGACGCCGGTGATCACCTGGATGGGCAAAGTCCTCGCCGCTCCAGGTGCTCCGGACACGACGGGTCTTCCGAAACTACCGTAGACACGGCTCTTGCGAGATGCTACCGCGTAACCGGGTAGACCACCCGGGTCAACGGATCGAGACTACCGAGCGCGAGCAGGATCAACAGCCACAAAGCCCCCGCCGCGGCGAACAGCCGCACAGCCACCGGCCCCCGACCGACCTGCATGAAGGTGGTAACGACGACACCCAACATCGCCAGCGCAGGGATGAGAATCAGCGGGCGCGCCGCAGACCTCAAAGGCAGGAAACTGATCGCGATCTCCACAGCGAGCAGGGTAAGCAAAACCAGCCAGGTGAGAATCACCTTTCTCATCCCGGCGCCCGCCCAATCAGATAGATGAGCGGGTACAGCACGATCCACACCATGTCGACAAAGCTCCAGTAGAGCCCGACGACGGTCACCGGCGTGGAATACCGCGCCGAAAAGTCACCCCGGTGAGCACGCCAGATGATCCACGCCAGAAGTCCAATCCCCACGAGCATGTGCAATCCGTGTAGCGCGGTGGACACGAAGTAGAAAACGAAGAACATTTCCGCGCCGGCCCGTGCTGTCCCGTGAATGGCAAAGTCGTTACCCGGAAAGAGGTGCTTCGCGAAATCGTCATGCCATTCGAGTCCGAGCTTCACTCCCAGAAACGCCAGGCCCAGCAGGCCGGTGAGAGCACAGAATCCGATCAGGCCGCGTGGCTGACCTGCCTCGATGCAACGGGTGCCGGCCGTATAGGTCACACTGCTCGTGATCAGGAGCACCGAGTTGAGGGTGCCCAGGGTGAGAGCTGTTTGTTGCGCGCCGGCATCGAAACCCACCGGGTTCCAATGACGGCAGAAGATCCAACTCAGAAACAATACCCCGAAGAACAGCATCTCGCTGGCGAGGAACAGCCACATCCCCGAAATGGCGGTCTCTACCTGATGCTCCGCGCTGCTGTACTGGAACCCGCGGGGCAGGAGCGTTTCGCTCATGGGGCCGCTTCCCGCCCGGGCCGGGGCGCGGAATACGCATAGGGCTCGGTATCGATCACCGGCGTTGCCGCGAAATTCCAGGTCGGGGGAGGTGATGGAGTTGTCCACTCGAGCCCGGTCGCGTGCCAAGGGTTCGCGGGAGCACGCTCACCCCGAAACAAGGACCAGGTGAGATACGCGAGCGGCAGGAGGTAGCCGGCCGCCAGTATCGTCGTCCCGGCGGAGGAAAGCACATTCAACACCTGGAACTCCGGTGGATAAGCGTGATAGCGCCGCGGCATCCCGAGATAGCCGAGGATGAATTGCGGCAAGAAGGTGAGATGGAATCCGATGAAGATGATGAGCGCGCCCGCGCGTCCCCACATCTCCGGATACATCCGGCCCGTAATCTTCGGCCACCAGTAATGCAAACCCGCGAAAAAGGCCGAGACCATCCCCCCGACCATGACGTAGTGGAAATGAGCGACCACGAAGTAGGTCTGCGTGAGATGAACATCGGCAGCGAGCGCGGCTACAAACAGACCCGTAAGCCCTCCCATGGTAAACAACCCGATGAATCCCAACGCGTACAGCATCGGCGCATCGAAGTGGATGTAGCCTCGGTGCATGGTGCCGATCCAGTTGAACACCTTGATGGCCGAAGGCACGGCCACCATGTAACTCAGAATGGAGAACACGAGCGCCGAGAACAGGGAGGTTCCCGCGACGAACATGTGATGGCCCCACACGAGAAAACTGATTACGGCGATGCCGATGCTGGCCCACACGACGAACGAGTAACCGAACAGGGGCTTGCGGGAGAAAGCCGGAATGATCTCGCTCACGATGCCGAAGCCCGGCAGAATCATGATGTAGACGGCCGGATGGGAATAGAACCAGAACAGGTGTTGGAACAACAGCGGGTCGCCGCCGAAGGCCGGATCGAACACGCCGATGTGAAAGATCCGCTCGAAGGCCAGCAACAGCAGGGTCATGGCCAGCACCGGGGTCGCCAGGACCAGTATGACGCTAGTGGCGTACAGGGACCACAAGAACACCGGCATCCGGAACCAGGTCATGCCGGGAGCGCGCAACCGGTGAATGGTGACGATGAAGTTCAGACCTGTGGCAATCGAGGCAAAGCCGGAGACAAAGATCCCCACTACGGCTGCGACGACGTGTCCCTTCGCGTACGCCGTCGTGAGGGGCGTATAGAATGTCCAACCGGTATCGACGCCTCCGCTGAAGAGACTGTAGAGCACGATGATGCCGCCAGCCATGAACAGATACCAACTGAAGAGGTTCAGCTTGGGAAATGCCAGGTCCCGGGCACCCACCATGAGGGGTACCATGAAGTTACCCAGCGTGACCGGCACGGCTGGTACGAGGAAGAACCAGACCATCACGACTCCATGCATCGTAAACAGCCGGTTGTAGGTCTCCGCCGAATGGATCATCCCTTCCGGTACGATGAGGTTGTACCGGACGAGCGCCGCCGCGGCGCCCCCGATGAAGAAGAAGACTGTGATGGAGGCGAGATAGAGGATCGCAATGCGCTTGTGGTCGGTCGTCAGGAGCCAGCTGCGTAAGGTGAAGCCGTCTGTAAGGTAGGATTCCTCGCTCATGGCGTGACCCCCGCGCCCAGAGTTTTGAGATAAGAAATGATCTTCAGCAGATCCTCCTCACTCATCTCTCCCGCGAAAGAGGGCATGACGGGCAGGTAACTCGCGACCCGCTGGCGGGCTGGCGTCAGAATGCAGTCGCGGATGTAGCGATCATCGGCCTTCACCAGGCTGCCGTCGTTCAGCGTGACCGTACTACCGTACAGCCCTACGAGGGAGGGAGCCCGAACGGTACTTTGCGACTGGTTTCCCCCGGCTCCGTCCGAGCCGTGGCAACCGCTGCACCCGTAGCGCATGAAGAGGGTCTTGCCCGCCGCGGCCAGAGATTCCCCCGCGCCGTTCCTGGCGAGCCATTGCTGATATTCAGTCTTGGGCAGGGCCACGATCTCTCCGATCATGCTGGCATGGTCCACGCCGCACAGCTGGGTACAGAACAGGTGGTAGGTTCCGGGCTTCTCGACGCGAAACCACAAGGTTTCGTAGCGCCCCGGCAGGACGTCATGTTTGATACGGAAGGCGGGCACGGAGAAGTCGTGGATGACGTCCTCGGAAGTCATGATGAGCTGGATGTCGATACCGACCGGCAGATGAATCGCATTGATCTCGCGCTGCCCGCCGTCGTGCTCGACCTTCCACATGAACTGCTTGCCGACTACATAAATCCGTAACGCATCGCGCGGCGGTTGATAGAGCTCGACGTAAAGACGCGCGCCCCAGATGAACAGACCCAGGAACGCCGCCAGTGTCGCGGCGGTCCAGGCAGTCTCGACTCGCCAGGTCTTTTTGGCGACAGTGCCTCGGTCGATGTCACTGCCTGCCCGGTATTTGAACATGTAGAGCAGCATCAGACCGAACACGAGCAGGAGGACTGCCAGGGAGATGAGCAGCAGCGCGAAAATCAAGTGATCCACCTGCGTGGCGGTGCGGGTGGCGGCTGTAAGCCAGAGCTTCACGTGGGACCCTTGCCGCGACGGAAGGCAAGAAAGAGCGTCACACCAAGGACCAACACGGTGAGGACGCTGACGAGTCTCACCAAGTTCATGATGGCCAATGTGTAGCGGCCGGTCGTTTCGTCGTAGTCATAACAGAGCAGTAAGACGGGAAGCACCGCGGCCTGCACGGTCCCACGCGTAGCCCGGGTGACGGCGAGGCGCACATCCGAGGGAGAATAGCCAACCCCAAGAAGGTAGCTCGATATCACTCCCCCAGGTGTCACGAACACGACGCCCGCGGGGTGCAGAAATTGCTTCTCCTGCGCGTCGAAGCGGTCGCTGAAACCGACAGCGTCGGCTATCGCACGAATGTCCGCACTCTGGCCCGTGAAATAGTGCCACCCGGTGTTGGCACCGCCTGCGGGAAATCGCGCGATTTCTTCCGCCTTGGTCGCTGCCGCATCTCGGGGCGATTCCGCGGGATCAATGCTGACGCTGACGAATTCGTAGTCGCGACCACCCACCAGGTCCGTTCTCTCCAGGGCATGAAAGAGGTCGGCGCGAATGACTCCGCAGAGATTGGGGCAACGGAAGTACCCCAGCACGAGAATCAGAGGCTTGCCGGCCGCAACATCCGCCAGGTGTACCGGGGCACCCTGTTCGTTCCGGAGGAGTACCCTTGCGGGCAAGGTATTTCCCGTGCGCTGGGTATAGCCAATCCCCCGTAAGTCCGGCGGGGTCGCCATGGCAGCCGACCAACATTGCGCCACGGACAGTAGAAGGGCCAGACGGAGGAGGTGGCGAGTCACGGCTGGACCCCTGGCGTACGAGGTGTTGCCGGCGCTACGGCAGTCGGCGACGGCGCCGTGGGCCAGCCCGGAATGCCTTCGGCGGCAACCTGGCGCATCGCTTCGTCAATGGGGATATGTGCGATTCCGTCTGCCTTGTCGACCCAACCGGTTGCGTTGAGCCAACGCAGCTGGCCGGCACGGAACCTGGCCATGTCCTCGCGCGGACCCACCTGCAGCTCCGGTGAGGGAAAGTGTTGCAAAGGCAGGTGCATCGTGCGATCGACGGCTCGTCCAGGAAACAGCCATAGGACCAGTAGTGCCAGGGCGGTGACTGAGACGATGAGCACCGGTAGTCCGATCCAGATCACCCACGGGCTGACGTCCGTGGGCTCGTGAGAGGGAGCGGGAAGTGCGGACTCATCCGTCACGTTTGTCTCCGCCCGAGAGCGGGATCCGGCAAAGTCAGAGCAGCGCCGATGCCCAACAGGCTGAGCACGGTGGCGACACTTATGGGCGAGAACCCGTAACCAGACGCGGGCATCACGATCCACCAGTCGCGCACGATCGCGCTGAGCGCCAACAGGGCAGTCACAACGGCGATTCCACGGCGGGAGCGGCGCACCTGGGGCCAGATCAAGGCACACCACGGCAGCACGAAATGCGTCGCCGAGACGGCCGCGGCGACAATCCCCCAATTCCCCGAATGACGGACGAGGTACCACGAGGCCTCTGCCGGCAGATCCGACTCCCAGGCGATGAGGAGCTGCATGAAATCCAGGTACGCCCAGAGCAGGACGATACCCAGCAGGAGCTTGCCCAGGACTGACAGCCGATCCGGTGAGATCCGGGGGCTCGTTGCAACCGCGGCCGCGAACAAAGCCACCGAGAGGGCGAACAGGCCCATCTCTGACATCGTGATCAGGCCATAGACGCTCGAATCGAAGCGCGGGTCGAGCGACATCGTGAGATCTATGGAGCTGAAGGTGACGGTCAGCGCGAGAAGGATCAATCCGCCTGGCGCGATTCGGGCAAGGGCCGTATCAGGTGACTCCGAGCGCAGGGCTCTCAAGGCGAGGTGCGCCAGCCCCAGCCAGGCGACCAGATACATGAGAGCACGCCCGAAAAAGAAGGGGCGGTTCAGGTAAAAGCCGTTCGCCAGTTGCGTCGCGGCTTCCGGGCGGGCCCACGGATAGAGATCGGGCAGCGTCAGCAGCCATGGGATTGCCGCCGGCACCAACAGCCAGGCCGTGCGCACGGCTGCGCCGAGTTGCGGTCTCAATGCGTAGCCCCAACTTCCGCCAGTGAGCGCATGGATGAGTAGCAAACCAAGAGAGCCCAGCGGCCATCCGAGCCATACGGTGAGGGCCGCGAGCCAGGCGTGCGGGAATGACCCAGGGTTGATGCTCCATCCAAAAGCAGTACCCACGAGTCCAATGCCGCCGATCAACCACGCCAGCTGTTGCGATTGTCGCCGGGTCACCGCAGGGCTCCGCGCTCAGAATCCGGTACCTGGGAAGGCGTTGCGTTCTGACTGCGTTGCAGCGCCCGGATGTAGGCGGCGATAGCCCAGCGATCCGCAGGCTGGACCCGATCGGCGAAGGGATACATGGCACCGTGTCCGTTCGTGATCACGTCGTAGAAGTGTTGGACCGGCGCATCGCGCAGGCGCTGCTCGTGATATGACGGGGGTGCGGGGAAACCCCGCTGCACCACCATTCCGTGTCCGTCGCCGAGCTCCGAGTGACACGGCGTGCAGTAGATCCGAAACCGGGCTTGCCCGCGTTTGAGCAGCGCCAGTGTGAGCGCGGGAGGCGCACTCACCGCGTCACGATATTCGACGATGTTGGCCGGCATTGCCGCGGGACCCACTGCCGGTGAATAAGCGCGCTGCTTGGGCTGATCGGCCATGTCGTCACAAGCGGTGAGAGTGAGCGACATGACGGCAAACAGGAGTTCCCTTCTCATGACTCGAGCTCCTGGATCGTGACCGGCCGGAGCTCCTCCACAATTGAGCGCGCCTGTGCCAGGCGGGCCGAGTCTTGCGTGCGAATGGCGACGAGCCAGCCATCGCGCGTGGCCTCGCGCATGCTCTCCAACTCGTCGATGCGATCGTAGAGGCGGGGCAGCCGGTTGATGGCGAAATATCCAAAAACTCCGGCCAACACCGCGGCCAACACCCCGAGCTCGAACGTTATCGGAATGAACGCAGGCCACGAATTCTCGGGTCGGCCGCCGATATCCAGTGGATAGCCGGCCGTATTCGCGTACACCTGCATCGCAAAACCGGCCGCCCCACCCAGGAGGCCGGCGATCAGCACGATGAGGGGCAACGGTGAGCGGGGCGGTTCGAGTTCCAGCGGCTTGGGGGTATAAGTGCGCAGATCGCGAAGCTGCAGCGGGCGCAGGCGTTCCAGCGCACCGCACAAGGAGGATTCGCTGTCGAACATCACCAGAATGCCTGCGCTCATTCCCCATCCCGCCGGCTCGTGGCACCGAGCCTTTGCAGCAGCCCTCGCATCTCGAACATGGAGATCACCGGGACATACCGCACCGCCAGCAACATCCCCGTGAGGAACAGTCCGACAGTGCCGAGCAGGGTAGCCCAGTCCCAGAAACTGGCGTGGAAGTCACCCCAGGACGAGGGCAGGTGAGTGCGCCTGACACTCATCACGACAATGGTGTAACGCTCGCACCACATGCCGATGATGATGCCGAACGCTATCGCGGCTATGGAGGCTTCGCTCACTCGTACACGCCTGCTCCAAAGCAACTGCGGGATGGCGAGGTTGAGAACGATGGTTGCCCAGTAAATTGGCCCGTAAGGCCCGTGAATCTTCGCCATGAACGAGACGCGTTCGGCCGGCTCGGACGAGTAGAAGGTCGAGAACACATCCATCAGGTACGCGTAACCCACCAGGAGACTGCTCATCAACATCAGCTTGGAGAGCACGTCCAGGTGGCGTTCGGTGATGAACGGCTGCAGCCTCAGAAGATGCCGCAACGGTATGACCAGAAGCAGCACCATGGCGAAGCCTGACAGGAGGGCACCGAAAACAAAGAAAGGCGGAAATTCCGTGGAGTGCCAACCGACCGTAGCCGCACCGGCGAAATCCAGACCGACGATGCTGTGGACCGAGATCACGAGCGGCGCCATGATGGCTGCGAGGACGCCATAGGCCGCGCGATAGTGGCGCCACTGACGGTCCTCACCGCGAAATCCAAGAGACAACATGCCGTAGAGGACCTGTTGCCGCCGGGTACGCGCACGGTCGCGGAGCGTAGCCAGGTCGGGAACCAGTCCCAGGTACCAGAAGAGTATCGACGAGGTGACGTAGGTCAGGATGGCGAAAAAGTCCCACAGCAGGGGACTGCGGAATTGCGGCCACAGTCCCATGGTGTTGGGATAAGGGAAGAGCCAATAAAAAAGCCAAGGCCGGCCGAGATGCAGGATGGGGTACAGGCCGGCGCAGACTGCCGCGAACAGCGTCATGGTCTCGGCCAGCCGATTCAGCGAGGTTCGCCACTCGACCTGCAGAAGATAAAACAGCGCGGAGATGAACGTGCCACCCGATGCGATCGCAATCCACCACACGTAGTTGATGATCGCGAAGCCCCACACGACGGGCCAGTCGATGCCCCAGATTCCGACGCCCGCATGAAACAGCCATACGATGGCGCCAATGAGCAGCGCGGTGAGCAAACCCGTTGCCACGATCGTCAGCATCCACCACATTGGAGCGCGCTCGCGTAACGTGATCGCGCAAATGTCGTCGGTCATCGCACCCAGTTCACTCATACGCCGCTGCTCTCGCTCGCCAGCAGAGGATTGGGGTTACTGATGCGAGCCTCATAGGTCACACGCGGGTGGGTGTTCTGTTCTTCCAACAGGACGTAGTCGAGTGGACTTTGCTTGCGCCTCACGATCTCACCCGATGCATCGCGAAGGTTGCCGAATGTGATGGCTTGTGTCGGACACGCCGCCTGGCACGCGGTCGTGACAGCTCCGATCGGGCGGTTCTCGCGATCCGCAGCAACGCGCGCTTCGGCAATCCGCTGCAGACAGAACGTGCACTTCTCCATGACACCCCGTGCACGCACGGAAACCTCGGGATTGCGCGATTCGGGAGGTCGATTCTCGTCCCGGGCGTAAGCAAAATAGTTGAAACGGCGGACCTTGTAGGGGCAGTTGTTCGAGCAGAACCGTGTGCCGACGCAACGGTTGTAGACCATGACGTTGAGACCTTCGGAATCGTGCACGGTGGCCCCTACGGGACAGACCACTTCGCAGGGGGCTTGTTCGCAATGCATGCACAGGACAGGCTGAAACAGGACCCGGGGTGCGCCAGGCGCACCCTGCCAGTAGCGATCGATGCGCAGCCAATGCATCTCACGCTCATGAACGACCTGGTCCTTGCCGACCACCGGAATGTTGTTTTCCGATTGGCACGCGACGACGCAGGCGTTACAGCCGATGCAGCTGTTGAGGTCGATACTCATTGCCCATTGCGCGGGCCCCTCCGGCTGCCATCGATATAACTCCGCCGGTGTGCTGCTGCTGCGGGCAAAATGCGGGTTGCGGCGATAGTCGGTGAGCGTGCCACATTTGATCAGGGCGCCTGCGACGTTGAGAATCAGCTGATGATGGTCCGTGCTGGCGAGCACCGCCCGGCGGCCGGTTTTCTCCAGCGTCGGCCCACCTGTCCGATCTTGCAAGGCGTAGTAGTCGACTCCGGCTCCATCGGCCACCGCGCCGCCCGATCGCCGCCCGAAGCCTAGCAGGGCAACCACGCTGTCCGGGTCCTGGCCGGGCAAGATCCAAACAGGTGCGACGATGCGGGCATGGCCGGCGTTGAGGCGTACCTCATCACCGTTGGAAAGTCCGAGCCTTGCGGCCAGTGCCGGTGCGATCAGCAGCGGGTTGTCCCATGTCAATCGGGTAAGAGGCCGTGGTAGCTCTTGAAGCCATGGGTTGTTGGCATAACGCCCATCCCATATGTACGGGTCGGGGCGGAACAGGACGGTGAGACCCGCGTGCGCCGCAGGCGCGCAATACACGGCTTCATGCAGGAGATCCGATCGCAGTGTCGGATTCGACCTCCTCGCGACGGTATCGGGTATGACGCCGCGGGCGAGGGCATCGTGCCATGGGTCCGTGAAGTGATCCCCGAAGTGGTTCTTCCAGGTCGCCTGTACGATCGGCAGCGTGTCCTGAGGTATCCCTGCGGCGGGCTCATCCAGCAGAGCCAACAACTGATGCGGACTCAAACCGTCATAGAGAGGCAGGGCCTGGGGTTGCAGAATGCAGGCCGTGCCGTCATAAGCGCGGCTGTCGCCCCAACTTTCCCACGCGTGGGCCATGGGAACCGACCAGGTGACCGCATCGGAGGTCTCGTCCGGAGTGACGTTCAGAGCAACGCTGAACGGTACCCGTCCGAGCGCGTCGGCGAAGCCAAGTCCACCCGGTGCGGAGAAGACGGGATTACTATCGATGATGAAGAGGGCCTGCACACGTCCGAGGCGCATGTCATCGACCAGATCGCGCAGTGAAGCTTCCTGGTTCGCCGCCGGCGTATGCGCAACGGCCCCGATGAGGTCCAACGTTTTGCCACGCGCCTCCAACGAGTCGTTGATAGCATGGACGAGCGCGTGCACCGCGGCCGGCTGGTCCGGACCGACGTGCACCAATGCTCGCCCCTTGTGAGCGGTGAGATCAGCGCTCACTTTCTCGACCCAGGGTGGGAGGCCGGGCAACAGCTCGTTGCGCAATAGATGGGCAGCCAGGCCCGAGATGAGCCACGGTACCTCGCGGGCTCCCGCGATGAAGCGGTGGTCCGCCACGGCGCCCACCAAGGTCGGAGTGGGTTCGATCGCGTAAATCCGGCTCATGCGCTCCGTGCGTGTCGGATTGCGACGAGCCATGAGCTCGCGAGCGAAACGCAAGTGTCCCGGTGCGGAGCTCAACAGGTCACTGTCGATCGACACCAGAACATCTACCTCGGCCAGCCTGGGTACGATGTCAACTGCTTCCCCGAAGGCAAGCCACGATCCTCTGCGAACGCTATCGCGTGAGATCGGCTCCCATTGATGCCAACGCGCCTGTGGATAGCGGGACAGTACTGATTCGAGCTGCGCGGCCAGAGTAGGAGACGTCACAGTGCCAGTCAGGATGCGCAGTCCGCTCCCGCCGGTGCGAGCCAGCTGTTGCTGTTCCTGGACCCATGCGGTTACGAAAGAATGCCGGTCACTGGGATGGCGTTTAAATGCGATGGCCGCGGCGCGGTCCGGGTCATAGAAGTCCAATACCTGCGCCTGTGAAAGTACATCCGTTGCTCCAAGGCTGGCCGGATGCAACGGATTGCCTTCAACCTTGATGGGCCGTCCCATCTGGTGAGTCACGATGGTTCCGGTGGCGAAGCCGTCGATGACGTGCGCCGTGCTGTAGTAATTCGGGATGCCGGGAACGACGTGCGGCGGGGACTTGACGGCTGGAATCAGTTGGCCGCCAGGTGCGCCTACGTCGCAGCCGTCGAGCCCGCTCATTGCGAGCGCCGCCGCCATCAGTTTCAACGCGCGACGTCGCGAGTGGACGCTCGCGAACGCCTCCGCCAGGCCGGGAAATTCTTGTGCCGCGCGGGCGAGGAAGTGAGGATCGCCTTCCCATTCAGCGATGCTCCGCCATGGGCGCTTCAACGATGACATATGGAGCAGTCCGTGAGTCGCCGGCCACCGATGTGATAGGCATGCATCAATGCCTCAGGGGTCGGCGTGCCGGCCGTCCGGTGCCATTGCGCGTTGAAGATCTGATCCTTGGGGCGCAACCTGGGACCCGGATTACGGTGGCATTCGAGACAGAACCCCATGGTCAGACTCTTGGCTTTATAGGTGAGAGGCATCCGGTCGACATCGCCATGACAGCTCGAGCAGCCAACTCCTTTGGCAATGTGAATACTGTGGTTGAAGTACACATAGTCCGGCAGATCGTTGACCCGCTGCCAGGTGATGGGAGTGTCATGGGCAAGGCTGAGCCGCACGGGCTCGAGTAGCTCGGCATTCGTCCAGATCTGGGAATGACAGGTCATGCAGGTCGAGGTCGGTGGCAGCCCCGCGTTCGCGGAGACCTCGACGCTGCTATGGCAGAAGCGGCAATCCAACCCGAGGCCGGCCACATGATGCTCATGACTGAAAGGCACGGGCTGGCGCAGCGGCCAGCGGACGTGTCGCGCGTAATCGGTGCGGGGCCATAACCACCACCATGCCACTGCGACCATGCAAATCCCGACGACGGCCAATAGCGTGACCGCCGCCGCCAGATTCGCGCTCGGCCTGAATATCGCGGGCATTCCGGTGTATGTGCGCTCCTTGCCGACCCATGACTAAACTGCGGCCGGCCCGGGCGGTTCCGTCAGGTACATCGGTTGCGCGCAGAGACGGGCTGTAGCGTTACCGCCCGCGCTGGGCATCGGGGCCGTTGTGTACTTCGGGCTGATCCCCGGGCCCTTGGGCGTGGTATTTGCTCACCTGTTGACCGTCTCCATCAAGCGCCAGCCTCCCGGCGCCGATGTTATGAGGCGGACTGATGACCATTGCCTGTTCGGACTGCGGCACCCTGCAGGACCTGCCGCGCTTGGAGGCGGGCACTGCTGCGCTCTGCCCGACCTGTGATAATTGGATGGAGCGTA
>DAITMW010000111.1:0-20427 GCA_036834945.1 Steroidobacteraceae bacterium
AAACACCACAGGCTGATCGCTCGCGTTGAACATGAGGAACAAGGCTTCGGCGCGACCATCGTGAATCCAGCACGCGACCGCCTTCGAATTCGGACCGTTCCAGTCCGGCTGCCGTTCCCCGGGCCCGAACCAGCTGATGTCGTCGTGGGTATAGAACTGCTCACGCGCCAGGATCGGATGGGCCGCACGCAATGCGATCAAGCGCCGCGCGCAGTGGAAAATATCCTGGTGACGCTGCAGGAGCGACCAGTCGTACCAGCTCGTGTCGTTGTCCTGGCAATAGGCATTGTTGTTGCCCTGCTGGGTACGGCGGAACTCGTCGCCGCCGCACAGCATCGGCACACCGCGCGAAATAAACAGCGTCAACAGGAAATTCCGGATCTGCCGCCTGCGTAATGTCTCGATCCGGGCATCCTGCGTCGGGCCTTCGATGCCGTAGTTCGCGCTGTAGTTGTCGTTTGTGCCGTCAGCGTTGTTCTCGCCGTTGGGCAGGTTGTGCTTCCCGGCGTAGCTGACCAGGTCGTTGAGCGTGAAACCGTCGTGGCAGGTGATGAAGTTGATGCTGCTCTCGGGCCCCTTCCCCGATTTCGCGTAGATATCCTCGCTACCGCAGATGCGGCTCGCGAACGTCCCCAACATGCCCGGATCACCGCGCCAGAAACGCCGTATATCGTCCCGATAGCGGCCGTTCCATTCCGCCCAGCGGCGCTCGGAAAAGCTACCGACCTGGTAGGCGCCCGCCGCGTCCCACGCCTCCGCGATGAGCTTCGTACTGCTCAGGATCGGATCCTCGGCGATGGCCTCCAACAGTGGCGGATTGGTGAGCAGGTTGCCGGCGCTGTCACGGCCGAGGATGGAGGCGAGGTCGAAGCGGAAGCCGTCGACGTGCATCTCCATGACCCAGTAACGCAACACGCCAAGAATGTAGTCGCGCACCACCGGATGGTTCGCGTTGATCGTGTTGCCGGTTCCGGCGAAATTCTGATAGCGGCGCCTGTCCTTCTCCAGGGTGTAGAAGATCGAATTGTCGACGCCCCGCCAGCACAACGTCGGGCCGCGCTCGTCGGTTTCCGCTGTATGATTGAGCACCACATCGATGATCACTTCGATGCCGGCGGCGTGCAGGAGCCGTACCATTTCCTTGAACTCCAGCGTCTGCTGGCCCGAAGCACCGGCGCTGCAATAGGAGCCGTTCACCGCGGTGAACGACACCGGGTTGTAACCCCAGTAGTTGCGCAGCAGCTCGCCGGTTTGCGGATTGCGCGTTTTGAGCTCGTGGGTGTTGAATTCCTGCACCGGCAGCAGCTCGACGGCCGTCACCCCCAGCTCCTTCAGATAGGGAATCTTCTCGACCAGGCCACGGTAGGTCCCTGGATCGGGCACGCCCGAGCTGGGGTGGATGGTCAGACCCCGGACGTGGGTCTCATAGATGACGGTCCTCGACCAGGGATGACGTGGCGGCCGATCGTCCTTCCAGTCGAACAGCAGCCGGGTGAACACACACTTCGGCATCGCGCCCGCATCGTCGGCGTAAGACCGGCGCGCGTCCCCGAGCGCGGCGTCGTAGCCGCGGGCCACATCGAAGTCCCATCGCGGCTGGTGGGTTATGGCGGTCGCACGCGGATCCAACAGCAACCTGTTGAAGTTGAAACGATGTCCGGCGGCGGGCTCGTACGCTCCATCGACCCGATAGGCATAGAACTGCCCGGGCACGATACCCTGGATCCAGACGTGCCAGACATCACCGGTGCGGTTGCGTACGGGATCGAGATCGATACTTCGCGCGGGGGTGGCGTCGTGGGCATTCGCGAATAGCTCGAGACGCACGCGCCGGGCATTGCGACTGAATATCGCGAAGTTGACCCCATCGAGGACCATGCGCGTCCCCAGAGGTAGAGGGACGCCCCTCCGGATCTCGGCCGTCTCGCGAACCTCGGCCAGGTACTCGGGCAGCGGCCGTTCGGGATGCATACGCTCGAAGTCGTTCATGGGCCGAGCGTACACCATCCGCTTTACAGCGACCGCCCGCGGCCTTTATATTGCTGCAATCGTTTGCAGGCGGGCTCGCGTAGTACAGGCCGTGGCCGACAAGAAATGGGCGAGCATCGCGTTGCTCCTGGTTTGCTCGAGTGCCCGATGCAACACCATGACCAACACAACGGGCAGCGTGCAGCCTCATCTCGGCACACGTACCATCCCACTGATCTATAAAGACGGCCAGCGGTTTCGCGACCTGAACCGCGACGGGGCTCTCGAGCCGTACGAGGACTGGCGGCTCTCGAGCGCCGCCCGCGCGGCCGACCTGGTCGCCCGTATGACCCTGCCGGAAAAGGCCGGCGCCATGCTGCACGCGACAGCGCCCACCTCGGGCGTGCAACTCAGACCACCGAACGAGCAATACGATCTCCCCCAGGTCCGTAAGCTCATCCTCGAATCGAAGATCACGGCCTTCATTACCCGCGTAAGCCTGCCGCCGGCGCAGTTCGCCGCACAGAACGACGAGCTGCAGAAGATCGCCGAGCACGGGCGCCTCGGTATTCCGTTGCTCGTCAGCACCGATCCACGCAGCCACTTCGACCGTACCCTCGGTGCGAGCGTTTCACCCGGTGGCTTTACGGAGTGGCCGGGACCTCTGGGCCTGGCCAGCATCGGTGATCCCGAGCTCGTGCGGCGTTTCGCGGACAGCGCACGCCAGGAATACCGCTCTGTCGGCATCCACATGGCCCTGTCGCCGCAGGCGGATCTCGCCACCGAGCCACGCTGGCCGCGGATCAATGGAACATTCGGCGAAGATCCCGACCTGGTTGGCCGGATGGTGCAGGCGTATGTCACCGGCTTTCAACACGGCACCGGCGGAGTCGCACCCGACGGCGTGGCGACGATCGTCAAGCACTGGGTCGGCTACGGCGCGGCGGCGAACGGCTTCGACGGACATAACTACTACGGGCGCTTCGCGAAATTTCCCGGCGCGGGCTTCAATGAGCACGTCCGCCCGTTCGCCGCCGCCTTCCAGGCCAATGTCGCCGGAGTCATGCCCACGTACGACATCCTGTTGGGAGTCAGCCTCGACGGCCAGCCGCTCGAGGCCGTGGGTGCGAACTTCAACGAACAGCTCCTGACCAGCCTGCTGCGCCGGCAGTACGGTTACTCAGGCCTCATCCTGTCCGACTGGGCGGTGACCCGTGACTGCGATGCCAGCTGCATGACGGGCACCCCACCGCAGACGGTCAAGGACATCGCAATGCCTTGGGGTGTCGAGAAGCTCTCACCGGTCGAACGTTATGCGAAAGCCGTCAACGCGGGCGTCGACCAGTTTGGAGGCGTCACCGATACCGATATCCTCGTGGCCGCGGTTCAGTCGGGACTGGTGAGCGGGGCCCGTCTCGATGCCTCCGTCCGTCGGATCCTGGAGCTGAAGTTCCGGCTCGGCCTGTTCGAGGATCCTTTCGTGAGCCCGCGGAAGGCGGCGGCTACGGTCGGTGCTCCAGCTTTTCGCCGCGCCGCACTCGATGCCCAGCGGCGCTCCCTCGTGCTGTTGGAAAATGACGGCCTGCTGCCCCTGAAGAGCGGCGTTCGCAAGGTCTTTGCCCCAGGCATGAGCCCGGCGGCGTTAGCCGCGCACGGCCTCACCCCTGTGAGCGCCGCTGCCGGGGCCGACGGCGCCATCCTGCGAGTACAGTCCCCCCACGAGAACTTGCACCCGGGCTTCTTCTTTGGCAGCCGTCAGCAGGAAGGGGCGCTCGACTTCAAGGCGGACAGCCCGGATCTCGAGCTCATTACCAACACCGGCCGCGTGACCCCGACAGTGGTGATCATCACCTTGGACCGCCCGGCCATCCTGACGCAGCTCAAAGGCAAGGTGAGGGCTCTGGTCGCCGAGTTTGGTGCCAGTGATGGCGCCGTGCTCGACGTTTTGACCGGCAGATCCCCACCACGAGGGCACCTGCCCTTTGAGCTGCCCTCCTCGATGGAGGCCGTCGAAGCGCAACAACCCGACACACCGCACGACAGCCCGCAGCCCCTCTACCCTATTTTCTTCGGACTCCGCTATCGCTGACCGGAGACCTCGCCTCTCGGGCCGTAGTGCGGAGCAGGCACGCCCAGCTCGTAGGCACCCAGGTCAGGTGCCTTGCCGGTGAATCCATCGGTGATGGTGGGCAGCTCGACACCCGCATCCACCGCCGGCGAGCCCGGCGTCAGGCCAAAGTCGAACTCCTCCGGGTGGTACAGACGCTGTGGGTCCGACTTGTCCGGGATGGAGACTTTCACGAACGAGTCGAAGTCCAAGGACACGCTGTGTCGATCCTCACCCGTGCCCGCTACGTAATCGGCCAGTGTCTTGAACTTGCGGACCTGCAGGGGCTGAGTGAACTCGGCAGCAACGCCGGACGGTGGAGAATCCCATTCGAACGCGTCATCCGCGCCCGGGTTCGGCCGGAAGCCGTTGTAGTCCGAGCTGGAATAGTTGGTCGTCGTGCGCAGGGCGAATACTTCCGGGGACCAGCCGTCCGAGAGGATCAGGTTATTGCGGAAGTGCACATTGGCGGCGGGCCCGAAGTAGCGCACCTGCCCGATGAGCGTGTTCTGATAGAAGAGCACGCCGGCTGGCGTATCGACGAGCTTCATGTAGCCGCCCGTCGTCAACCCGTAGGCAACATTGCGGTAGAAATAAAGGGGTCCGCCGAATGTCGGTTGCGCGCTGAGCGCCCCGCCCGTTGAATTGAAGCAGCGGTTGCGGAACACCCTGATGTTGTGAGCGCCGCCGTCGGCCTCGATGCAGTTGTCGTCGGTGTTGTAGATATCGTTGTCGTAGATGTCGATCGATACGGGCACACGGTCGCGCAGCTCATCGGGCGTACCATCCGGGTCGCCATAAGTGTCCACGTCGATCCCATCGTGCCAGTTCGCCACGTAGTTGTGCGCGACCACATGCCCCTGGCCATACACCTTGACGGCATACTCGGAGCGGATGAGCGCGGGAAAGCCGGGGAACTTGCTCCAGACTTCGGGCGTGAACCAGCTCTGCATCCGCTTGGGGTCATGGCGACCGATGAACACGTTGTCGGCAATATAGAAGTCCTTCGATCCGGACCAGCCGGCCTCCACGACGCGGCCGACGTCGTAGACCCGGCTGTGCTTCAAAGTGAAGCCGCTCGAGCCGGCGATGGCCTTGATGCCGAGCTTGAAGGCCACCTGTGTGTTGCGGACACTGATCCCTTCGAAGTAGTTGTAGTTGCCGCCCATCAGATTGAAGAGATTGTCGCAGCCATCACCGTCGAAAATGGCCTCGCCGTCGCCCGCACCCTTGATCACGATGGGCTTGTCAGGCGTACCGCTCTGCGTCAGGTAGTAGGTTCCGTCGAAGGGCGTGCCGTAGGCAGCGATCGTTCTATCGAAGCCGCTGTAGACGAACCGGTTGTCTTTGTAGACTCCGGCGTGCACGAGAATCGTATCGCCGGGCCGGACGCGCGGCGGCATTTCCCGCGAGTGATCGGACTGGTCCGAGCCGAGATAATACGCCGCGAGGAGTCCCGTGAACGCCGGCTGTTGCTTCGGGCCTTTATAGTCGAAAGGATACACGTGATAGACGGCACCGCCGGCCGCCGGCATGGGCTCCTTGCGCGTGTGGACGTGAACCACCTGCTCCTTCTTACCTTTCACACCGTCCGGATCGGTGAGCACGAGGCGACAGTCGTACTCGGTGTCCGGCTCCAGGTTCAGAATGCTACCCGCGAACATGTTCGGCGCGACATAGCGGTTGAAGTGCTCGCCGCTTCCGTCGCGCGGCACGATGCCGGTCACGGACTCCCGCTGCAGCCGGAACAACGGCAACGCCCCGTGCCACTGCTGCTCGCCCGCCTTGCGGTACGAGACTTCCACCCTGGCATTGCGATTGTCGTCGCCGTTGATGCGCCATTCGAAACCCAGCGACCGCAGGGTCGGTGGCTCGACCCAGAAGTCACCGGCCACGGTGTTGGATTGTGACCAGCAGGGCGCGGCCCGCAGACCGAGCAGCGCGAGAGCCGCAGCGAGCGCGAGCCCGCGATCAGGGAAGAGCATGGATCGTCGTGTTGAAGAGATATTGATCGTGGAATTCGGTGGTCTCACCGGCCTTCTTGTCCTTCACCGGCTGCAGCCGCGCGGACAACGGCTTGTGCCACTTCCACGCGAGCGAGGCTACATCGCCCATGATCCGCACAATCTGCGCCTCCGAGATTTCACCGGGCAACGGGACCGTATCCAGGCCTGTGCCGCACACGGCGGAATACGCCAACAGCGAATCGATAGTGTAGGTGCCTTCCGCCCAGCGCCTGGCCATCAGCTTGTCCTCCATCACAGGCACCATGAGGCCCGCATAGCCGATCTGCTTGACGGGCACCGCCTTGACGGCGGTTGTGATGATCAGCGCCGCCGTCATGGTGCCGCTGGAGCCGAATTTCGCGCCCGTGTAGGTTTCGATCGCAGCGCCGATCGAGACGTCCGCCAGCGGCGCCGGCGTCGGATCGACACCCATGAAGGTCCAACCGGTCGCTGCCGCGACCTTCTGCCCGATGGACTCACCCACCCTGGAATGCACGGTCAGCTGTTTGGTCAGCTCCCCGACCGCACCACTGAAGTCACCGTGAGTGCGCGAGAAGACCTCCTGCACGATATTGGCGCCCTCAAAGCCGAGCGCGAATTGTTTGCCGGCCCCGCTATGCCACGCGCCCGGATAAAACGGTCCGTAGGGCTTCAACATCGCGGTCCCGGCAAAGTTGAAATTGCCCTGACTGTGCGGGCTGTGGTCGGTGAGGTAACGAACCAGCGCCGCGCTCTCGCGAATGACCTTCCAGTGGATACCGTCGTCATCGGCCATGATGGCACTGGAGTTGATATTGGGTAGCGTCGTCAGCGCCTGTGCCAGCACGTGCATCGCGCGCGGATCATCCGAGTCGCGCATCATTGCCGGGCCAACGTTGGGAATGAAGCTCTCCCGCGCCCCAAGATCATCGAAGGCCTTCAGGAACTTCAACGCTTCCGCATCCGACTGCCCCTCGATGAGCTCGGCGAGCGGCTGCGTCACGATGCGGAGGGTCTCGACCTGGTAGCCCTGCTTCTCGAACTCGCTCTTGGCGCCGCGTAGCACCGTGAGTGCATCGCTGACCTGCTGCGTGTAGGTCGAGCGCTCGAGGCGTACAAACGCGGTGATGGCCCGGACCTTTGGTTTCGTATAGGCGGTCCCATCGGCCGCCATGCCCGTCGCATCGATGGCAAGCACACTCGCCACCAGAAGAACCCAAAGCGCGCGGATGAAACAGAGACGCCCCATCGTGATTCTCCCCCGCGAATTCGAGTCGCGTCATTGGTTCGTTATCATGCCTGAAACACCGTCGCGCCACCCACCACGGTGCGGACGACCTTGATGTCCTTGATCCTGGAGGGGTCTACGGTGTGCAGGTCCTCCCCAAGAACGACGAAGTCCGCGAGCTTCCCCGGGGTGATCGAGCCCTTGATGGCCTCCTCGCGCGTCGCGTACGCACCGTTGAGAGTGTTGACGCGCAAGGCCTCATCGACGGTGATGCGCTGATTGGCGCCCCACACCTCCTTGTTCCAGCCGGTACGCGTCACCATGCCTTGAATCCCCATGAGAGGCGAGAACGGCCCCGGATCGAAATCCGACCCCGCGGCAGCGGGAACCCCGGCATCGAGAAGCGTGCGGTAGGCCATGCAACGCTTCATGAGCTCCTCGCCATAAAACCGGAACTTGTCGGGGTTGTAGTACGCGTACGAGGTAAAGAGCGCGGGTACGACCCCGATCGCTTTGATCCGCCGCACCAGATCGGCATTGATGAGCGTGCAGTGCGTAATTCGCGGGCGCGCGTCGGGCTTGGGAACCAGGCGCAATGCGCGTTCGTACGCCGTCAGAACGTGATCGATCGCCACGTCGCCGTTGGCGTGACAATTCAATTGGATGCCGGCCCGGTGCACCCGCTCGACCCAGGCGTTCAGATCCTCCTGGGTCTCGGTGACATTTCCCTTGTAGGGTGGAGTGACGCCCGGATAAGGAATGCTCAGCGCCATGGTGCGCTCGGAGAACGAGCCGTCAGCCGTGTGCTCGTACGTCGCCCCCAGCCTGATCCATTCATCGCCGAGTCCGGTGACCATGCCGCCAGTGATCATGGACTCCAGCTCGGGCCCCTTCGCCTCATAACTCACGCGGTGCAACAGGTCACCACGCGCCCGTACTTCCTGCAGCGCGCGCAGATTGCCGCCTTCATGACAAACACCGGTGAGACCGTAACGCACGAACTGCTTGGAAATGAAGGCCAATCCCTCACGGTCGCGCTTCATCGACTCATCGGACGAATAGGTCGTGTACGTACCAACACGCGAGAACACATCATTGGCGCGGTCGGTGACCCGGCCGTTCAACTCACCATCAGGGCCCCGATCGTACGTTCCACCCGGCACATTGGGCGTCTGCCGGGTGATACCCGCCAGCTGAAACGCCTTGCTGTTGTAAAAGGCAGTATGTCCGCCGCGGTGATGAACGGCGACCGGATGGTCTTTCGAGACTTTGTCGAGGTCGTGGAGGTTGAGCGCGCGCTGATCCTTGAGCTTGGTATCGTCGAAAAAATAGCCCCGGACCCAGGTCCCCGGCGGGGTCTTCTGCGCCCGCGCGCGCAGTTTGTCGACGATGCTGTCGATGGTCACGAACTCGACTTCATACGGATTGCCGACCAGGACCTCGTACAGCAGGGTGTCACCGGGCGCGTGGTTGTGACAATCGATGAATCCCGGTACCACCGTCATCTGCTGCGCATCGAGGGTCTGCGTGCTCTTGCCGGCGAGCGCCTTGATATCCGCGCTGCTGCCAACGGCCATGAACTTCCCGTTCTTGACGGCGAACGCTTCGGCCTTCGGTAGCTGCGAGTCGACCGTGTACACCCTCGCGTTGAACACGACGAGATCGGCATCGCGCGCTCCCACTGCCCCGCTCGTTGGGTGGCGAGCCTGGCCCCACGCTCTCCCCATCGCGGCCGCAATCGCCGCTCCCGTGAAACCAACGACCTGCCTGCGACTATATTTTTGCTGTGTCATCAGAATTTCTCCGACCAGGGCCGCACATCGAGCTCGTTGGGGGCGCCCCCACTCCCATGATCGGGACACCGCCCGGTCCAACATCAGACATGATGCACTCTCCTCGGCAAAACTCCACGAGCTGCAAAATGGTCGCCGCAACCGATACTGTCAAGCACGGTTCGAGCGCGGGAGTAAGATGGGGACGGTCAAAGGGGAAGCATGATGAGCCTGAGGTCCGCGACCCGCGCACTGGTCAGCATTTCGAGGGCATCCACGACCGCCGTCCAACCGGCCCCAGCGGCGCATCGCGGGCTCGGCGCGGTGCTGATGTCGACTGCGCTAGCACTTGCCGCCGCGGGAGCTCCGGCGTCTGCCGAAATGCGCGACCTGCCCTCATCCCCGACGCAAGAGTCGACCACCGCCAACCCGGCTCCCGCGCGAATCGCCCTTGTCGGCCGCATGGTCGCCGACCTCGACAAATCACTCCCCTTCTACGAAGCCTTGGGTTTCACCCGTGACCCTGGCATAAATTCATCCTGGCACAAGGATGAGCAACTGAACCAGCTTCTCGGCATCCGTGGCGCGAGTTCGCGCACGGCGCGCTTGACGATCAACAGCAATGTCTCCGGCAAGCCGTTCACCCTCTATCTGCATGAATTGCGAGGGATCCAACGCAAGTCCATCGCCGGCTACCCGCCCTGGGAGCCCGGCGCCAGCCACTTCGGCCTGGTCGTCCCGGACGCGCCGCGCCTGTGGTCGCAGCTTCAGGCGCGCGGCTGGCTTCACGCGCGCTCCTGGGGCGGAAAGCTGATCCCGTTTCCGGGGGAGAGCCAGGGTGCCCTCGCCTATATGACCGATCCCGACGGTCTCGACATCGAGATCATCAATCAGCACCCCGCTACTCCGGCGGCCAATGGACGAGCGGCGCGGCCTGCCTTTCCACCCGGATTGAGTCACGCCGGACTGGTCATTCTGGACTCGGACAAGGAGCGCGCCTTCTACGGCGACCTGCTCGGCGGGCAGCTCGTCGAATCCCAATCACCCTGGATCAAAGGCGACTTCACCGATTCGGCGGTCGGCGGACACGGCAACATTCTGCGCTTTTTCAACGAGTCCTTCCCGGAAGCCGCCGCTCCGGGCTCCGTGCTGCGCTTCGAGCTCGTCGAGTTCCAGAACAGGAAGAAACCAGTCGAGCCCTACCACATCTGCGACATCACGGTCGGTTATGTAGGCTTCGAGGTGAGAAATCTCGACAGGCTGCTGGCAAAAGCCAAAACCGCCGGCGCCCGGGTCGTCTCGAATGGCGGCCCGGTGAAATTCGAGGATGGCAGGCGCGCCGTACTACTGCGTGATCCGGACGTCGGCGGCTTCGTCGAGTTGCTCGAGCCACCGCCGCCGTCCGGTTGAATCACACCACTACGACTGGAATCCGACGCAGACGGCCTTCGTTTCGAGATAGTTGTTCAAGGCGTCGTGCCCCATCTCGCGGCCCCACCCCGATTGCTTGTAGCCGCCGAATGGCATGGCAGCATCGAAGATGTTGTAGCAATTGACCCAGACCGTGCCGGCACGCAGACGGTTGGCAATGCGATGAGCTTTGCCGATGTCACGCGTGTAGACGCCGGCCGCCAGGCCATAGGTCGTGTCGTTGGCGCGCTTCACGAGATCGTCCTCGATGTCCTTGAACGGAGTCGCGGTGACGACCGGCCCGAAGATCTCCTCGCGCACCACCTTCATATCGTTCGAGGTGTCAACCAACACAGTGGGCTCGACGAAATAGCCCGAACCCGCGACCTGGCGTCCACCGCACATCGCGCGCGCACCTTCGTCGGCACCCGAGCGCAGGTAGCCCGTGACTCGCTCGAGCTGGGTCTGTGAGACGAGCGGCCCCATCTGCGAGCGGGTATCGAGCCCGGGTCCGACCCGGATGCTCTTCGCGAACTGAGTGACACCCTCCACGACCTTGTCGTAGTACTTCTGATGCACGAACAGCCGCGAGCCGGCGCAGCAGCACTGCCCCTGGTTGAAGAAGATCGCGTTGGCGGCACCTGGAATGGCGCTGTCGAGATCCGCATCGTCGAGAATGATGTTGGGTGACTTGCCGCCGAGCTCGAGGGTGACCTTCTTCAGATCATTCGCCGCGGCCTTCACGATGAGCTTGCCGACCTCGGTCGAGCCGGTGAACGCCACCTTGTCCACCATGGGATGCGCCGCGAGCGGTGCGCCGCAGGTCTCACCGAAACCGGTGAGCACATTCAACACGCCGTCCGGAACTCCCGCCTCCTGACACAACTCCGCGAGCCGCAACCCCGACAAAGGTGTCTCTTCGGCCACCTTCAACACAATGGTGCAGCCGGTCGCCAACGCCGGCCCGAGCTTCCACGCCGCCATCAACAGCGGGAAGTTCCAGGGAATGATCTGCCCGACGACACCGATCGGCTCCTTGCGGGTGTAAGCGTGATATTCACTCCCCGGGGTGTAAGGAACCGACAGTGGGATGGTGTTGCCCTCGATCTTCGTTGCCCAGCCGGCCATGTAGCGAAACAGGTCGGCCGCCAGCGGGACATCCGCCGCGCGCGCGACCGTGATCGGCTTGCCGTTGTCCAGGGACTCGAGCTGCGCCAACTCCTCGAGGTTCTGCTCGATCAGATCGCCGATCTTCCAGATGATCCTGCCCCGTTCCGACGGGCTCATCCGGGGCCACGGACCCGTATCGAACGCTTTGCGAGCCGCGGTCACGGCCGCGTCGACGTCCGCCGCCTCACACGCCGCAGCCATGGCGATACGCTGGCCGGTGGCGGGATTGAAGACGTCGAAGGTCGCGCCGCTCTTGGCGGGAACCCAGCGCCCTCCGATCAGAACATTGCGAGGCTGAGCTATGAATTGCTGGACACGCGCGTTCAGCGCGATGACATCGGGATTCAATTGGGCGTTCATGTGACGGGGCTCCATACCGGGAAAGGTGGCAAAGGCTCGCGACGGCGTCGCTCCTCCGGGAGCCCCCTTTGGAGCAAGGACTGGACCAGCCCACCACCGCGGCTACCTCACTGATTTAGCTGGTGTGCTGGCTGCGTCGCACTCCTGTCACCATGGCAGGTGTCACGGTAACGGAGCAGTTGCGCCGGCAACGCCAATGCCCAGGCCAGGGCCGTAATTGCCATACCCGCGCGCATGCGCAAAGATGGTTGGGCATGAGACGGCCGTGCTTCGTCGAGGGGGATTGATGGCCGATCCGACTGTGGTAAAGCATGCGGACCGCGTGTTGCGCGTGGCACAAGGAATGACACCGGACAGCCCGGTCGTGCTCAGCGATTCGATCGGCGACTCCTGGAAGCGTTGCGTCAGGGACTATTCACTCGACCCTGTGCGCATCTACTCGCCGGCGGTCATCAGTACAGGCGACCTGCGCGGACGGCACGTCCAACACGAGCAGCTCATCCAGATCGCCAGCGCCGAGATGGACTCGCTTTATGACCAGATCCGCGGCTCCGGCTACGCCTTGCTGTTGACCGATGCGAGCGGCGTGATCCTGTGTGAAAAGATCGACGCGACCCTGAAAACCCTGTTCCGCTCCGCCGGCCTCATCATCGGTGCGGATTGGAGCGAGTTGCACGAAGGTACGAACGGCATCGGCACCTGCATCACAGTCGACAAGCCCGTGACGGTGCATCGCTCGGAACACTTCCGCGCGAGCCACATCGGCCTCTCATGTTCCGGCGCTCCCATACACGATCCTTCGGGCGCACTCCTCGCGGTCCTCGACGCTTCTACCGTGGATGCCCGTGGAACCCACGGGAGCCAGGCGCACACGATGGCCCTGGTCAACATGTCGGCACAGCTCATCGAGAAGTGTGTTTTCCTGCAGCACCACCAGAACACCCACATCGTCCGGTTTCATACCCGGCCCGAGCTGGTCAACCTCCTGCACGACGGTTCTCTCGCGCTCGGTCGGGACGGTAGTGTCATTGCCGCGGACCAGATGGCGGTCCGTTTACTCGGAGCGCGTGGCAGACAGGAGCTCGTCGGCCGCAAATTCGACGAGATATTCGACACTCGAATCGAGGACCTGCTCGCCCCCACGCCCAGAGCCCGGCAGGCGCTCTGGCCCGTGCGCGATGTGCGCCTCGGACGCGGTTTCTTCGCCAGCCTGCATGGCGGCGTGCCGCCTTCCGCCCCCCGTTCGACGACGGTCATACGCCCGACTCCAACAGCACCCGCGCCGGCTCAATCGCCGCCGCCACAAGCATCGGGCCGGTTGGTTCCGACACACCGTGGCCAGCTGAGTCTCGAGGAGCTCGCCGGCAACGACGCGTACATGGCCGGCATCATCCGCAAAGCCTCCCGGGTGGCCGACTCCACACTGCCGGTCCTGGTCCAGGGCCCGACCGGTTCCGGCAAGGAATGCCTGGCGCGAGCGCTCCACACCGCCAGCGCTCGCAGCAGCCGGCCATTTGTGGCCGTGAACTGCGCGGCGCTGCCGGAAACGCTCATTGAAAGCGAGCTGTTCGGTTATGGCCCGGGTGCCTTCACCGGCGCCAGGAAGGAAGGCCGCAAGGGCAAGATTATCCAGGCCTCCGGCGGCACGTTGTTTCTCGATGAGATCGGCGACATGCCGCTGCTGTTGCAAACACGGCTGTTGCGGGTGTTGGAAGAGCAGGAAGTCATCCCCCTCGGCGCGGACATCGCCGTGCCGGTCGACCTGCGCGTCATCTGCGCCTCGAATCAGGATCTGCGCGGCATGATTGCCGGCGGCGGCTTTCGCGAGGACCTCTACTATCGGCTGAACGGGATTACCCTGGAGTTGCCCAGCCTGGCCGCCCGCTCCGACAAGGACGCGCTCATCAAACGCTTCCTGCAGGAGGAAGCCGGTAGTGCGCGCAGCAATTCCATCGAAGCGGAGGCCTTGCGCTGCCTGACACAATACAGCTGGCCGGGCAACATCCGTGAGCTGCGCAATGTCATTCGCAGTGCATTCGCCATCTGTGACGATAACGTGATCCGGCTGGACGATCTGCCCGCGGAATTGCGCTCGGGACAGCGCCGCCTGGCCACGAAGAAGCCGGACGAGGCACCCATCACCGATCCTCTGGCTCACGCCGAGCGGGAAGCGCTACTGAAGGTGATCCGCACGAATCAGGGCAACCTGTGTCACAGCGCCGCGCAACTCGGCATCAGCCGTAACGCGCTCTACCGTAGATTGAAGCGTCACGGCATTACCATCAGCCGCGTGGACGGGCTCAGCGTGCGCTCTTCCGCTCCACCGACGCGATGAGGTTCTCACTCCAGGAGCGCAGGCTCGCGATGTCCGTGGTTTCCTTCTCCTGCAGGTCGATGGTCTCGTTGACCATCACTATCTCGCCCGCCAACAGCGTATCCGGCTCGTTCTGGCGCGAAGGATAAGCCTTCTTCGCCTCGACGCGCCCGTAGAGCACATCGGCTTCTTCGCCGGTCTCACTCGAGCGAGCGGTGACGCGTAAGGCCGAACGATCCAGGACCGTCAGGGTCAGCAGCCGGGTGCGGATGACCAGGGGCAGCTCGGCCGCCGGGGCGCGGATGAAAGCCTCGCCGTCGATCTTGATTTCGCGCACCCGCGGATAGAAGTTGGCGGGCTGGACCTTGGTGTTGGAAAGAAAGAACACCTCGGTACCGTCCCCTAAACGCAGCACCTGGGGAGACGGAGCGCAACTCGCCAGCCCGAGCCAGCACAGCACGATCGCGGCCCGCAACCGCAGTCGCTCCCCCGCCTTGTGAATCATTCTCATTCGCTCTAGTCTGCCGGACGACAGGCAGGAGCGGCAATTGTGATCAAGGCTATCGTCGGCGGATGCGCCGTCCTGGGACTCATGGTATCGGGCTGCGGCTGGGCGTTCGCGGACACACCGTCGACTACAGCGACGCCAGCGCCAAGTGCGCCACGCTATACCTTTACCTGGCAGATCGGCTCACCCGACGCCCCTGCGCCCCGTGGCGGTACCACCCGTGGACCCGCCGTCACTGCGGACAACGAACCGACGAAAGCCTGGAAAGCGCTGCAGGAACCTGGTCTGTCGGCCTTCGAGCGCGACCGGCGCGCGATTCTCGCCATGGCCGGCGATTACCGCGTCACCTTCGATTTTCTCGAGGTGGAGACCTTTCCGCCGCAGATCGCGCGCGACAAACCCTATCAATCCTGGGGCACCGAGCGGGTCTACGTGGATGCCGACACGGGCAAGTCGATCAGCCTGGTGCACATCCTGGACATGCGCATCGTTCAGGACGACGGCTCCCTGAGCCCACCCATGGTCACCAAACACTGGCGCCAGACATGGCAGTACGAGCCGACCGACATCGTGGAGTTCAAAGGACGCGATCGCTGGGAACGGCGTAAGTTGAGCAGCGCGGAGCGCAACGGTGAGTGGTCCCAAACGGTTTACCAGGTAGATGAGTCGCCACGCTATGCGAGCGTTGGACGTTGGAACCACTCGGGCAGCTTCTCGACATGGATCAGCGGTGATACCTGGCGCCCGCTCCCGCGAAGAGAATGGAGTGTGCGCAAGGACTACCAGGTCCTGCTGGGCACCAACCGGCACACCATCAACGCGACCGGCTGGACGCAGGAGGAAAACAACCTGAAGCTGGTTCTGACGCCGGAGCGTACGCCCGACCCGGCCAAACCCTACCTGGCCCGCGAGTATGGTGTGGCCCGTTATTCGCGCATCCGCGATTATGACTTCGCCGCGGCCGACGAATACTATCAACGCACCCGCCCTTTCTGGACCGGCGTCCTGTCTACCTGGCACGAGCTCTTCGCCAGCCATCCGCAGATCACATTGCGCGCTCCCGTCGACCAGGCCGGACTGTTCCACAAGCTGTTCGAGTACGCCGACCAGCTGGCTGCCGGTGAGCGGCCCAGCGTTCCGGCTGACGAGGTCATCCGGCAGTCACTGTTGGATATGGGCGCTCCGGTGCCAGTGCAGCCGCGCCACAGCGCAATCGCCAGCGCGACCCCGTGAGCCGCTAGGCCTGAAGGATAGCCTGCGGGAGCTCGTGCAATGAGAGGATGCGATCCACCGCGTCCATGCGGATCGCCTCCTTGGGCATTCCAAACACAACGCAGCTGTGCTCATCCTGCGCGATGGTGTTCGCGCCGGCGTTGCGCATTTCCTTCAAGCCCCGCGCGCCATCGTCCCCCATGCCGGTCATGATGATCCCGAGCGCATTGCGACCGGCGGCCTTGGCGGTGGAGCGGAACAGCACGTCGACCGAAGGACAATGCCGGTTCACCGGGGGACCTTCCCGGACCTCGACGTAGTATTGCGCACCGCTGCGCTGGAGCAGCAGATGCTTGCCACCGGGGGCAATCAACGCGCACCCGGGAACGACGCGATCGTTGTTCTGCGCCTCTTTCACAGTGATCTTGCACAGACCGTTCAGGCGCTGTGCGAATGCTGCCGTGAACGTGGGAGGCATGTGCTGCACGATCACGACGGCCGGGCAGACTGCCGGCAAAGCTGAAAGGACTTCCTGCAACGCCTGGGTGCCGCCGGTGGAAGTTCCAATGGCCACGACGTGCTCGGTCGTGCGAGTCATGGCTCGCTCGGCCGGCGCCAGGATCACGTCAGCCGTATTTTTGGTTTTGGCCTCCGTTCGCGCGACCACTCGCTTGACGTTCGCGCGGGCGGCAGTACGGACCGCCGATGTCAGCTCGTGAACGGAGTCGCTCAAGAACTGCTTCAGGCCGACTTTCGGTTTGGTGATGACGCTGACCGCGCCCGCCGCGAGGGCTTCGATCGTCGTCGGCGCGCCCGCCTCGGTCAGCGTCGAGCAGATGACGACTGGTGTCGGGCGCTCATGCATCAGCTTTCGGAGGAAAGTCACTCCGTCCATACGCGGCATCTCGACGTCGAGCACGATGACGTCGGGCCATTGCATCTTCATGCGCTGTTGCGCGAACAGCGGATCGGCTACCGCCGCGATGACCTCGATATCCGGATCACTGCCCAGGAGCTCGACCAGCACCTGGCGCACCACGGCCGAGTCGTCGACGATCATGACCTTGATACGGCTCATGCGGATTTCCGGTAGATGGCCGGGGCAAGCAGCTCGACCGCGTCGGTCACCTCGATGAGACTCTCGGAATGGCCAATGAACAGGTAACCGCCGGGCTTGAGTAGATTCAACACGCGTGCGACGACCTTGCGCTTGGTCTCCAGGCTGAAATAGATGAGCGCGTTACGCAGGAAGATCACTTCGAAGGCACCGAGGTGCGGCAAAGGCTCGTTCAGATTCACCCGCAGGAACTTGAGCTTGTTGCGCAGTGCACGCTGGACCAACAGCGTGCCCTCCTGCGCCTCGCGTCCCTTCAGACAGAAACGCTGCATGTACCCAGGCGGAAAGTGGTTGGTGCGCTCCATCGAGTAGTGGCCCGCGCGGGCCCGCTCCAGCACCCGCGAGCTGATGTCCGAGCCTACGACCTCCCACGACTGGCTCGGCAGACAATCCTCCAACAGCATCGCGATGCTGTACGCCTCCTCGCCTGTGGAGGCTGCCGCGCTCCAGACGCGCAACGACGGTACGCTGCGCAGACTGCCGCTGGTGATCTCTTTCCTGAGGAACTGGAAGTGCTTCGGCTCTCGAAAGAAATACGTCTCGTTGGTCGTGAGCAGATCGACGGCGGTCTGGACCTCGAGCGGCGACTCGCCGCTCGTCAGGAGGCGGAAATAATCGCCGTAAGTCTGCACCTGGCAGGCGTGCAGTCGCTTGGCCAGGCGACCGCTCACGAGCGCTTTTTTGGAATCCGCCAGCGTGATTCCGGCCGCCTCGAAAATGAAGCGTTGGAATTGGCCGAACTCGGAATCGGAAATCCTCAACACTTCGCTACGGGCTCACTCGCTCAGGCTGCGCGGCCATCGGCCTGCAGCGGATCCTGCTGGATTTCCGTCAGGGACTGCACTTCATCGCCGGCCAGAACGTGATCGACATCGATGACGATGACGAACTTGCTGTTGATCTTCACCATTCCCCGGATGAATTCGGTACGGATGCTCGCGCCGAATGCCGGCGGCGGCTCGATATCGCCCGCTGGAATATCGAGCACGGCATTCACCGCGTCGACCACGAGCCCCAGGACGTGCCGCTCGCTACCCAACAGGACATCGATGATGACGATACAGGTACGCTTGGTGACCGCGCTCGAAGCCTTGCCGAAGCGCACCGGCAGGTCGAGCACCGGAACGACGGCGCCGCGCAGATTGATCACCCCGCGAACATACGCCGGCATCATCGGCACTTCCGTGAGATTGGAATACTCGATGATCTCCTTGATCGCCATGATGCCGATCGCGAAGGTCTCCGTCCCCAGCCCGAAGGTCAGGTATTGCCCCGCCTGTCCGGCCGATGTCGCGCTGTCGGTTGTCACTGAGGTTGTGTTCTTGATCGCCTGTGCCATGACTACTCTCCGCGCCCCTCAGGGGAACTTGGCGAACTCGGCTTCGTTGGGCTCCCCGGCCAGGGCCAGGTTGCCGGCGACGCTGGCCATGGCAGGCTGCAGCCTGCGAGGGGTCTTCGCGACCGGACGGCTCTTGCTGGGCGGCTGACGCACGGCCTGCTGGGCAGGCGGCTCGGACGGCGCGTCGGCTTTGCCGTTCTTGAAGAACGACATGGTGTGCTGGAGCTGCTCGGCCTGCGTCGTCATTTCCTCCGCGGTCGCGGCCAGCTCCTCGGCCGACGAAGCGTTCTGCTTGGTCGTCTGGCTGAGTTGCGCCACCGCCGCGTTGATCTGCCCGACGCCCTGCGACTGCTCCTGCGAGGCCGCCGAGATCTCCTGCACGAGATCGGATGTCTTCTTGATGCTCGGAACCATTGCGCCCAGGAGCTGGCCCGCACGCTCGGCGAGCTCCACGCTGCTCGAGGCAACCGTCCCGATTTCCTGGGCCGCGACCTGGCTGCGCTCGGCCAGCTTGCGCACTTCGGCGGCGACGACCGCGAAGCCCTTGCCGTGATCACCGGCGCGCGCGGCCTCGATCGCCGCGTTCAAGGCGAGCAGGTTGGTCTGGTAGGCGATGTCGTCGATGATGCTGATCTTCTGAGCGATCTGCTTCATCGCCGTCACGGTGGCTTTGACCGCCTCACCACCTTCGTTGGCATCGGTGGCCGCCTTCGTGGCCATCGAGTCCGTAACCTTCGCATTCTCGGTGTTCTGCGCGATCGAAGCGGTCATCTGCTCGACCGAGGCGCTCGTTTGCTCGACGCCCGAGGACTGCTCGCTGGCCGCCTGCGAGAGCGAATGTGAAGTCGTGCTGACTTGCTCGGCGGCTCCCGCGAGCGCATCGGCCGCGGAATTCACGTCGGCGATGATCGTTGCCAGCTTCTCGACCATGGTCCTGACCGCATACAACATGCTGGTCTTGTCACCTTCCTTGGTCGCTACAGTGACGCCGAAATCTCCGTTGCCGAGAGAATGCATGACGGAAGCAACATAGCGGGGCTCGCCGCCCAGCTGGTTCAGCAGACTGCGCGTGACCAACACGGCAGCAGCGGCGGCGAGTGCGATCGCCACCAGTCCGAGGCCCAGCATCATCGCACGGGCACTCTCGTACGAAGCCTGTGCGGCGGCGGCAGCCTGGTCGGTGCGCTTCTGCACGAGGTCCTCGAGCCCGGCGACCGTATTCCTGATTTCCGCATTCTTGATCGACGCGTCCGTGCTCTTGTAGAACCATCGGAAAGCCGTGTCAGCGTCATGCCCCTTGCAGAACTCCAGGGTCTGGCCGACACCTTCCTTCAAGCCGTTCCAGAGCTTCTTCAGCTTGGCCACCGTTTCCTTTTCCTCCTTCGTGGTGGAGGCGGTGGCGGCCTGCATGCGCTCGGTCTCGGCGATCTGGGTCTCGAAGTTCTTCTCCGCCTGCTCCACAGCCGTGGCGGCGGCCTTCAATTTCTCGTCATCCTTCATCAGCAGCGCATCGCGGATGCTGCTCGAGACCGCGGCCGCCTCCGCGCTCATCGCCGCCGCGTGACGAATGGCGACGATGTTTTCCTCCGTGATCGAGTGCAGATTCGCCCGGATGGCGGCCATGCGGATGAGACCCACGGCGATCACCGCGACCAGGAGAACCAACACCGCCGCGAACGCACACATGAGGCGCGTGCCCACTTTCATGTCCCGGAACATCGCAAAACTCCAATTTTTCATCGAATACTGACTCATGGTGGGTGACCTTCAGCCGGTGGCGGCGAGCACGACCTGCTCGCGGGCCCGGGCCTGTTGTACGAGCGCTGGAACATCGAGGATCAAGGCGACTTCGCCGTTGCCGAGAATGCTGGATCCGCTGACACAATCGACCTTGCGGAACAGCTTGCCCAGCGGCTTGATGACTGTCTGGAATTCCC
>DAITMW010000112.1:0-2607 GCA_036834945.1 Steroidobacteraceae bacterium
CGCTGTTCGCATTCTGAAAAGGGCTCGCGTCAATGGTCCTTCATGTTCCCCGTGTGTTGAGTCAGGATCAGGTGAGCGAGTTCCGGCGGCGGCTGGCGCAGGCCGGCTGGGTCGACGGCCGCATCACGGCCGGACACCAGTCCGTACTCGTGAAGCACAACCTCCAGTTACCGGAGAGCGACCCGGTGGCGCGCGAGCTGGGCGCGGCCGTGTTGGGTGCGCTCGAGCGTAACCCGCTGTTCGTCTCGGCTGCGTTGCCGGGCTCCATCTTTCCGCCACTCTTCAATTGCTACCGGTCGGGCAATGGGTTTGGCAATCACATCGACAATGCCGTTCGTTACGACCGCTCGGTGCAGCCACCCCGTCCCCTGCGCACCGATCTGTCGGCGACCCTGTTCCTGTCGTCGCCCGAGGAGTACGACGGGGGCGAGCTCGTGATCGAAGGCTCCTCGGGCATGCATCGGGTGAAGCTGCCCGCGGGTGATCTCGTGTTGTATCCGGCAACCACCGTGCACAGGGTGGAGACCATTACCCGTGGTGAGCGCCTTGCGTCCTTCTTCTGGGTCCAGAGCATGGTGCGCGACCTGGGCGAGCGTGCGTTGCTGTTCGACTTCGACCAGGCGATCCAGAAGCTCGGTCGCGATCGGCCCGACCATCCGACGATGGTCGAGCTGGCGGGTGTCTATCACAACCTGCTGCGTCGCTGGGCTGAAGTATGAGTGGCTCGAGCCTGCGCGTTTACAGGTTGATGCGCCAGCTGCACATCTGGATCGGTGCCTGGGGCGCGATCGCGGCGGTGCTGTTCGGAATCAGTGGGTTCCTGCAGAACCATCGCGGCGTCATGAAGTTACCGCAGGGCACGTCCATCGAGGTCTCGCGGGTCGAGGTCTCCGTTCCGGAGGAGGCGCGCGCCTCTGCGGAGGCCTTGAGAGACTGGTTGGCCCATTCGCAACACGCGCAATTCGAGACACAACACGGTCCGCCGGGCAGAAGAGGCGGCCGTTGGATGCTGACAGGCGGTAACGCCCGTACGACGGTTCAGGCGGAATATACCCCGGGTTCCGTGACGGCGACTGTTCGCACGAGCGTGCAAAGCCCGCTTGCCGTGTTGCAGCGTCTCCACAAGGGAGTCGGCGGTGGTGTGGCCTGGATACTGTTATCGGATAGTTTTGCCCTGGGAATGGTGGGCCTCGGGGTGAGCGGCCTCATGATGTGGTCGCGGGGCCGCACACCCGGCCAGATGATCATCAGCATTGCCACCGCAGGCACGGTGGTGTTGATTCTGGTGGGCGCGAGCGCGATCCTCTGACTGGATCGATGCGGCGATGCGCGCACGTGGGAACCAAGAATGTGGCGCGCGGGTCAGCATAGTCACGCGGCACGACCGGCTGCCCCAAGTGAGGCGTTTCCCATGAGCCTTTATCGAGAGAATCTTCCGCAACTGGCGGACAACCTGTTTCTGACCGATGGCGGGCTCGAGACGACGCTGATATACCACGAACACGTCGACCTGCCGCTGTTCGCGGCCTTCGAGCTTCTCAACAGTCCCTCCGGGGTCGATGTGCTCCGCCGATACTTCTCCACCTATGCCGAGCTGGCCCAGCGGCGCGGAGTGGGCATCGTGCTCGAGACACCGACGTGGCGCGCGAGCAAGGACTGGGCCGTGAAGTTGGGTCACGGCGCGGATTCTCTTGCCGAGATGAACTGGCAGGCCGTCGAACTCGTGGCGGAGACGCGCGAACAATGGGAGTCGCAACAAACACCGGTGGTGATCAGCGGGAACATCGGTCCTCGCGGAGACGGCTACCGTGCCGACGCTCGCATGAGCGTCGTCGAGGCAGCTGAGTACCATGGCGAGCAGATCCGGACGTTTGCGCAAACGGAAGCCGACATGGTTGCGGCGTTGACGATGACCTACATGGAGGAGGCGGCCGGAGTCGCATTGGCCGCGCGGGATGCGGGAATGCCGTTGGCGCTGTCCTTCACGTTGGAGACCGACGGCCGTTTGCCCTCAGGCGAGACCTTGGCAGAGGCGATAGAGTGGGTCGACGCCTGTTCGCACCAGTATCCGGCTTACTACATGATCAATTGCGCCCACCCGACCCACTTCATGGGTGCCCTGCCGGAGCTCGGGTCCGCGACGGATCGGATCCGAGGCTTGCGAGCAAATGCATCCCGCCTCAGTCATGCGGAGCTCGATGCGAGCACCGAGCTGGATGCCGGCAATCCACGCGATCTGGCGGAGGAATACCGGGCCATTCGCCGCTTACTGCCGCAACTGCGGATAGTCGGCGGTTGCTGCGGAACTGACCACCGTCATGTCGAGGCCATCTGCGAGGCGTTGCAGGGGAATTGACGGGGTGGTCAGTGGCGCGGGTCGCCGTCCGCGCAAAGCCCCGCCGGCATCCAGTCGCCAGCGGGCATCGTCATTGGCTGCGAGCTGTCATGTAGTATCAGAACCAAGGCACGCCGCTCGGCCGTGCCGATGCCACTTAGCATCATCGGGGGGCCTTCCTCCACGATGCCACTCTCTCCGGCGCGCACCACCTGCTTGTGCCCAGGTGTTTCCAGGCACTGCTCACCGGCGAGGACGTACCAGGCTTCCGG
>DAITMW010000112.1:2707-7423 GCA_036834945.1 Steroidobacteraceae bacterium
AACCTGGCTGGCAATCACGAAGCACCCCAGCTTGCTGTGCGGGCGCTCGGTTACCGGGACACAGCCGATGTGCTCGAAATCCGCCTTCTCCGCAGCCGCATGGTCGGACTGTGCGGATGGTTGCGCCACCGCCATCACCCCCGTCAACAGCAAGCCCGTCAACAGCGGGAAGCTGGCGGTAGCTCGGGGAGAGACGTTTTCCATGGGAGCCTCCAGAGCGACGCAAATGTATTGCAATACCAACACACGGTGCACCCATACGTATGACGTATGAAATTACATCGCGAGCATGCGTGTTGCGTTGTTTCCGGGTCATCGAACGTTCACCAAAACTTCATTGATGAACCGCACCATCGCGCCCGTTCCGTCCACGGGTGCTCGCCGGAATCCAACTTCGGATAGTACACAAACGGGGAGCGGAATTCTGGAGAACTGTGAATTTTTGTTACAGCTCCTTAATTACACATACTAATAGAGTAGAGGTTCCCGACCATGAAGCTTCTCATCAAGGCGGCGGTTATCGCCGCGGCCCTCGGCGCCAGCGCCGCGGCCAGTGCGGCCACGTTCGATTTCTCCTACACCTTCTCTGACGGACAGCAGATCACCGGCTCCTTGGATGGGACGCTCAACGGCACGACGATCAGCAACATCTCCGACCTGCAGGTGTCCTTGAACGGCGTTGCGTTCAGCGGCGGCACGGATGCGGGCGGTGCGACCTCGCTGGGGATCTACGGCTACGACGCGGCGAACGGCAGCTTCGATGCTCCGGCCGTGTTCTCCACGGTCAGCTCCCAGAACAACTTCCAGATCGCCGATGAGAATCCCAATGGTGCGAACCAGGCGAACTACTTTTTCTCGTTCGTGAACGACCCGTCGTTCGGCACGTCCATCGGCGCCGGCAACTTCCTGGCGAGCGACGCCTTCCATCCCGGCACCTTCCAGTCCGCCGCCGACTTCTCCGACGCGGGCAGCTGGACAGTGAAGCCCGTTCCCGTGCCGGCCGCGCTGCCCCTGTTGCTCTCGGGCCTGGGTCTGTTCGGCATCGGCCGCCGTCGCTCCGTCTAAATCGCCATCCCCAAGGGAAGAGAACTGAATATGAAGTCCAACTTCAACACGCTGCGTCCCTCGCTGGTCGCCGCCACGGTCGCCGGCACGCTGGCCCTCTGCTCCACCTCCGCATTCGCCGCCCAGTCGCTCGTCAAGGGCGTAGTTGGCGGCGCGCTCTTTACTCCTCCGGTGTTTGCGGACACTGCGGCGGCCTCCTCGGGCTCCAGCACCGCGGCCGGCGTTTACCAGGGCGCGAAGGTTTGCTTCGACCTGAACGACAACGGCGTGTGCGACTCCAATGAGCCGTCCACGACCACTGGCGCCGACGGCAGCTTCACGCTGCTCAGCAAGACCCTCGCGCCGTTGGTGGCCGAGATCAGCACCAGCGCCACGAACAATGGCCATGCCATCACCAGCCGCAACGTGTTCCGCGTCAAGGCGGACCAGATTGCCGCCGCGACCCACAGCCCTTTGCTGCCGGCTGCTGTCGACATCACCCCGCTGTCCACGGAAGTGGCCCGCGCGGTCGAGAATGACGGCGTGACCTACACGCAGGCTGTCAACAACCTGGCCCAGCGCATTGGCGTGTCTCCCGACGACGTGCTGAAGGCGCCCACCAAGGTCACGGATTCCACCGAGCTGCCCGCGATCCTCAAGGAGTCGGTGATCGATGCCGGCCGCTTCGAGATGGCCGCCAAGTTCGTCGACCGCGGCGACACCGTTGGTGAGCTGCGCGGCAACTTCGACTGCCCGAATGCTGCGTCCTTCGATCCCTCGAATGCCAGCGCCTGCGCCGCTTCCGACCTCAACACGGTCGACATCAAGTCCGCGCAGAACTATGCGATGAACCTGGAAGGCATGCCGCGGTACGACTACGTCTTCGTCATCGTCGAAGAGAACGAGTCGCTGGCCAGCCTGAAGAACAACACCGCCATCCCGTATCTCAATCAGCTGTTGAACAGCGGCAGCCAGTTCTACAACTACTACTCGACCGGGCAACCGAGCGAGCCCAACTACCTCGCGCTGGGTAGCGCGGATGACTGGGGTACCACCGGCGACGAGCCCAACAACCTGCCGTATCCCGGTGTCACCGGCGTCCGTGCCAACATGTCCAATGCGGTCGACGCCAAGGGTCTGACCTGGCGCCATTACGAGGGATCGCTGTGGCCTTCCCCGGCGGGCGACATGTCCAACCCCGGTGCCACGAGCTGGAAGACTGCGACCGGCGGAGTCTTCTTCGACAATCCGAGCAATAGCTCCATCATCGGCAACGATGGTGCCACCTATGCCGGCGGACTCGTCGCCAAGAAGCACAATACGGTCGTCTGGTTCGCGGACATCACCGCTCAGCCGAATTTCCTGTCCAACGCGCGCTCGATCTCCGGTACCGGTTCGGACGTGAATGGCAACCCCATTCCGTACGCGTGGAACGGAACCCCCATCGGTGCGGTGCCCGTCTCCTCGGGTAACTGGGATGCGGCGCTGCAGAACTATGCGACCTCGCACAACATCAAGTCGTGGTGGACCGGCAACACCCAGCCCTGGACCCAGGATCAGTTCCTGCAGGACCTCAAGGCGGGCGACGTCGCCAACTACAACATCATCGTCCCGGACCAGGACGACGACATGCACAACACCGGCGTGACCTCGCGTGCCGACTACTGGGCTAACAACGTCATCTCGAAGATCCAGTCGTCCGCGATCTGGCAGGATCCGACCAAGCGCGTCGCCATCATCGTCACCTTCGACGAAGGTGAGTCGGCCAGCACGGCGTGCTGCGGTTGGAACCCCAAGCGCACGGGTAACGGTTTGGCGCAGCCGATCTCGGTGAGCACAAATGGTGCGGTGTCAGCGGCCGCGGGCGTTTCGGGTACTTCGGCTTGGGTGGGGACCGGCTCGCAGGCGTTCACCTACGGCCCCTCGGGTGCCACCCAGACGCTGACCTACAGCGGTGCCAACCACGGTCATGGTGTGACCATGTTCGGCGTGCTCACCAACCAGCAGGTATTGGGCACCGCGCCGCACGGCCACTTCGACACGGACTACTACAGCCACTTCTCGTTCGTTCGTACGATGCAAGACGTCCTGGGTCTGGCCGATCCTGGCCAGCCGGGAACGTACATGAACCGCTCCAAGTACACGGAGAGCTTCATCGAGCAGAACGCCACGTTGCTGCCGGAGTTCGCCAACAGCGCGAACCCGCACTTCGATGCGGTGCGCGCGATGAACCACGTGTACCAGTTCCCGGCAGGGGCGGCTCACGTCGTCGCGGCCGGTGCCGGAACACCTCCGGTGACGAGCGGTCCGGATCCGGACAACGTCAACCTCTTCGCGGTGAAGTAAGCGGCTGAAGCTCTCAGCTGTCCGGTAGTAGAAAGGGGGGCCGTCCGTTCGGGACGGCCCCTGGTTACTTTGGGGAGTGGTTGTGTTCAAGAGCTCAAAGAAGTCAGTTGGCGTGCGCGTCGCACTCGCCGCGGGAGTCTGCGTCCTGTGGGGCGCGGGCAGTTACGTTGCCCATGCACAGTCCGGCACCCCGCCGCTCAGCCTGCCGGCGCAAGTGGGCCAGAAGCTGTTCTTCGATACCAACCTGTCGGCTTCCAGGAAGATGTCGTGTGCGAGCTGCCACGACCCGAACAATCACTATGCTCCCGCGAACGCCCAGCCGGTGCAGTTCGGCGGACCGAATCTGACGACCCCCGGCTTTCGCGCCGTGCCGACACTGACCTACAAGGATCTCATTCCCGCCTATGCGGACGATGCGTTGAATCCGGACAACGTGAGCGCGAACGCGCCCGGCGGCGGATTCACCTGGGACGGCCGCGCCAACACGCTGGCGGAGCAGGTGTCGATCCCGCTGCTGTCTTCGTTCGAGATGGCCAATACCAGCCAGGCCGCGGTGGTCCAGGTTGTGCAGAATTCCAGTTACGTCGCGCTCTTCAAACAGGCGTTCGGCGACAATGTGTTCAATGACACGGCGACGGCCTTCAAGGATGTCAGCCAGGCGCTGCAGCAGTACCAGCTGGAGGATGTGAGCTTTCACTCCTACACCAGCAAGTACGACTACGCCTTTCTCGTCGAGCTCAGCAATGGCAAGCCCGTCGCGCTGACGCCGGCCGAGCTGCGCGGGTACAACGTCTACCTGAGCCCGGACAAGGGCAACTGTTTCGCGTGCCACTACAATGGGCCGATGGTCGGCGGTGGCGGAGCCCTGTTCACCGACTTCACTTTTGAAGCGCTCGGCGTGCCCCGCAATACCAGCATTCCGGCCAATGCCGCGCGCCCGGGGTTGCCGCCGACGTACTACGACCTGGGTCTGTGCACCGCGCAGAATCCCCTGTTCCCGCACAAGCTGCCGGCCTCGGCCCAGTATTGCGGCCTGTTCAAGACACCGACCCTGCGCAACACGGCCACGCGCCAGGCGTTCTTCCACAATGGTGTGTTCCACACCCTGACGGATGTCATCGACTTCTACAATACGCGCGATACCAACCCTTCGGCCTGGTATCCGACCGTCAAGGGCGTGATTCAGAAGTTCAATGACATGCCGGCGGCCTACCAGGCCAACCTCGACAGCACGGATGTGCCTTTCGACGGGCTGCAGGTCGGGGGCATGCCGCACATGAGCGCGCAGGACGTAGCAGACCTGCAATGTTTCATTGAGACACTGAC
>DAITMW010000112.1:7523-15074 GCA_036834945.1 Steroidobacteraceae bacterium
CGGGACCTGACCCAGGGCGATGAGGACATCGACCGGAACGATGAGGTGCAGCTGCCGGTGTTGGAGCGCCTGGGAGTGGTGCGGTCAGTGGAGGTTCCTGCGCCCAAGGCGGCGGGGTCCTCACAGGCTGCGCCGGCCGGACCGACCATGCGCTATTCGCTGACCGAGAAAGGCCGGCAGTACTACCTGAAGAAAAAACATACCAACCTGGGGGCGCACGAGCAGCCGACAGAGTCCGATGCCGACTTCTGCGTCGCTCATCTCACCCTCGACAAGGTTGTCAAGTGGTCTGCGCCCGAGCCGGCGCACGATCACCTGGAGACGGTGGTTCGTTACACCTACCACATCAAGGCAGCGGACTGGATGTCCGATCCCGAGGCGCAGAAAGTGTTCCCCATTGTCGACCGGATCATCCGTGGCGAGGGCCGCAAGATGATGACCGCCACCGTGGCACTGCAGGACGGGAAGTGGGTTCCGGTCCTGCCGGGGCAGTAACTGTTCCAGGCAAAGTCGGCCGGCCCCGTGCAACGGGGCCGGCTACGGATTGCACCCCCGGGTTCTGATAGCGATACTGACCCCCAGCCATCTCTTGGGGGAGTGGATGACTCGCTATATCGCTGTTGGCGTTGTGTCCTTGCTTTGTGCATTGGTGGGATGTGCCCACCCGCAGCCACCGCCACCTGCACCTGCGCCGGCCCAGCCTGCCGCACAGCCGCAGCCCTCCGGGCCATCCCGGCCCCCGGCACAGCAGAATCCGCCCGCCACCCCGGACCAAAACGCCACCAAGCCCCCGACCGCGGGCCCGAGCAGCAGTGGCGCCGTGCCAACTCGCCCGGCCACGTCCTCCAAAGACACCCGGCCTCAGCCGCCAACGGCGGGCGCGCCGAAACCGAAGCCTCCCGCGCCCCACACGGGCAATGACTCAGCCGCGCCCACCACTGGCAGCGGCAAGCCCTCGGCGCCTGCAGCAGCAACACCCTCTCAGCCGCCAGCGACCCCGACCGTGACCAAACCGACTCCGACACCCGCCCCCGCGGCGGCGCCCTCCCTGGATCTGAACTCCCTGGAGCAACGTCTGAAAGACACGCGGGCCATCGGCCTGTTCACGAAGTTGTCCCTGAAGAACCAGGTCGATGACCTGCTGAGTCAGTTCAGAGCCTTTCATGCGCGCAAGTCGACGACTTCCCTGGGCGATCTGCGGCAAAGGTATGATCTGTTGCTGATGAAGGTTCTGAGCCTGTTGCAGGATGGCGATCCGCCGCTCGCGAGCGCCATCTCGGGCTCGCGCGAGGCGCTCTGGGGCATTCTGTCCGACCCGCAGAAATTCGCGAAGCTTTGAGTCATAGGAGTGATGAGACACCATGGCCAGTCGTAAAACCGCTCTCGTCCTGACCGTTGTGACCGTACTGGGTCCCGCCGGAATGGCCGTTGCCGCGGATCCGCCGCTCGGCAAAGACCTGGGTGCCACGATCGCCTTGCAGGGCATGCCCTGCGGTAAGGTCGTCGAGGCCAAGCGCAACGCCGACAGCGATTACACCGCGACGTGCCAGGATGGCAACCGCTATCACGTATTCGTCGACGCAAGCGGCCGGGTGGTCGTCCAGAAGCTCTGACCGGCGGCGGGTCCAACATGAGCACACCGGGCGGTGGCAAACTGGAGCGCGGTCTCGAGCTCGTTCTGTTCGCCAGCCGTTGGTTGCTGGCGCCCATTTACCTGGGGATGATCGTAGCCCTCGGGCTGATCCTTTTCGTTTTCTTCCACGAGTTGATCGAGCACCTGCGGCACGCCGACGGGATGGACGCGGAAGGGGCGATCCTGCTCGCGCTGTCATTGATCGATCTTTCGTTGACCGCCAACCTGGTCCTGATCGTGATGTTCTCCGGTTACGAGAACTTCGTCTCCAAACTGCACATCGGCAACCACGAGGATCGGCCGAGCTGGATGGGCACGGTGGATTTTTCCGGCCTGAAGTTGAAACTCATCGCATCGATCGTCGCCATCAGCGGCATCGCCTTGCTGCGCAGTTTCCTGCCCCTCGGCGATCCCACCGTCCCGCTCGAGGGCGCCCGCATCGGCTGGATGGTCACGATTCACCTGACTTTCGTGGTCTCCGGAGTGCTGCTGGCGCTGATGGACTGGGTGACCTCCAAGGCCGAGGAGCACGGCCACCCGCAGTAACGCGAAAGAGTGCCACGTTATGACGCCTCGCCCCCTTGGGCGTCTGCAACCCCTGCTAAGGTAGATTCCAGAACTAGAAGGGGTGGCTGTCATGCAAAAGCAGGCAGCGTTCCGGTTAGGGGCTGGATCAACCTGTTTACTCTGGGCGGCGGTTGCCGCGGCCGCGCCGCCGGTGTCCGCGCCGCAATCGCCCGAGCTTATGTTATATATGAGCTGGCCGGTTGGCGCTGGAGCGGGCGGCAGGCTCCCCAACCTCAGTCTGCGGGTCGGACAAGGTCGCCTGGGCAACAATTCGGGCAACCCGGTCGCCGGGGACCCGATGCAGCACCGCGAGCTCTTCCGACTGGAGGTTTTCGGTCGCCAGAACGAGTCCACTCTCGGTATGCGACTGGGGCTCGGCGGGCGAGTGACCTATGACGTCCAGCGCGGCGTGTTTGGCCTGCGTGCGGAGGGGTGGAAACGTCCGTCCGCGTTTCAGGTGACCACTCCGGGCTCCAATCCGCTGGCCTTCGAGCAGAAGCACCTTCCATCCCCGGTCATGGAGCTCGGCGCTCGCAAACGTGAGACGGTTCGCAAGGCACCCAACACCGTTGCGCCTGCCGCGCGATAGGTGCCTTCAGGCCGACACTAGCGGGTAACCCGCCTCCCGCCAGGCCTTCATCCCGCCGTCGAGTGCAATCGCCCGTTGGAATCCGATCTGACGCAGTGTCGCGGCGGCGAGTGTTGAGATCCGGCCGAATTCGCAGACCGCGAGAATCCGCAACGTCGGGTCCGGCAGTTCTTCATTCACTCTGAGCTCGAGTTGGCCACGTGGCAGGTGACGCGCGCCGGGCACATGTCCGGCCGTGTAGGCGTCCCGCTCGCGCACATCCAGAATGACGAGCTCGACGTCATGCGCATCCACACGAGCTTTGAGCTCATCGAGCGACATGAAGGCCACGAGCGAGGCCGCTTCGGACAGCAACTGCGCGATCGTTTTACCACCCGAGAGATTCGTGCGCAGGGCCTCGGTCAGGTGAGTCGGCATGGAGAGGTTGAGATTGCGCATCATGTCGACAAAATCGCCGCGCTCGCGCTTCTGGAGTCGTGGGTTCTGCTCCAGTTCCTGGGCGAGGGTCGTGTGGCCGCGGTTCTTGTATTCGTGCGCGGGGTAGACCTCGAGCGCCGGATCCAACCGGAGCAGGTGGTTGAACAGGCTGTCGTGCAAGGCCTCGGGATCGCCCGTCGGCAGGTCCGTCCGGCCCGTGGCACCGATCAGCAGGGTGTCACCGGTGAACAGCCGGTTTTCAACACGCAGGCACATGGAATCGCGTGTATGTCCCGGCGTATGCATCACGTTGATGCGCAGTTTCCCGAGAACCATGGATTCCCCATCCCCCAGGCGCATGTCGACGAACGGCGCCGGGCTGGACTGGTGCATTGCGATAGGGACGTCGAGTTGCCTGGCGAGCGCCCGCGTCGCGGAGAAATGGTCCGCATGGGTGTGGGTATCGATCAGGTGCCGGATACGCAGCCCGTGCTGGTTGGCGAGCGCCAGGTAACGGTCGACCTGGCTCAACTCGGGGTCAATGACCACGGCCGCGCACGTGTCCGCGCAACCGACGAGGTAGGACCGGCACCCTCCCGTGGCGATTTGCTCGAACACCATGATTTTGCACGCCTGATGGTGGAGTGTCGGGGATTTTACGCCATTTCAGCTGTAACAGGAGCCGTCCGAAGGGAAACGGCTGTGCAACGCGCCGACTCCATCGTTCACTCCAGTGACGCTCACCCACCGGAGTCATGAACATGAAACACTCTAAGGTCTTCCTGGCTATCCTGGTCACCGCTCTCCTGGCAGCGAACGTCGTTCCTGCCGATGCCGCACCCCTCAAGAACATCGTGCTGGTGCACGGTGCATGGGTTGACGCCTCGGGTTGGAAACCTGTCTACGATATCCTCACCAGAGAGGGCTTCCACGTGACCATGGTGCAGGAGCCCGAGACATCGTTCGCCGCCGACGTCACTGCAACGCGCAGGATTCTGGACCTGCAGGACGGTCCCACACTCCTGGTTGGCCACAGCTATGGTGGCTCGGTCATCACTGAAGCGGGCGTCCATCCGAAGGTTGCCGGCCTCGTGTACGTCGCCGCGCATGCTCCTGATGTTGGCGAGGACGAGGCGGCATTGGGCAAGAAGACACCGAGTGTTCTCGGCAAAACCCCTGGCGCGATCAAGGTGACGAGCGATGGCTACACCTATCTCGATCCCGCGAAGTTCCCCATCCTGTTCGCGCCCGACCTGCCGCACGAGCTTGCGCGATTCGCCGCCCGCTCGCAGGTGTTGGCGGCAGCCACCGTCTTCAGCTCTCCGTTGAGCGAAGCGGCCTGGAAGACCAAACCGACCTGGGGAATTGTCGCGGCGAGTGACCAGATCATCAATCCGGAGCTCGAGCGCTGGTACTACGCGCGCGCGAAGAGTCAAACCTCCGAAATCAAAGGCGCGAGTCACGCGGTCTTCGCGTCCCATCCCGGGGAAGTTGCTGCCGTGATTACGGCTGCTGCCCGTAGTTTCTAGGGTGCGCTCTGCAGGTGCGGCGAGTGACGTACGACCAGTCTGGTAATGAGCGGAGCTACGCCGATGACGGTGAGGAGCCGTACCGACTGCAAGGCCAGTACGAATGGAAGATCGACGCGCGGTGTTGATGCGGCAATGATGGCAACCGAGTCGAGTCCGCCGGGGCTCGTGGCGAGGTAGGCAGTCAGCGCGTCCACGTGTGCAACATGCGCCAGGCTCCACGCGAGAAGGCCACAGAAGGCGAGCAGCCCCAGCGCCGCGCCGGCCACCGCCGGCAGTGCTTGCCCGGCGTGTATCAGGGCCTCCCGGCGGAAGCCCAGACCGATGTGCCAACCGAGCAGGGCGTAGGCGGCAATCAACAGCCAGCGCGGCAGCTCAATCGTCAGCCAGCCAGCCGCATGGAAGCCGGATAACACCAACATCGGGCCGAGCAGGGCCCAGGCCTGGAGGCGCAGTTTACGCGCAAGTTGCTGGCCGAGAGCAGCGAGCACGGCCACTTCCAGGAAACTGCCCCAGTGCACGGGCGCCAGCAAGGATGGAGTCGGTACGCGCGCCATGGAGGTGTTCGCCCAGAAGCGGGCGACCAATGCCGCGGCCAGGGCGACCAACAGCACCCTGGAGTACTGCATGAACGCAACCATACGTGCATCCGCGCCTTCGGCTTCGCCGAGCACCACCATTGCGTTGGCGGCCCCCGGAGAGGTTCCGTATACGGCGGTCGCTCCGGGTATGAGGCCCGCACGGCTGATGATCCAACCCAGCGCGGCAGCGCCCAGTACGGTGGTGAGCGTGACAACTGCGAATAACAGCGAGTCGTGTGCCAAAGTTGCAATGATGGCAGGTGTGATGGCCGCCGCCACCAAAGCGCCGATCACTCCCTGCGCTCCCACGTATGACCAGCGGGGGACAGTCAAGCGCACTCCGTTTACGCCAAAGAGGATGCCGCCGATCACCGGTCCAAACAGGAGCGCCGCGGGAAGTCCGGCTGCGCCCCATAGCAGCGAAATGGCCGTCGAGAGGCCGAGCAGGAGCGGCCACTGAAGAGACGCGGGCCACGCACTCATTCGAATGTGATGGTCTCTGAGGTCGTGATGCGGGCCAGGCGCGGCAGGATGTGTTTGAAGCTGAACGCATGCGCCTCACTGCTGAGGCTGCTGCACAGGTCTTCCGGTATGACCAGCTCGTAGCCGTGCTCCGCCGCGTTGCGTGCGGTGGATTCGACTCCGATGTTGGTTGCGATACCGCCCAGTACGATGCGCCGGATGCCGCGGCGACGCAGTTGCAGGTCCAGCTCCGTGCCATAGAAGGCGCCCCACTGGCGCTTGGTGATGACGAGATCCGACGGATGCAACGGCTCCGCGAGCTCATCCCAGCCGGGCGGAAAGGCGGAGTAATCAGTGGGCTGATCGACCGGGGGCCGCAAAGCATCGGCCAGGTTGCCGGAGAAGGAAACGCGCACGCGGATGACCAGTCCACCCGCGTCGCGCAACCGCTGTGCCAGGTGCATCGAGCGGTCATAAACTACCGGGCCGGCATAGGGGGCGACAGGCATCGCCAGGACGCCCTTTTGCAGATCGATCAGAACCAAGGCGGTGTTTTTCGCACTAAGCTGCATGAAAGGCTGCGCTCCATGAGAGAGGGAATTAATATGAGGGTATCCTCATGTAACTGGATTATGAGGATAGGCTCATAAATGTCAAGCGACACTGAAAGCGCAGCCGCGCGCGCGCCCAAGCGGGCGCGTGGCAAACAACGCGTATCCGAGCTCCTTCAGGCGGCGGCTGCTGTGTTTGCCGAGAAAGGTTATGAGGCGGCGACGATGACCGAGATCGCCGCACGTGCCGGCGCGCCGATCGGCTCGCTATACCAATTCTTTCCGGTCAAGGAGGCACTGGCCGACACACTGGTGCAGAACTACGTCGAGCTGCTGGCCGCGGATCTTCAGGAGCTGGAGGCGGGCGCCGGCGAAATCGACAACCCGACGCTGATCGAGAGGCTGTTTGGTTTGCTGCGAAGTCATCCAGAAGCGCGCGCGGCGGCGCTGCCCCTGGCCGAAGCCCGGATGGATGAGAAAACCCGTCGTATGACATTTCGCAGCATGCTGCGTAAGCAGATCGCTGCAATCCTGCGCGCACGTACTCCATCGCTGTCGGTAGAGGCCGCACGCGACATTGCGATCGTGGTGTTACAGATGATGAAGGCCTCCAGCTCGCTCAGCGACGAGGAGGGTCTTGCCGGTCGGGTGGCGGGTATGCGGGAGCTGCAATTGCTCGCATTGCAGTATCTGGAGCAGCGCCTGCGCGGCTGAGTTGAAACAGGCTTGGGGAAAATATGCCAGACAGTGCCATTGATTTACGAGGTACGGGGGAGCTTGCCGCGGACTCGCGCTACACCCGCGTGGCGGTCGTCCTGCATTGGCTGATCGCGATCGCGCTATTCGGGCAGATCGCGTTTGGTTGGTTTCTGGAGAGCGTCCCTCGCGGTACGCCCATGCGCGGGTTCTACGTGAATCTCCACAAGTCGACGGGGCTGGTCCTTGCGCTGCTCATTCTCGCCAGACTGGCATGGCGCATCTGGCATCGTCCGCCGCAGCTGCCTGCCTTCCTGCCGTCGTGGGAGCGTACGGCTGCCAATTGGAGTCACGTGGCTCTGTACGTGTGCATGCTGGGCATGCCCTTGTCCGGCTATATCGCCTCCAACTTCAGCAAGTATGGAGTCAAGTTTTTCAATGCCCTCACGCTCCCGCCATGGGGAGTCGACAACGCGGGCGTCTACGCCTTCTTCAACACGACGCACGTCGTCCTGTCGTACCTGTT
>DAITMW010000112.1:15174-20426 GCA_036834945.1 Steroidobacteraceae bacterium
CACGGTCTTCAGTCGTGGTGTAGCAGGTCGTCGCAGTCCCGGCCGTTGCGTTCCATGCAGCGGTTATAGGCCTCGCGGCGCTCCTGCTCGCGCACGGAGTCGCTACGGTACGGCGAGTCCGAGCGGTACGGTGTATTGTTGTTCACCGGTGCGTTGAGGATCGCATCGCAATCGGTGCGCCCTTCCGCGCGGCAATGTTCGAACTCGACCCGGCGCGCGTCGTCGCGATTGGCTGCCACGTTCATCCGGTGTTCAGGTGCCGCGCAGCCGGCGGTGAGCATCATCAGCGCGGCCAGACTCAGCGCCGCCGTGGACTTGAAGCCCTTCATGTTTGCGCTCCTCTCCGGCTTCAGCCGGAGCTGTTAGTGATGTGTCACGTTGGCTGAGACACAGCAAACGCTGTACCCGCGCGTCAATCCAACGTGAGACACGGAGAGGAGTTGGAGTGTCAGTGTTTGTCTGACATCACCTCGATCCCGGACTTGGCGCCTGGCAGCGCTGCGGCGGCCACTGGCCGGCCGGGTCGAGACGTGCGATGAAGAGCTCGCCGGAGTGGTCGCCGCCGGCGTCGCGCGAGAACACGAAGCTGCGTCCGTCGGGGGCGATCAGGGGCCCGATCTCGGTGCCGTTGGAGTTGACTTGCGGGCCGAATTTTCCGGCGCGCTGCCAGCCTGTTGGTGTCGCCGTGACGCGGAACAACCCCTTGTCGGTCGCCAGGATTCCCCACTTCCCATCCGCGGCGGGTTGGAATTCGTATTCCGCATCCGCGCTGTTGAAAGCGGAGCCAAGGTTCTCGACGGTCCAACTCCCGTCCGTGCGTTCACGCGCGCGCCAGATGTCGTCCTGGCCTTGCCCGCCCGGCCGGCGTGAGCCGAAGTAGAGCCAGCCATCCGGGCCGGGTCGCGGAAACCACTCGGCAGAGGCCGAATTCACGGGCTCAGGAAGCCGCTCGGGTTTTCGCCATTTTCCGTTTGCGTCTCGCTGCGCGCGCCAGATGTCGAGCGCACTGCTGCTGTTGGCGCCGCTCGCGCGTGTCGAGATGAACCATAGCGTCCGACCATCCGCGGAGAACCATGGGTCGGCTTCCAGACCCGGTCCTTCTATGGGGGAGGGCTTGGGCGCGGACCATTGGCCGTCATTGCAATGGGAGACCAGAATCCGCCAGCCGGAGAACTTCTTGTCGCTGCGCACGAACCACAGATCGCCCGTCAGGGGGTCGATCGCGGGGTGCGACTCCCATAGGGGGCTCGAGACGCCGGGAAGCATCCAACGAGATACGGTAGGGGGTGGTTGAGCGACCGACGATCCGAGATACAACGAGAGCGCGGCGAGTGGCAGCACCCGCTGAGTCCATCGGGCCATGTTGAAATCCGAGGTCAGTGAAAGGCTACGGTCAACAGTGGCGCTCGCGCGCGGCGATTGGGGCCGGTCGTATCGTCGATCTCCACCAACGTGGAAATCGGCGGTCCCAGGTCCTCCATGATCCGCACTTGAAAATCCACGAGCCCCAGCCGCTGAGCTTGAATCATAAGCGGTGTGACGTCGACGGAAACGAAATTTCCGATGTCCTGGCTGTTCACATCGCCCTGCACCAGCACGGACGCCAGCGCGGGCTGGGCGTTGCGGTCGAAATCGGTGCCGATGAGGTCGGGCGGCTGAAACTCGACCAGGTCGACGCGGATGGGCACGCTCCCATTCGGCGGCTCGATGTCATCGACCAGAAATTCGAGGAATGCCGAATCGATGATGGCGTCGCCCGGAACGCCACCCTGGCCTCCCAGGGGGAAATCGAGAAAGGTTCTGAATTCCGTGCCCGCCACGGGATCGATGCCGGCGAAGGTGCTCTGCACATTCGCGGACATGCCCTGGGTCACCACGTATACACCGGGCGCGGTCTGCTCGATGTCTCCGTCGTACGCCGGATCGCTCACAATCTGCGTCTGAAACTGTGGCGGCGGGCCGTCGTCGCCGCCACCCCCGCAACCGCCTAAACCGAGCAGGGCGCCAGCCCCGATCACCAATAAAGCGTAGACCCTCACCCCGTCCTCCCCTTTGGCGTACGCGTGGGTGTAACGAAATGTAAGATGCGTGAAGGGCCTAAAGGTTCCCTGGGGACCGGACGTAAATCACCGAGCCATCGAATACGGTCATGTAAACGCGGGCTTTGTCGAGGTCCGCGGCGGGGATCTGGAAGATGTCCGTGCTCAACACGGAGAGGTCGGCCAACTTGCCGGGCTCGAGCGAGCCTTTCACCTGCTCCTGGTGCTCGGCGAATGCCGATCCAACCGTGTAGGCATGGACAGCTTCGGCCACCGTGATGCGTTGTTGCGGAATCCAGCCTTGCGGATTCTTGCCGTCGAGGGTACGGCGCGTGGCGGCGGCATAGATTCCCAACAGCGGATCCAAGGGCGCGACCGGCCAGTCCGAGCCGAAAGCGAGCACGGCGCCATGATCGAGGAGTGAGCGCCAGGCATAGCTCGTCTGAATGCGCGCGGGCCCCAACTCCCTCTCGGCCCAGCGCCCATCGTCGATCGCATGATAAGGCTGCATCGATGCGACTACGCCGAGCGATCCGAATCGTACGATGTCGGCCGGCCGCAGATGTTGGACGTGCTCGATGCGAAAACGCCGGTCCGCGGGCCCATTCTCTTTTGCGACGCGCTCGAACACGTCGAGCACTGCGTGAATCGCGCGGTCGCCGATCGCGTGCACGGAGACCTGCAGACCGGCCTTGTCCGCGCCCTGAATGCTGGCGTAGTAGTTGGCCGAATCCTGCAGAGCGGAGCTCGCGAGACCGCTATAGCCCGGCCTGTCGGTAAACGGTGCCTCCATCCACGCGGTTTCCGATCCCAACGCGCCGTCCGCGAAACTCTTCAGGTTGCCCATGCGAAGAACCGGACCGCCAAAGGCCGCCTGGACGCCAACGGTCGCGAGTGATTTCCAGTCGCGCAGCGGGTTGGCATTGTAGATGCGTACTGTGAGTTTCCCGTTGCGCGCGAACTTCTGAAACTCCCTGAACTTCATCGCGGAGTAGATGTCCGTGGGCGCGTCCCACAGGTTGTGTACGCTCGTTACTCCGTGGCTCGCCGCTTCGTGCAGGGCTGCTTCGAGGGCGGCATCGAGTTCCCTTTCCGGCAGGGGTGGCATGACTTTCTCGATCAGGGCTGTGGCCTCGTCCTTGAATATGCCGGTCGGATTGCCTTGTTTGTCGCGGACGATCTCGCCGCCGGAGATATCCCTGGTGTTCCGGTCCACACCAGCGAGCTTCATGGCGGCGGCATTCGCCAGCGCCATGTGGCCGTCGAGGCGCCAGACAAACACCGGGTTGTCCGGTGTGACGGCGTCGATGACTTCGTGCGTCGGTAAGTCCGCCGGGGTCCAGCGCGTATGGTCCCAGTTGCCGTTTCTGATCCACGTCCCTTTGGGCAGTGTTTTCGCGTAGTCCCCGATGCGGCGGCGAAATTCGTCGACCGAGTTGGCGTCTCCCAGCTGCACGCTGATGAGGGAGTCGCCGCCGGAGAGCAGGTGCACGTGAGAATCGTTGAATCCCGGCACCACGCGGCGGCCGCCGAGATCGATGATCTTGCAGTCGGGACCGGCCAGCTTCCGGATGACATCCGATGAGCCGACCGCCATGATGCGGTTGCCCTCGATCGCAACGGCCTGTGCCTCGGGTTGCCGGGGGTTTTCGGTCCAGATCTTGCCGTTGAGAAGAATCAGGGTGGGAGAGCGCCCCTGCGCGATATTCGCGGTGAGCGCCACGAGCAGGATGACAACAGGGTACAGCGCGGTGCGTCGCATCATGCCCTCAACTGAAGTAATAGCGGGTCAGGTGGAAAAAGATCGGTGAGGCAAAACTCAGTGAGTCGATGCGATCGAGCATGCCTCCGTGGCCTTCGATCATCGTCCCCCAATCCTTGACTCCCATGCTGCGCTTGACGGCCGAGAGAGCGAGGCCACCCAGAAACCCCATCACGACGATCACGAGTGCCATGACGAGCGCCTGCAATGGTGCGAACGGCGTGATCCAGTACATCGCCGCCCCGATCAACGTCGCCGAGATCCCGCCGCCGACGAGGCCTTCGACGGTCTTCGAGGGGCTCACAACCGGCGCCACTTTCGTACGGCCGAACAACCTGCCAAACACGTATTGCAACACGTCGCTCAGTTGGACGATCAGGACCAGGTAGAAGATGAGCAAGGCGTTCTGTCCGTTGTAGCCGGGAATGTCGAGCAGCAGCAGGGCGGCGGCGTGACTGACACAGAAGACAGTGATCATGACGCCCCACTGGATCTTCGCGGTGCGCTCGAGGAAGAAGTCCACGTCCGCCGACAGCGCCGCGATCGCGGGGAGCACCAGAAAGGCATACACCGGGATGAATACCGCGAACATGCCGTACCAACCATCGCCGATCAACAGGTACTGGCCGGGAATCAGAATGAAGAAACTCAGGAAGAGCGGGAAATGATCGCCGCGCCGGGTGGGTGTGAGGGTGATGAACTCACGCAGGGCAAAGAACGACATCAGCCCGAAGAGTACCAGGGTGGCGACCTTGCCGGCGGCGAAGGCGATCGCGAAGACCGCTACCATCGCCCACCAGGCGCGGATGCGGCTGTTGAGGTTCTCTATGACGGCACGTTTAGGTCCCGTGCCCACCTTCAGCTGGAGTATCCAGCCGATCAGAGAGGCAACGACGAGTACCGCGACCACACCGCCCATCAGCGAGTAGAACTTTGTGCTGCCGCTCACGCGAGTGCCACCACTGCGTCGCGGGCGCGCTCCAGAAACGCCTCCTTCGATTCCGGGGCAATTCTTTCCAGCGGAGCACCGAATCTCACCGTGCAGATGAGTGGGATGGGTACGAGAGTTCCTTTTGGCATGGCGCGATGGAGGTTCTCGAGATAGACGGGCATCAACCTGACCGAGGGAAACATCTGGGCCAGCCGGTACAAACCCGACCTGAACGCGGCCGGCAAGGGACCGGCGCCGCGCGTGCCCTCCGGAAACAGGATCAGTGAGTCACCGCCCTGCAGGGCCGTGATCAGGGGATCGAGCGGATCGCCGACGCGGTCTTCCCGCTGGCGCTCGATCAGCACGGCCCTCAGCCCCCGGAGTGCGCAGTAGCGGCGGATGAGACCCTTGTTCCAATAGTCTTTCGCCGCCACAGGCCGTGTTCTCGCCCGTGCGTCGGCATTCAGTGCCGCCCAGATCGCGAGGGTGTCGATGTGACTGGTGTGGTTTGCGAAGTAGA
>DAITMW010000113.1:0-1446 GCA_036834945.1 Steroidobacteraceae bacterium
GATTTCAGTGAGTTCGCGCCCTGGATATGGCGACGCAAATAACCTGAGGCCTCCGTGACCTCGCCGGCGGCGAGCAGGTCGAGGATCTCCAGGTGCTCGTGGCACTGCTGGGTCAGCCGCGAGCGATCCAACGTCACACGATATTCGATAAGACGGCGCAACCGATTGACCCGCTTGATCGCATCGAGAAAGAACTCATTTCCGCCCCAGCCCACGATCGTCTCGTGCAGCTCCGAGTTGATCTTGAACAACTGCGCGCGCGAAAGACGCAACAAGCCACCTTGCAGGAGCGCCTCCTGTTGCTCACGCGCCTGGCGAAAGGTTTCGCGATCGATCCGGAAAGTCGGCTCGAGCACCGCCGCGGACTCGATCGTGGCACGAAACCGATACCCGGCCTCGTAGCTGTCGCGTGAGGTCAGCGTCTGCCGGAATTCCCAGCCGTGACCAGGCAGCCGTTCGACCCAGCCCTCCTGTGCGATCCGGTTGAGGATCTTCACCAGGCGGCTACGCGGCAGCCCGTAGCGCCGCATGAGCTCGTTCTCAGTCACCTGTTGAGGCAGCTTGCCCGCAAGGCGGTCCTCGGCAATCTCGAAGTAGCACTCGTCCTCGTCCCCCGCTTCGTTCACCAGCAGCTTCAAAGCCGTGAGGTCCTTGGCATCGGTGGCTAGGAAGTAACCGCGGTTCGCCTCGAAGCGCACCACACCCATGTTCTCCAGGAATTTGAAGGCCGAATTCACCGGCGCGCGCGACACACGGAAGGTGTCCGCCAGGGTCTGGCTGGGCAGGTGCTGACCGCGTGCCAGATTGTTGGATCGGATGTGATCCAGGATCTGCGACGCCAATTGTGCGGTGAGGCTGCTTCTACCCATATCTCGCTCGGAACTCCGTCAGGGCTCGCGCGGTGCATTGGCCGCCAATGATAAGTGATTGTGCCGCGTCCTCTATTGCAGTATTTTACTACAAAATGCAAAATAGAGTGATCACCAGACGTGGCCTCCTGCGCACCGCCGCGAACGGCGCCGGGCTTGTAGGGCTCGGGAGGGCCGTCTGGCAATCTGCTTTTGCGCAAGCCCGTCCCACTCAGGGTGCCCTCAAAATGTCCGACTCATCCTCCTACTTCGCCTATGTCGGCTCCCGCACCACCCGTGAGCGCCACGCACGTGGCGACGGCATAAACGTCTACCGCTCGGCCGGCCGAGCCCGACAATGGAGCCACGTCCAGGTCATCTCAGGCCTGGCCAATCCCTCCTACCTGGCTTTCGACCGCAGCAGGCGTTTCCTCTACGCGGTCCATGGCGACCTCACCGACATCAGCGCGTTCTCCATCGACCAGAGCACCGGCAAGCTCACCCACCTGAACAGCGTGAGCACATTCGGGAAGAACCCGGTGCACCTCACGATCGACCCGACCAACCGTTGGATCGTGGTCGCCAACCACCTTTCGTC
>DAITMW010000113.1:1546-20385 GCA_036834945.1 Steroidobacteraceae bacterium
GCCTACGTCATCAACGAGCTCGATTCGACCGTAACAGCGCATCGATTCGACTCGCAGACAGGCAAACTGACTCCATTCCAACTTGTATCATCGCTTCCGGATACGTTCGTAGGTGACAGCCGCGCGTCCGAAATCGCGCTCTCGAATGACGGAAGCCTTCTGTACGCGTCCAATCGAGGACACGACAGCGTAGCAACCTTTGCCGTCGACCCGGCCACCGGCCGCCTGACAGCCAAAGGTTGGACGGATGCGCAAGGCAAAACACCCCGCTTCTTCGCCCTGGACCCCGCAGGCCAACACCTGTTCGTGGCCAACGAGGACAGTGACCGAATCGTCCCGTTCAGGACCGACGGTCCCGAAGGCACGTTACTCCCGGTCGGCGAACCGATCAAAACCGGCAGCCCGGTCTGCATCGTGTTCGCTCCCAGTTAGAAGGAAACCCATGAACCCCATCACCGCGGATCTCGTTGACGCGCATGAGAGCATCCTGCGCTGCTGCGACGTGCAATTTCGTCAATTCGGAGGCGCGCTTCGCTTCGGCGGCCCGCTAAGAACGGTCAAGTCGTTCGAGGACAACACCTTGATCAAACAAGCACTGTCCGAGCCGGGCAACGGCGCGGTGCTCGTTGTGGATGGTGGTGGCTCGGTGCGGTGCTCGCTCCTGGGTGACTACCTCGCCGGCCTGGGCCTGAAGAACGGTTGGGTCGGTATGGTCGTATGGGGTGCGGTGCGCGACACGGTCGCCCTCGGCAAACTCTCGTTCGGCCTTAAGGCCCTGGGGTCCAATCCCTTGCGCAGCACCAAGACGGGTAGTGGCCAGCGAGACATACCGGTCGCCTTTGGCGGCATCTTATTTCGCCCGAACGACTGGCTGTACAGCGACGAGGACGGAATCGTAGTGAGCGAGCGGCGCCTCGAGGCGTGAGCGAAACCTGAAATGCGTCTACTATAGCGGGAGCACAATCGCCGAAAATCTTGCACGCACCGTGAAAGTCACACGCGCCATCAGTACCGTCGAGGTCCATACCGGCGGAGAGCCGTTCCGCATCATCACCAGCGGTTACCCACGCATCCCCGGTAATACCATTCTGGCCCGCCGGAAATGGCTCGAGGAAAATTGCGACGAGTTGCGACGTGCGCTCATGTTCGAGCCACGTGGACACGCTGACATGTATGGAGGACTCCTCACCGAGCCGGTGAGTGAGGGCGCCGATTTCGGCGTCATCTTCATGCACAATGTAGGCTACAGCTCCCACTGTGGTCACGGTGTCATCGCGCTTTCGACCGCTGCGGTAGAGCTCGGCTGGGTGCAACGAACCATCCCCGAAACGAAAATTGGGATTGATGCGCCCTGTGGATTCATCGAGGCGTACGTGGCCTGGGATGGCGAGCACGCAGGAGATGTCCGCTTCGTCAACGTGCCTTCTTTCATGTGGAAGCGCGACGTGACCGTGCAAACCCCATCGTTCGGCCCGGTAACAGGCGACATCGCCTACGGCGGCGCTTTCTATTTCTATGTCGATGGAACCCCATACGGCTTGCACATCCGCGAGTCGGAAGTAGAGCGACTCAAGGACTTCGGCGCGGAAGTCAAAAACGCCACCAACGCGGCCTTCTCTATCGTGCATCCCGAGCTCACCGACATAAAAGACATCTACGGCACAATCATCGCAGGCGCCCCACGTCACCCCGGCTCCTCGCAAGCAAATTGCTGCGTCTTCGCGGATCGCGAAGTCGACCGTTCTCCGACCGGCTCAGGCACTGCGGGCCGTGTCGCGCAACTCCACGCTCGTGGGCAACTCCCAGAGGGCACGACACTCATCAACGAGTCCATTGTGGGATCGATTTTCAAGGGACGTGTCCTGTCTCGAACTCGCCTCAAAGACTTCGACGCCGTCATTCCGGAAGTCTCGGGGAACGCCTTTATTTGCGGGTTCGGCAATTGGATCCTCGATGCCCGCGACCCCCAGACCTACGGGTTCCTGGTGCGATAACCGGCCTCGCAGCAGCCGGCACAGCCCCGCTTTACATTTCGTCAACGTCCCCTGCCATTGCGTCAAAACCCCATCATTTCTGGCACATAACGCCAACTTCTCTCTAACACGGGACTTCATTAGGATCCTCACAGCACGCTAACACGTGCCCACGATCCCCCGCGTCCGAGAGGCTCTCATCGTGATCAACTATATCGGCGTCGCCGACATTCAACGACTCGTCAACGACATCGGCACCGGCACCTTCATCACCCGCCTGGCCGGGCAGATCGAAGTCGACTTCAAACGCTGGGGCGAGTTCGAAAAATCCGCCCGCCTCGCGAGTCATTCGGAAGAAGGCGTCATCGAGCTGATGCCCATCAGCGACGGCAGGTCCTATTCCTTCAAATACGTCAACGGACACCCCTGCAATACCGCCGAAGGTCTGCTGACGGTTACCGCCTTCGGCGTGTTGTCCGCCGTCTCGACAGGCTACCCTCTGTTACTTTCGGAGTTGACACTCACCACTGCGCTACGCACTGCCGCCATGTCAGCCCTGGCGGCGAAGTGGTTGGCGCGCGCCGACTCCCGTGTCATGGCGCTCATCGGCAACGGCGCCCAGAGCGAATTCCAAGCCATCGCCTTCCATCGCATGCTCGGCATCCGCGAGCTGCGACTCTACGACATCGACCCCCTGGCGACGGCGAAGTTGGAGCGGAACCTGCGTTCCATGTCCGAGCTCAGCGACCTGAAAATCGTGCGCGCGAGCAGTACAGCGGATGCGGTCCGCGGAGCCGACATCGTGACCACGGTAACCGCCGACAAGCGAAACGCAATCATCCTGACGCCGCCCATGATCGCCCCTGGAATGCATCTCAATGCCGTTGGGGGTGATTGCCCGGGCAAGACCGAGCTGCACCCGGACATTCTGCAGCGATCCGACGCGAAAGTCTTCGTGGAATACGCGCCGCAATCCCGGATTGAAGGCGAGATTCAACAGCTCCCGGCCGACTTCCCGGTCGTCGAATTCGCGGATGTTGTTCGACGCCAGCAGCCAGGCCGTACGAACCCGGCACAAGTGACCATCTTCGACTCAGTGGGCTTCGCCCTCGAAGACTTCACCGCCTTGCGCTTCCTGCACACCTTGTTGGATGACCACCCTCAAGGGATTCGGAAGATCGACCTCATCCCCGACCTGCAAGACCCGAAAGACCTTTTCGGCGGCGTGCTGGGCGGAGCAGGGCGCGCTCGTATCTCTCGTGTTGCCTAAGCTGAGCGCCTACCTCACCACCGGAGTACGCACGCGCCCAGAGGCAATCCACAATGTGTTCGCGGCAGGAGCCACCCGTGACAGAACGTCTGCGGGGCTATCCCCGACAGAACGTCTGCAGATGAATGCTGGTCTCGGTGTTCTCGACGCCCTTGATCTTGCGCACCCGCTCCAACACCTCGGAGAGCTCCGCTACGGTCGCCGCGTGGACTTCCGCAAGCAGATCCCACCGCCCATTGGTATCGTGCAATGAGGTCAGGGCGGGATCCCCCAACAGCGCCTTGACGACCTCAGGCGTCCGGTCGCCTTCGACCGCAATGCTCATCCAGGCCTTGATTTCCTGAGGCTCCTCATCGGGTCGGACACGCACGGTGTAGCCGACGATAACGCCACTTTCCTCGAGTCGCTTGATGCGATTACCAACGGTCGCGCGCGAAACATCCAGCTTCTTGGCGAGATCGGCGACGCTCATCCGAGCATCGACGCGCAATAGACCCAGCAGTGTGTGATCCAGAGAATCCAAGGCAAACCCATCGCCCAGAACCAGGTGTCATGCTGTCAGCATACCTCATTACGCAGCGCATGGTGCACTCCACGCCGAAGGCGCTCCGATCCGTGACGAACGATCGCCGGAGCCCCCATGCGGCGAATGCATACCCGTGGGCAGGTTCTTCCCACGTCATCGGCGCGGCTCCTCTACCGCCCGCACTTCTATGTCCCCAACTCGGCCAACATTCGAGGATTGCGTCAACAGCGCGGCTGGTTTCAAATAGGTCAGCGGATCAATCGGGGAACTGGAGTGATACATGAGTCGACATATGACATTACTTGGCATCCTGGCATTGGGCGTATGGGGTACGGCGTTAGGTAGTTACGCCGACGATCGCGCCGAGATCGAGAATCTCTCCAATCGCTACATGATCGCTGTCGACGCGGGGGACATGGACACCGTGATGGCCACCTGGGCCGACGACGGCGTGCTCATCTGGGCGAACGGTACCGAGAAAGGCAAGGCGGCGATTCGCAAGGCCATGTCCGGTTTCTCGACGATGCGCACCGCCAGCATGCCCAAGGGAGCGGCTGAATGGCCGCGCTCACGGCATTTCATTCTCAACCACGTGATCGACGTGAAAGGTGACACCGCCAGGACCGTTGCCTATTGGTTCGAGATCACCAACAAGACGCCGCAGAAGGATGTCCAGCTCGTCTACTTCGGGCACTACGAGGACCAGCTCGTACGGGTGCACGGCCACTGGCTGTTCACGTCACGAAAGGTATTTAACGAGTCCCTTTCGAATAAGGCGCTCTTCTACTCGGTGCTCGGTGAGAAACAGCCGCGCCCAGAATAGAGATCGCGGCTTCGCCGGCCTGGCCAACACCTCTACGTGGAGGGTTCAGTGCGCCGGGTAGGTACGCGCGCGGCGCTCGCATCAACCCTTACGGTCTAGCAAGCGCCGCGCCCAAACTTCACCGGTTACGACCTGTCAGACTAGAACTTCTTCTTGAACTCGGCCCAGATAGTGCGCGGGGCCGAGGGAATGCCGTACACTTGCCCCTGCGTCGCGGACAGATCGAACGTCTGGTTGTACCAGAGCTTATCGGTCAGGTTCGTACCGACCACAGCAGCCTCCCAGCCGCCGCTCTCCGGGCGATAGGTAATCCGCCCGTTGAGGTTGTGATACCCGTACTGGTAGCTGTCCGCATCGTTGTTGGCGTTGGTGAAGTAGCCCGAGTTGTACACGTAGTCGAGCCGCGGCGTAATGGTTGCGCCATTCGGGACCATGATCTCGTATTGCGCACCCAAGCTCCATTTGGATGGCTGGAATGCCTGCCCGGAAGCGCTGAGCGGAATCCCCGAGGCCGGATTGATGGACTTGTACTCGAACTGCTGGTGACTGTACGTGGCATCGAGGCTGAGGCCCTGCCAGTGATACGACATCTCCAGCTCGGCACCGTAGATATCCGCGTCGCCGCCGTTCACCGGTGCCGCGCAAGGCTCGAGAGCATCGCCGCCCGAGAACTGCGGACAGCTCAGCAGGGTCACCTGGATGTCGCGATACTTGTTGTAGAAGAGTGAGACGTTCAGGCGCAGCGCCCGATTGAACCAGTCGGACTTCGCGCCGACCTCATACGCCGTCAGGGTCTCCGGGTTGAAGGACACGATCTGGGACGTAATGAAGGGACGTGGGTTGGTACCGCCACCCTTGAATCCCGTCGAGATGCTGGCGTAAGTCATCAGCTCGTCGGTCCAGCGATAGTCGAGGTTGACGCGGTAGTCGACCTTGGAACCCTCGTATTTGCCCTCAGTCCCCGAGAACCCGGGGGCGAAGAACACGCTGTCGCCACCGCCGATGGACGACGGGTTGTAGCGATTGTAGGTGTAGGTCTTGCGCTGGTGGGTATAGCGGATACCGGTGTTGAGATTGAGGCGGTCCGTGATATGCCAGCTCGCGTTGGCGAAACCCGCAAAGTCGCGCTCGGCCACCGGATCGTCGCCGAGGAACTCGAAAGAGCCAGGAAATACGTAATCCAGTACCTGGTGGGTGGGATAGGTCGTGACCTGGTTGAGGAAGTAACCGCCCACCGTGTAGTCCAGAAAGCTCTGGACGGTGCCGCTCAAGCGCAGCTCCTGCGTCAAAGTATGATTGAGTAGTTGGGAGAAACCGAGCGAGCTGCCGAGCGGGGAGGCATCGTCGTCGTTCGTCCACTGGGAGTCGAACTCGCGAAATCCGGTAATGGACTTCAGAGACAGGCCACCGGCCAGCTTCCAATCCAGGGTGAGATTGAAACCATAGGCCTTGGTGTGCTGGTTCGGCGCCCAGCAATAGGTGTTGCCCGCAAGGCCACGCGCGCAGAAGTTGGCATAGCTCGTGTACGGATCCTTGGGGATGAACCGGCTGTCGAACGCCACGCCGGCCGCATTGCCCGGCGGGTAGCCGGAGTTGGTCGCGCCGAGAATGGCGCCGCCGGCGGCTGGGTTCACCTTCAGCAATGTGACGGCGGCGACCTCGGAATCGTCAACCGTGACGTCCCCGGCCAGATTGGCCTCGAAATTCTCGCCAGCAAGCCAACGTAACGCGACGCGCGCCCCGTTATAGCTCTTGCCGCCCTCATGGCCCGCGGTACAGCCGCCATCGGCACCGCCATTCGCCGGAATTCCCGATTGCGGAAAGGCGCAGCCGTAGTCGACGCGGGTCACGTACCCGTCCTGGTGATGGGAGACGCCGGAGACGCGCATGAATAGAGTATCGTTGATCAACGAAACATCGCCCATCGCCTGCACATCCACCAGGCTGCGCTCGCCATAGCTCGCCTTGACGGATCCGGTGTTGTTACCTTGCGGTTTGACGGAATACAGCTTGATGGCGCCGCCCTCGGAGTTGGCGCCGGCCAAGGTGCCCTGCGGGCCGCGCAGAATTTCGACCCGATCGAGATCGAGCAGCGCGAAGTTCGAGCCCGTGAGGCTGGTGTAGTAGACATCGTCGATATAGATGCCGACACCCGGAGACAACGCGGGATCGAAATCGCCCTGACCGATGCCACGGATCGAGGATGTCATACCAGGTCCGAACGCGCCCCCGGTCTCCACGAGCGTGACGTTCGGGGCCTGCTGTCCCAGGTCATGCAATGATGTTTGACCACGCTGTTCCATCATCGCGGAGTTGACCGCAGTGATGGCAATAGGCGTGTCCTGAAGTTTCTGGGCGCGGAACTGCGCCGTGACCACGATCTCCGCCAAGGTGTTATCCGCGGGACCCTCTGCATTGTCCGGCGTTGCGGTGTCCGCCCCCAGTGCGGTTCCGGTCCACGCTACGGCGACCAGCGCGGCCCCGATCCATGGGCGCAAAATGACACGAACAGTCGAATCAATGGCGACACTCATTATTACCATTCCCCCCTAACGGTTTGAGCAGCGTTGTAATCAGACTGGCGCAAACGGTCGAAAGACCGCCGGATCAACGTCGATCCCCAACAGTTATATACCATACTCTTTCCCGCGACTGATCCACAAAGTGCGGCTTCTGGTATTGGCACTACCAGATAGAACGCCGTCTGACGGGATTGTAAGAATAGATTACAAAGTCGTTGCGCCGCTCCGACCAGCATGTGACCGCACAGCGGGCAAGCGCTAGCCAGAAGGGTTGTATGCTAGGCTTACAATTTAAGGGTGGCAGCAGCTACGGGGAAGCTTCGTGAGGTGCAAAAAACGGCTTTCGCTCGTGGCGACGCTGCTCACGGCAATCCAACCGCTGCAGCAGGCACTTCCGGCGCAGTCCGCCGCGACTGCCCCAACGCAAGACGAGTTGCCCACGCGACACAGTCTCTACATCCTGCTCGATACTTACCTGGCCGCTCTCAAAGCGAAGGACCCGGCGCGGGTCCCCTGGGCGCCCGGAGCCATCTACACAGAGAACAATGTGACTCTGAAGGCAGGCGACGGACTGTGGGGCACGGTGACCGCCTTGGGCGACTATGACCTCCGGTTCGCCGACCCCCAGACCGGCTCAGCGGCCTTTTATGGAGTCGTGACCGAAACCGACACCGCTTCCCCCTTTGCTGTACGCCTGAAAATCAAAGAGGGGCACATTCTGGAGGCGGAAACGGTAGTGGCGCGTCCTCTCGATGCGGGGGTCCCGTTCGTCAATGCAAAATTGACGTCCCGACCAGAACTCAACGAGATGCTCCGGCCCGTGGAAAGAGTCTCGCGCGAGCAAATGATTGCGATCGCCAATGGCTATTTCGATACCCTGCAGCGCAACGACGGCACGTTGCACACCGACTTCGAGCCGGGTTGCAACCGCCGCGAGGACGGCATGCAGACCACCAACCATCCAAACTCGGGGTACGCCAACATGGAGTTGGGGTGCGCCGCGCAATTCAAACTGGGCATCTATCGTTACGATGACGCATTACGCGCCAGGCGCTTTCCGCTCGTGGACGAGGAGCGTGGGCTGGTGCTCGCCTCTGCCTTCATCGATCATTCCGGACGACTCAACGATTACGAGCTCGCCGACGGACGCCCGGCGATCTCGATGTTCCACCGGCCCCATTCATACTATCTCCTCGAGACTTTTCGCATCCGTGGCGGCAGAATTCAGAGCATCGAGGCGGTCTTTACAACTGTTCCCTATGGCATGCCTTCTCCATGGTGATATGTTCGCACTCTCCATGTCCGGATTCGATCCTTCATGAGTTCCCGAAAGAGCACGCGGCAGCCGAATGAACCGGACGCCCAGACGTCCACAGCCGAGTATTCCGTCATCTACAGCCGCGTCGAATCCATTCTAGGCAAGCCGAACGAGCCGCTACTGGGCTTGCACCTACACGCCGCGAACTTGCGCAACCTGGAACACTTCCACACAAGGGTAGGGCTCGGCGAGATCACCGTCACGATGATCTCGATCCTCTGTGTGTTGTATCACACCCCGGGTGTGAGCCAGTCGGACCTCGCCCGCATCATCAAAGTAGAGCGCATGACCGCCGGTGTCCACGTGCAACGGTGCGTCGACAGAGGCCTGGTCTCACGCGAAAAGGTTCGGGGCGATCGCAGGCGTTACGCACTCGCTCTCACGCCCAAAGGTCGCAAGTCGATTCACGACATCCGCCGACGTATTCCGATTCATGAGGGTCGCCTGAGCAAACGGCTGACAGCCAGGGAGCGCCGGCAGCTCGTAACGCTGCTCGATAAACTGGGTCACGACTGAGCGAATCTACGAGACCCGCGCCATGAGGCACTCCCGCGGTCGTTTCTCTAGACCCTCGCCAGGAGATACTCTCACCGCCAGCTCTCTAGACCTCAGAGATTGCGCAGGTCGCCAGTCTCCCGGCGCAGCTCATCCAGGAACCGCCGCAACTCCGCTGTTCTGACTTTCGCCACGCGCTGACCCGCAGCGGACAAAACCCGCTGCGGAACCGAAGCGAGATAATCCCCCAACATCCTGGCCGCCTTCGGCCCATCCGGATTCCCACCATTTGGATCCACGAGCCCGAAAATACGAGCCACGCCAACAGCCCCAAGCCAGTCGAGCGCATCAGCATCATGCAAGTACTTGGCCTCGGGCCCCACTGGATCGCGCCCGTACATGTGAGTCCTGATGGCCCCCCGCACGGCCTCGAGCTTCCCTTCCGGAAACCCCGTACCCGCAAGAACCGTGTCAACGACCCTCGCCGCCTCATCCGCGTGATCGATGCCTTCCTTCCTCCAGGGAGCGAAGGCCGCCATGTCATGCAAGTAGGCGGCGGCGTAGAGCACATCATCACCGAGCGTGACCTTATCCTCACGCGCTAGCTCACGCGCCAACTCGTAATCGCGTACACAATGCGAGAAGCCCCACGCAGGCTGTTGAAAATGTTCCAGAGCAAACTGACGGACAGTCGCTCGCCAGCCATCCGGCTGCGCCCCCGCTGTTCGGTGTGCTTCCTCCGCGGTGGCGCCGAATGAACCAACGAGCAGCACCAACACGCTGGCTACCGAAACAAAGCAAAAGCTCACCCGAGACACTGTCTTGATTTTCATTGGTTCCCACACCCCGGAATACCGCTGGTTGCCGCAGTCCGAATATCTTAACAAGAGGTGATGGAGCAAACGGAGCCCGCCTCGTTCCCCAGGCACCTAGCCAAGACTTGACGAGTCACGACTTGACGAGTCTAGTCTAGACTAGTACGGTGAGAAAATGGCAAGCCGCCCATCCCACACCACTTCGGGCACGTCGTTCATTGGGCGCCAGCGGGAGCTGGCGGCCCTACGAGAGGCCTACGAAGCTCCGGGAAGTGCATTCTGGCCCATCTACGGGCGCCGCCGGGTCGGAAAGAGCGAACTGATTCTGCACTTTTCCCAGTCTCACCCGACCATATATCTCCTCGGCAAGAAGGGAGCTCCGGCTGAGCAGCTCATACGCGAGTTCCTGGAAATCGCTGCGAATTCTCTGGGTGAGCCGCTGCTCGCCACCGCTCCGGTCGACGGGTGGAAGAAAGCGATAGAAACCGTACTGGCGCGCTGGCGCGGGCCAGGCAAATTGATCCTGGCGTTCGACGAATTTCAATGGATCGCGGAGAAATCCCCCGAGATCGCCTCTGTCCTGCAGGAACTGTGGGATCGAACATGGCAACGCAACGGCCGGATCTTCCTCATCATCTGCGGCTCCTTCATCGGGTTCATGGAACGCAATGTGCTCGGAAAGAAGAGCCCTCTCTACGGCCGACGTACCGGACAGATTCTTCTGAACCCCTTCGGCTATCGTGAGGCTGCGCAGTTCTCCCCGGGCGCCTCAGTTGTGCAGCACGCGATGACCTACTTCATTTGCGGTGGGATTCCTCTCTACCTGCAACATTTCCGTGCCGACCGCTCAGTGCTGCAGAGCATCGAGCGCGCTTTACTGACGGAAGTTGCGCCGCTTTACCGGGAACCCGACTTTTTGCTGCGGGAAGAATTGCGCGAGGTCGAGAGATATTACATGGTGTTGCTGGCTTTGGCTGAAGGCTCACGCCCTAGTCGTGAGGTCGCGCGCCGCAGCGGTATTGGAGATCGCAGCCTTCACTACTATCTCGAGCAACTCGCGAGTCTGGGCTATATAGGCAAGCACTTTCCTCTGACGGAACAAAAGCCAAAGGCAAGGGAGGTGCGCTACCGCTTACTGGATCCCTTACTACGCTTCTGGTTTCACTTCGTATTCCCCCATACGAGCTTGATCGCCCAACTGGGGCCACGAAAAGCGGCCACACAACTGATCCAGCCTCAGTTGGAGTCCTACTTCGGCACATGTTACGAGACTCTGTGCCGTGAGGCACTCCCAGACATTTATGAACGAGAGGGGGTGACCTCGTCATTCGAAGTGGGCTCGTATTGGGACACGCGCACCCAGATCGACGTGGTCGGGCTTCGTAAGGACGGATGGACGGATCTCGGAGAATGCAAATGGGGTACTACTATTTCCATTCCCGGCGTCGCCGAGGAGTTGGAGCAAAAGGCTCGCAACTACCCCAACTCCCGCCAGGCCACCATTGGCCGGCGATTGTTTGTGCGATCTCTCAAAAAGGGCAGGGTAATAGGTCCCGAGAGTATCCATGTCCATACCCTCGATGACCTTTATTCGTTATAAGATCTTCGTGAAATTGTGTGGGTATCGCCGTTGTCCCAAAACGCATTGAGATCGATTGTCCGGCCATCGAAAGGAAGAACGTGCGCCCGTCTTCAAGTTTGATGATCGCTACCACGGCGTCTACCTGAAGTCCATGCCCCCGGCTGTTGGCGAGCTGAACGCCTCGTCGTACGTCACGTTGCCCCGTGGCCTCGATGAATCAAACGCTACCGCTTGGAAGTATTCCGACGGCACCCCGGGAAGGACAAGGTCAGGATCTGCCCGAAAACCAAACCTCCTGTAGTACTCCGGCTCCCCAAGCACGACGCACCCTGAGGCGCCACGCTCGCGAAGAAGCCGGAGCCCTTCGCGCATAAGCTGCGACCCAATCCCCCGACGCTGATGTTGCGGCAAAACCGAAATCGGCCCGAGTCCAAACCAACCCGCTGTACCGTCCGAGATCGATACCGGAGATATAGCAACATGCCCAACTACGCTGCCGTCGACCTCCGCGACAAGCGATACGACAAGCTTTCCAGCTCTACGAAGAGCATTGACAATGCATTGCTCGGCATGACTCGTATGTGCCGCATGGAGGAACGCCGAAGCCGTCACCGCCTCGATGACCAGCGCGTCACGTGAAGTCTCACCCCTGATCTTGATGCTCATCGCTTCGTCGCGCCAACCGCGCGCAACCCGCTCCCCCGAACTGGCAGCCCCATGGTAACGCATCATCCCAAATCTCCGCCCCGCCTATAATTCACCTACGACAACATCGCCGTCAGCGCTCTCCGCGCTTAAGTCACGCGCGGCGTGGTCACCTAGCACGACTGACCTTGCCGCGCCCTCCGGCCATAGCGCATCCTTGAGGCGTGCCCCCCGAAGTTGAAAACACCTCCGCCCCGCGGGAGACCCTGATCGGAGAGCTCGACCGTCGCTACCGGTTGCCCCTGATCGCCTACTTCCGCCGCCGGGTCAGTAGCGCGTCAGAGGCAGAGGACCTCACCCAGGACGTCTTCGAACGCGTCCTGAAAGTGCTCAACCACACATCGGTAGCGAACGCCGAGGCCCTGATATTCCGGATCGCGGTGAACCTGCTACGCGACCGCTCGCGCCGCCAGGTCACCCGCGGGAACGAGCAACCGCTCACCGCCGAAAACATCGCCGCTTTCGCCGATGCACTCACTGTGGATTTGTCCCCCGAGCGCGTCGTACTAGGAGAGACCGCGCTTGCGGATGTCCTCGCCGCGCTCCAGGAGCTCGGTGAGCGGACGAGAGCGATTTTTTACCTGTATCGGCTGGAGAATCTGAAAGTTCGCGAGATCGCCGCCATTTACGGCATCTCGCCCAGTGCCGTGGAAAAGCATGTAAGCAAAGCGCTGCTACACCTGACGCGCCGCCAGGACGAGCGATGACTGACCGTGACCAACAAGGCGGCGACACGCCCGAGCCTGGCGATCGGCTCGCCCAGGCCACGGATTGGTTCGTACGGCTGCGAGCGGAGGGCGCCAACCCTGAGGACCTCGTGCGCTTCCAGCGTTGGGTCGAGGAGAATCCCGACAACGCAGTCGCCTACGCGAGAGTGAGACAAAGCTGGACCGTGGTCGGAGACCAGGCATCCGCCCCGGAGATCATGCTAGGTCGGCGCGATGCATTGGAGGATGCGCGGAGGGCAGCGCGTGGTCGCTGGGATTCGTCGCGGCCGCGCTGGATGCGGCCTGCGGTGGCGGCGGCCGCCTGTGCGATCCTCCTGGTCGCTTCGGCGTTCGGAGCGTGGATATGGTGGTCGCGAGCCAATGCCGGCGTGTACATAACCGGTGTGGGTGAGCGCCGGACCCTCACCCTTGTCGACGGCTCGGTGGTCACATTGGATGCGCGCAGCCGTGTCCACGTGAAGTATCGCGACACCGAGCGACTCATTGATCTGGACCAGGGCCAAGCGCGGTTCGATGTAGCCAAAGACCCGGCGCGTCCTTTCAGGGTGAGGGCGGGCCGGGACACTGTTCTCGCATTGGGAACCCAGTTCAATGTCGAGCTGGTCGCGGATAGCCTCCTAGTGACCCTGATCGAGGGGCAGGTGGCCGTCTTGCCGGAGGCCACATCAGCCAAGGCGGAACCCGCCGCCCAGATCAACCTGAGCGCGGGCGAGGGACTTCAGGTCCGCCAGGACGGTAAGCGAATCCGATTGCCGAAGGTTGATATAGCAAGAGTGACCGCCTGGCAGAACGGCAAATTGTTCTTTGACAACGAGCCCTTGACGAGCGCAGCCGAGCGCATCAATCGCTACGCTCGCGAACAGATCCAGATAGACCCGTCAGTCACGGACGTGACCATCAGCGGAGTCTTCAACGCCGGTGACGCGCGCGCATTCATCGAAGCGGTCACCGCCTACTTCCCAGTGAAAGCCGAGCAGACTTCCGGCGCCACCGTGCGCCTCTCCGCCCGCGATCAGTAAGAATTTTCGGAAACCCCAGTGTGGGTTTTCGCAAGTCGCGCGTCGGAATAGACATGCGGACTCCTGAAGTTCGCCGCGCCTGACACGAAACGACTATCGCGCTCCGAGGGGGAGTCATATGCCGCATAGGGGGTTTCTGCGTCTTTTGGCTGCGACCGCATGTGTCGTCGCCGCTTTTCCAGCGCTCGCGGTCCAGAAACTGCGCCTCGACATTCCAGCGCAGGACCTGGGCAGCGCGTTGAAGGAGCTCAGCGCCGACGCCAATGAGCAGGTGCTGTTCTCGCCTGCCGTGGTCGCGGGCCGGCGCAGCACCAAGCTCCGCGGTGACTACACGGCGGACGACGCGCTAGCCATCCTGCTGCAAGGTACGGATTTGCGGGTCGAGCGCACCCAATCCGGGGTGCTGTTGATTCTGCCCTCATCGGGGACCGCCCACAGCCAAGGATCCGGTGCGAGCGCAAGCCTCACCAGTTACACCCCGCCCGAGGACAATCCGCTCACCCTCATACGGCTAGCGCAGTCGGGCAATGTCGTCGCGACGGATGCCTCTGCCTCGAGCAGCACGTCGGCACCGCCGGTGGTCTCGAACGACAGTGGGGAGTTGTCGGAAGTGACGGTCACCGCCCGCTACAAGAGTGAAAGCCTGCAACGCGCACCGTTGTCAGTGACCGCGCTCTCCGGAAGCGACATCGAGAATCGCGGCTATACCAACATCAGCCAGGTCTCTGCCTCGGCACCCAACGTCAATCTCGAGCCGGCCCCGGGCGGCTTCGGCAAATCGGTGTTCGCCAGCATCCGAGGCGTCGGCCAGAACGACTTCAAGTTCACACTCGAGCCCGGTGTCGGGTTCTACGTCGACGATGTTTACTTCGCTACGGTCTTCGGCTCGATATTCACTCTCGGTGACATCAACCGCGTCGAGATCCTTCGCGGACCGCAGGGCACCCTGTTCGGCAAGAACACCGAAGGCGGAGCGATCCGTATTTTCAACGAGAAACCGCAGGACGACCAGGCGGGCTACGCCGAGCTCGGCTACGGCAGCTACAACCGCAAGTCGCTGCGTGCCGCCATGAACTTCACGCTCATTCCAGGCCAATTGTTTACCCGGATATCGGGCGGCGCACTGCGTAGTGACGGGTATCAGCACATCGTCGACTTCGCCTGTGCCCACCCGAGCCTTGCGGGTAACCTCAAGGCGACGACCTACGGCGACTGTGATACCGGCAGACTGGGAGGCGACGACGTCTACGATGTCCGCGCAGCGCTGCGCTGGATACCCACGGACAAGCTGGAAATCAACCTCTCGGCCGATCTGACCGACGACAAGGGACCGGGCCCCGCGGATACGATCGTCAACATCAACCCCAACGCCACTTTCCTGAAGGCGTTCAACGCCAGCACGCTGGTTCCGACGTTCGGCATCCCTTTCGATCAGCGCTTCCTGCCACCCAATCCGTACACGACCTTCGCAACCTTCACAGATCCGATCGACGGCATCAACATCCCCTCGGACAACACCCTGTACTCCTGGGGCTTCACCGGCACGGTCGACTGGGACAACCCCTGGGGATTCCACATCAAGTCCATCACCGGATTGCGCGGCGAGCACGGTCAGTTCTCGCAGGACTACAGTGGCGCCCCGTTGCCGCTCACTGACCTGTGGACCACCTTGGCACACCACCAGTTCAGCGAGGAACTCCAGGCGAGCGGCGTGTCTTTCAACAACGCGCTCGAGTGGACGGTCGGAGGCTACTACTTCAACGGCACCAACCACCAGGGCGGTATCGGCGACCTCATCGAGATCAGCCTGGTGCAGGTACCCGACGACCCCTCCACGGACAAGAACAAATCCGCCTTCATTCACACCGAATACCACATCACCGACAAATTGAGCACCGAGGTCGGCGTGCGGTACAGCGACGAGGAGAAGGGCTACACGTACTATCGCCTGCTGTTGCACCAGTACCAGACCATCCCTGCAGGTGATTTTCTCTTTCCCATCACCTCCAAGAGCCTCAGCTACTCGCGTGTAGACCCCAAGGTCGGATTCCAGTACCAGTGGACACCCGACATCATGACCTACATCCAGTGGTCCACCGGTTACAAAGCAGGTGGCTTCAACACCCGGCCGGTATCGGCGGCCCAGGCGACCACATTCAAGCCCGAGACCCTCACCGCCTACGAGATCGGCATCAAGAGCGAATGGTTCGACCGACGCCTGCGCGCCAACAGCGCAGTGTTCTACAGCCGCTACAAGGACCTGCAGCTCCAAGCCAACGGGATCGACAACGCCGGCCACCTCGCGGTACTGACTGAAAATGTAGGCCGAGCGGATATCAAGGGCGCGGAGCTGGAGATCCAGGCGGAACCCATCCCAGGATTCACGGCCGACACCTCGCTCGGCTATCTCAACTACAAGAACCTCGACCTGGGCACAGCGGCCGGTGTATCAGGCGGACCGACCCTCAGCAGCGTCCCGCCACTGACGCCGAAGTGGAAGGGCAGCCTGGGCCTGCAATACCGGATCCGCATGCCCGGACTGTATGGAACCTTCATGCCGCGGGTCGACTATACCTATCAGAGTCTTGTGTACAACGACGCGCCCAACACGCCCCTGGGTGCCCAGGCCGGTTACGGGGTGATGAACGCCAGACTCATCTGGACCTCGGAAAAAGGCGCCTGGACCACGACACTTGCCGTGAACAACGCCACCGACAAGTTCTATTACATCGACAAGTACGTCAATCTCGGCACCTATGGCACCATCGAGGGCCAACCGTCCATGCCTCGCAACTACAGCTTCACGCTGAAGCGAATCTTCTGATACGAATGACCCTAATGCGTTACCACTTTGGAGATGTAAGAACTCAGATGCGTTGGCGAACGCAGCGTAGGCGTCGAGGTGAGCGAAGCCAGATACAGAGGTTGTGCCGCAGGGTTATTGGTCGCGAGCACATTAATGAGCTGCAAGGTCGCGGTGGTAGGGGCAGGCCCGCCACCCTGGGCTTGGGCGAATGTCAGCACGCCCTGAGCGAACCCCGACACATCCACGGCATAAGCGACAGTACCGGACGGGGTGATGGCGACCGGCGCCCCGAAAGGCCGCGTGTTGTATGCAAGCGTGGACCCTGAAGCAGCGGGGGCCTCGATCAGGACGATATTCCCAGACGAGTCATACCAAGCCTGATTGCCCACCCCGAGCTGCGTGCCGGTAGCGCCCGCACCGGCGCTGATCTCCGCGACCTGCGCGGAATCCGTATATAACAGCTTCGAATTATCGGGGCTGAAGCCGAGCGCGGACTCCAATGTGATGACGTGTTGTGGATTTGGCGTGCTGGACACGTCGGCCACAAAGATGCCCGCCGACGTCGGTGCAGTACCCGGCACCCCGACATCGTAGGCCACTACCTTGCCGTTGATGCTTCCACCCAAACCTGGGGGCAGCCCAACAGTGCTCGACGTCACTGCCACACCCACGGTCGGCGTATCGATTTCGGTTTCACTGGCCAAGGCTTTGGCATCGACATACCAGATACCCTCACGGCCATTTCGGTTGGCCTGTTCGACGATGGTTGACTGGTCCGAGGCAACCGTATAAGCGCTGATATCATCGCTGGTCGCAGGGTCGCTGAGCTTTGAGACCAGAACCGCGGCTCCCGGATTGTTGACGGACACCAGATAAACTGACTTATGGTGGCCGCCCGTGTCGCCCGCCAGGAAATAGAGCGCCCCCGAATCCAGCGTAAAACTCGGTTGCGAGACCGATGCAGCGAGCGTGCCCGCGATCGTCACACTGATCGGAGTCACAACGGTCGGATTCGCGACACTGACCAGGTACAGTGAGTTGTTGGTACTGGATCCGGCGATGATCGCAATCCACTTGCCATCCGGACTGATCACAAATTGATCATGGCCGTTGCCATCGGTGACGGGTCGAGCACCGCCGGGCAGGGAGATGGAGACCTGCGTTGCAGGAGAGGCTGTTTCGACGAACGCCAGGCTCTCGCTGGAGGCGTTGGCCGGATCGAGCGTACGGTAGACGATCGTCGCTCCATTGTTCGAAACCGCGTACCCTTGAAGGCGCGCATTGCCGTTGGTGGCCACTGTCTCTTTGACCGGGGCGGCCGCGAAGTCAGTGAGGTAAACCTCATACTGGCCGCTGCCGTTCGGATCCGCATCCGCAACGAAGGTGGTCCGAAACGGATCCACCCCAACGAACACCGCGGCGCCGCCGCCCGCCGTCTTGCCGCTCGGGTCTGTGACCGTGAAGCCGAAGCGTGTCAGGCCCTTGAAGTTGCCAGGCAGTCCGGAAATTCTGACCGTACCATCGCTATTCACGGTTGCCGTACCAACACTCGCCGGCGTCGAGATGCTCACCGTAAGCTTATCCTTGTCGGGATCGCTTGCATTGGCCAGAACATTGATACCGCCGCTTGTGGAGGTCGGGGCATCATTCCGAACTATCGTGCTGCTGGCGGCAGGTGATTGATCCAGGGTGACCGTGATGTTGATTGTTGCCGTCGTAGAGTGCCCCGCGGCATCCGTGGCCGTGGCGGTGAAGGAATCACTGCCCGTGAAGTTCTGATTAGGGGTATAGACGAAAGTGCCGTTGCCGGTAAACCCGGAGAGCGTGCCTGATTTCGGCCCCGTGCCCTGCGTAAAGTTGACAGCCTGTCCGCCTGAACCCGTGACGGAGAGCGTCCCATTCAAAGCGACATTCTCGTTTGTCGTGAACGTTGTCGTCGTGAGGACCGGATTGCCTGATCCACCCGACCCGCCCCCACCGCATGCCGCAACTGTCACCAGAAAAGAAACAACCAAGACCCCCGCGATGCTCGCGCGCAATTGTGTTGTTCGCACCATTCCGCTCCCCGACGAAACATCGTGCGATACTGCCACATATCAGATGGACTCCAAACATTCGTTGCGCAACTACAACGCAATCCGCAGAAGCTTGGGCCTGACAGCTTATCGGCTTAGACCAACATTACTGGTACACGAGGTGTCCGCTGCGCAGGCGGCCAGCTTGCCACTGTAGTCCATGGATTTGCAGACACACATAA
>DAITMW010000114.1:0-20136 GCA_036834945.1 Steroidobacteraceae bacterium
TCGTGGCGGTCGTCGTCTCCTATACGGCGCTCAATCTTGCGGCCCGCACGTCGAGCGCCCACCGCGCCTCGGCGCGCATGTGGCTTGCCGGCGGGGCGATCGCAATGGGAGGTGGTATCTGGTCCATGCACTTCATCGGTATGTTGGCGTTGTCGCTGCCGATCCCACTGACCTATGACGTGGCGACCACACTCGGCTCGTTGGGGATAGCCGTCGCGATCTCAGGTTTTGCGCTGTGGATCGCCGGCAAGCCGCACACGACCTCCCGTCAGCTCGTGGCCAGTGCAGTAGTGATGGGACTTGGCATCTGTGCCATGCACTACTCCGGGATGAGCGCCATTCAGATCCTGCCCGACATCACCTACTGGCCCGGCGCCCTGTTGGCTTCATTTGTCATCGCGATCGTCGCTTCTTACGCGGCACTGTGGCTGTTCGTGCAACTGCGCGAGGGTCGCTTGCCGCACGTGCAGTTGATGAAGATCGGCGCCGCGGTGGTCATGGGGCTCGCGATTTCCGGGATGCACTACACGGGCATGGCCGCATCGCGCTTTGCGCCAGGCTCGTATTGCCTCGCAGGTACCGGTGCGAACGGTAACTGGCTGGCGGTGACCGTCGCTCTGCTGGCACTCGGTGCGCTCACGTTGACCATGATTCTGCTGTTTTACGATGCGCATTTGCAGCGGTCTCGCGCCCACGCCCAACTGCTTCAACGAGCCAACGAGCAGTTACAGCATGTCGCCACTCACGATGCGCTCACGGGCTTGCCAAACCGCATCCTGCTCGCCGACCGTCTGGATCAGGCGATTGCGCAGGCCGAACGGGGGGGCGGCTCCTTCGCGCTGCTGATGCTCGACCTCGACCGTTTCAAGTCGATCAACGACTCGCTGGGTCACCAGGCTGGCGACGAACTGCTCAAAGAGGTAGCGAAGCGGCTGCGCTCGGGCCTGCGCCGGGTCGACACCCTCGCTCGGATTGGCGGGGATGAGTTCGTCATTATTTTGAATCACATCCGGGGCCCGCAGGACGTGGAGCCAATCACGGAGGATTTGCTGAACTGCGTTGGCCAGCCCATGGAGATCGCGGCTATCGAGGTTCAAACATCGCCCAGCATTGGCGTCAGCCTTTATCCTCGCGACGGCACGGACTCGCACACACTGCTGCGGCATGCGGATGCGGCCATGTACCACGCGAAGAAGATCGGTCGCAACACGTTTCAGTTCTTCGCGCCCGAGATGAATGCATTCACCCGCGAGCGCCTGGAGCTCGAGAGCGGGCTGCGGGCGGCCGTTTCCCGACGCGAGTTCGAGCTCCAATATCAACCGAAGATCGACATCCGCTCCGGCCAGATCGTGAGCTGCGAAGCGCTCATCCGCTGGAATCATTCCAAGCGGGGTTCACTGGCTCCCGCGGAATTCATTCCGCTCGCGGAGGAGACCGGGCTCATCCTCCCCATCGGCGAGTGGGTGCTGCGCGAGGCTTGTCGGCAAGCACACGACTGGCATAGCAATGGCCTTCCCCACGTGCGCATGGCTGTGAATCTGTCGGCGCAACAGTTTCGCCAGAAGAATCTCGTCGAGATCGTCCAGCGCGCCCTCGCCTTGGCGCCCCTGGAGGCGCGGTTTCTCGAGCTGGAGATCACCGAGACAGCGGTCATGCAGGACGCGGAGAGATCCACGTCGATCCTCAAGGAGCTGAGCGGACTCGGGGTGCGCATTTCGATCGATGACTTTGGAACGGGCTACTCGAGTTTGAGTTATCTGCAGCGTCTGCCGCTCGATAAAGTGAAGATCGACCGCACCTTTGTCCGCGAGATCGGACGAAGTCAGAATGGTGCCGAGATCGTCCGTGCGATTGTGTCGCTGGCCCACAGCTTGGAGCTCGACGTCATCGCCGAAGGCGTGGAGCAGCTCGAGCAACTCGAGTTTCTCCGGGCGATCGGCTGCGACCAGTATCAGGGCTACTATTATAGCCCCGCATTGAGGGCCGATGCGTTGGAGGTCCTGATCAGACGAGACTCCACCGCCACACCGCGGGGCGTGGATTTGAGCATCGATACCTACTCCGGCCGCGCGCTTGCGTTGAGCGCCAAACGGGGTTGAATTTACGCTCGTTGCCTTGGCTCGATGACCGGGGTGACGAAGGCGTCGCAAAGGCGCGCGACTTCATCCCAGTCGGTTAATTCGTAATCGTGGCGGGTGTCGGTGGGCGCGCCCTTGCGATACGCGATGTATTTCATCGCCCAGCGTTTGAGGAAGTCGTATTCGGTGTAGCGGAACGCTCCGGCGACGTGATACACGCTGTGCGGCTTCCAGCCGGTCTCGTGAACGAATGCGGCTACGCACTGGCTCAACCCCGCCAGGTCCTCCGGCTCATGAGAGGCGGCAGCCAGGGATACGGACAGGAAGGCGTTTCTGCGCGTGTCGATGGTTCCGAGGTGGTGCTTTACGTATTGAGCGATCGCCGGCTGGTAACGTCCTGCGTGGAGTGATGCCGCAATCAGCACGGCGTCGAAGTCGAATGGGTCAGCGGTCCGCTCCGCTTGCGGGGCGTCGATCGTGAACACCTGGTGTTGTTGGAGTATCAGTCGGGTCGCCACAAATCCGGCAATCTTTCGAGTCTGGCCTTCTGTGGTGCCATAGACGATGAGGACCTTCATTGTGGCGACCTCCGCTGCTCAGCCCTGAGTGGGCACTGGGCTCGAGGCTTTGACGTTGACGCGCCGTTGCACCAGCAGGCGCAGGGCGTATAGGCCCAGGAGTAGTCCGCCCACCGCGAAGACAACGTCACCCGGGACACGTAACCAGACGAACGTCTCCATCAGTCCGGAATGCACGACATCCGGTGAGCGTGCGTACCACAATCCATGCGAGATCGAGGCGGCGGCCTGATAGATTCCCGCCGGCACCAGGCTCATGAAGACCATCATCCCGAGCCCGACGTTCAGGCCCCAGAAACTCCAGGCGAGCAGGCCATCCGCGTGCCTGGAGCGATCATAGAGGCCGCGCAGGCAGAACAGCATGAGGCCGATGCCCAGCATCCCGTAGACACCGAAGAGCGCCGCGTGACCGTGGGCGGGTGTCAGATTCAGTCCCTGCACGTAGTAGAGCGAAGCGGGAGGGTTGATCGTAAAGCCCAGCAGGCCCGCGCCTACCGTGTTCCAGAACCCGACCGCGACGAAGCACAGGATCGGCCAGCGGTAGGCAGCGACCCAGGGAGCGGCTTTCGAGCGCTGGTAGTTGTGCCAGCCCTCGAGCCCCAGGAGCGCCAGGGGGACGACCTCGAGCGCCGAGAACACCGCACCAACAGCAATGACGGAGGTGGGGGTACCGGTCCAATAGAGGTGATGCAGCGTGCCGAGGATGCCGCCGAACAGGAAGACGATGGTTTCGGCAACTATCGCGCGATTCGCGCTGCGTGCGGCAACCAGGCCCAACCGCGTGAAGATAAGAGCTACGACGGCGGTCGCGAACACCTCGAAGAATCCTTCTACCCACAAGTGTACCAACCACCAACGCCAGTACTCGATCATCGAGTAGTGCGTGTGTTGGCCCCAAGTAAGCGAGGTCGCATAGAAGGCGCCGATACAGGTGGCTGACAGGAACACCATGGCGATCAAGCCACGGGTCTCGGAGGGACGTTTGAGCGCTGGCCATAATGCGCGGCCCAGCAGAAATAGCCAGAACAGCAAGCCGACGAACAGCAGGCACTGCCAGACCCGCCCCATGTTGGTGTATTCGAGTCCCTGCGCCCCCAGCCAGAAATCGAAGTGAAAGCCAGCATGCGCGAGGCTCCCCAGCCAGCCGCAGGCAGTCGAGCCCACGACAATCAGCACCAGCGCGTAGAAGAGCGCGTCGACACCCAGCTTCTGCAGCTTCGGCTCGTGCCCGGCCAGCAGCGGGGCGATGTACAGACCGGTAGCCAACCAGGCGGTCGCGATCCAGAACACTCCGAACTGGGTATGAATGCTGCGGCTCACCGTGTAGGGCAGCAGTTGCGACAGTGGCAGGCCGAAGAACGAGCGACCCTCCACGGCGTAGTGTGCCGTGATGGCCCCCATTCCGATCTGTACGAGGATCAGGCCGATCACGACGAAGAAGTATTTGCGTGTCGCCTTCATCGAAGGGGTCGCGACAAGCTGTAACAGCGGATCCGCGCGCGGCGGGGTCGGGGCCTCACCTTCCGGGAAAGCGCTGTGCCACCAGACCATCGCCGCGATTCCCGCGATCAACAGAACGATGCTGACGACCGTCCAGATGGCGCTGCCGTCGGTCATGGAATTGCCCACGAGTGGCTCATACGGCCAGTTGCTCGTGTAGGACAGGCCCTTGCGCCCTGGCCGATCGGTTGTGGCCGACCAGCTGGACCAGAAGAAAAAAGCCGCCAATGAGGTGCGATCCTCCGCGGCAGGCAGTGCATTGTCTGGCATCGCATATTGCGTACGCAGCCCGCTGAGGCTGGGCCCCGCCCCGAACAGGGCTTCGTAGTGGTTCGCGACCGAGCCGATTGCCCGGGCGCGCTCGCTCGAGATCGTAAGGATGCCGCTCGGAGCATCGTACGTGTTGGCCCGCATCTCCGACTTCAACCGTGCGTCAAGGCCCGCCTGCGCCGACACGCCGAGGGTGTCGTAAGTGCGGCCGTAGGTGCCGGTCGCGAAGATGTCGCGAAGTGCGCTCGCCTCCCGATGCAGCCAGTCCGCCGACCAGTCGGGCGCGACGTAGCTTCCATGACCCCAGACCGTGCCGAGTTGCTGGCCACCAGCCTTGAGCCAGGCCTGCTGGCCGCGCTGGATCTGATCGCCGGTAAACAGGGTGGTTCCGTCACTGCTGCGGATGGTATGTGGGATAGGCGGCGCGGCCAGGTAAATCTCGCGCCCCAACCAGCCCAGGACCGCGAACGACAGGACAAAGACGATCCCCAAGCCTCGCCAGAGTCTGCTGGTGGAATTCATTACGGTATACCCTTATCAGATCTGCTGTTCCTTTTGCTAAGGTATATCCACAGTGCAGCTTCCAGAATAAGGGCTAGTGCCTACTCAAGAAGCGCGGATCGCGTACCACTACCATGCTTGCCGACCACTATGTGGAAATCCGCCTCCTCCACGTCTGCTGTGTAGCTTCTTCCGGCACTCTGTTCGCGGCGCGGGGCATCCTGCACCTGGGCAATGTCAGGTTTGCGAATCACCGGGCGCTGCGCCTGCTGTCGTACGTCATCGACAGCCTGCTGCTGGCTGCCGCCATTGCACTGATGCTGATCCTCCATCAGTACCCTTTCCTGAATGGCTGGCTGACGACCAAATTACTGCTGTTGGTGCTCTACGTCGCCCTTGGAACCATTGCACTGAAACGTGCACGCACCACTGGCAGCCGCGGTGTCGCGCTGTTGGCTGCGCTGGCGACTTTCGCCTACATCATCGGGGTCGCGCTCGCTCACGACCCCGCGGGTTGGTTTCTGCTTCTGCGGCGATAGAGCGAACTTGTCGCAGGAAGGCGGTATCAGCCCCCCGAACCTCATCGGTACGGGCCCTGATCACGCCATCCCGGTCAACCAATGCGATAACCGCGGAATGGTTGATACTCTGGTCGGGTAACTCGCGATAACGGACGCCCAGAACAGCCGCCAGGGTGCGCACGTCGGCAGGCTCCGCTCGCGCGACTATCCAGCGAGGGTCTTCGATGTGATGCTCTTGCCTAAAGACTTCCAGTGCCTGCGGAGTGTCGCGTGTTGAATCAAGGGATAGCATCAGAACTCTGACGTTGGGCCGTGTTTGCGGAGCGAGGTGCCTGTCGATCTCCTGGAGTCGTACCGTGACCAGGGGACACACGCTGGAGCATTGACTGTAAAAGAGCGTGACCAATAGGGGCCTGCCGCGCAAACTAGCCAGGGTCGCCGACGTGCCACTCGCAGTCTGGAGTGAGACGTCCACCCTGTAGATCGAATCTCCAGGAAGGTCCGCGGCGAATGATGTCGCTAGGAACAACGCGAGGAGACATCCGAGAGTCAGCGACTTCATGGCCTGACGTCCGTTGCACAGCGAAACCCCAGAACACGGCCCGTCGAGCGGGCTTCCTGTGCGCTCAGGTAGGCAATCCGCATCAGGATCGGATAGTTCTCCCGGTCCTGCGCGCTCAATGCACCCGCTCCACAGTAGGCGAGCTTGTCCGGATCACCCTGAGCGCGGCTGTCGCCACTGACCATCAGTGAGCCGAAGTCTTCGACCCACTCCCAGACCAGGCCGTGCAGGTCCCATATCCCGTAGATGTTGGCGCTTCCCGAGCTCACAGGGGAGAGAGGCTGTCCCGCCGGCCGTGCATACCAGTCCAGAATACGCTCGCGCCACGCAGGGCTCGAGCGCGCATCGGTATGCTTCTCATCCGCCGCGGCGGCTAACTCCCATTCGTACCAGGTTGGCAGGCGCGCGCCGGAGGCGGTGCAGTAGGCGCGAGCGGCAAACCAACTTACGCGCGTGACCGGCTGTTGGGGCTGCACGCCCTCCCCTAATACATCGGGTGCCGCCCAATGAGACAAGTACTCGCGGTCGGCGAACAAACTCGCAACCCGGTCACGACGCCATTGCGGGTGTGCGCTGAGGAATTCGAGGAATTGCGCATTGGTGACCGGAGCCCTGTCCAGGCCGAACGCCGCGACATGGACACGCTCTTTTCCAGGAGCCGGTGCCAGCACAGGCGTGAAGTCAGAGGGCCCCACATTGGCGCGTTCGGCTGCTCCGCAGATGCCGCTGCCTATCACGACGAGTTGGGCAAATAGGAAAGCCAGGACGACGCGCATGTCGGGCCTGCTACCTAGTTTGCCGCGCCAGGCGGTCGCGCCGTCGTCTTGCGGGTCTCGGCGAATTCCTGCGCCGAGTAGCGCAGACCTTTGTTTCCCCAGGAATGTGTCACGTAGGTCAGGATGTTGGCGAGCTCGTCGTCATTGAGCTGACTCATGGGCGGCATGACGGAGTTGAATGTCTTGCCATTGACCGTCACGGGACCTGACAGGCCGTTCAGGACGATTTTGACCGCGCGGTGCGGGTCCTTGACGAGCAGGTCGGACCCGGCCAATGGCGGGAAGACGCTCTCGAGGCCCTGCCCGTTGGCCTGGTGACAGACTGAGCAGGTTCCGGTGAACAACGCCTCCCCTGCCTTGATCTGTTGCTCCAGGGTGAGCGTTCCCTTCTCGGCGGAGGCGGTTACCTGGCTGACCACCTTCAGGTCCTTGGCCTTGTCTCCGAGGTAAACCGAATCGATCTCCTTGCCCGAGTACACCAGCTTGTTGTCCGGGCCGTCAACTTTCAGGATGGCCAGCGCACCCTTGTTGAAGGCGCGGAAGATGGAATGATCAACCAGTACGAAGCTGCCGGGCACTATGGCGTGAAACTCGGCGATCGCCGCTCCACCGGAAGGAATGATGGTGGTTTGGACATTCTCCTGGAAGTGAGAGCCGCCCTCGTACCAGACGCGGTCAAAGATCTCGCCGATCACGTGGAAGGAGGACACGAGGTTCGGTCCTCCATTGCCTATGAAAAGCCGGACGCGCTCCCCGACCTTCGCCGTCAGGGCGCGGTCACCGACGAGTGAGCTCTCGCTGCCGTTGAAAAGCACGTACGTGGGCTTCTCGTCGATCGCTTTCTGCATGTCAAATGCCTGCAGCCCCTTCTCACGGTATTTCCCCACCGTGTAGAAATCCCCCTGCATGACGTAGTACTCGTGATCCACCTTCGGCAACCCTTCCGGAGGCTCGACCAACATGAGCCCGTACATGCCATTACCGACGTGCATACCCACCGGCGCGGTGGCGCAGTGATACACGTAAATGCCCTTGTTCATGGCCTTGAAGGTGAACTGCGACTCGTGACCCGGCGCGGTGAAGCTCGATGCGGCGCCTCCGCCCGGACCGATGACGCCATGGAGGTCGATGTTGTGCGGCATCTTGTTGTCGGGGTGGTTCTTGAGATGAAACTCCACCGTGTCACCCTGCCTGACACGGATGAAGCTTCCGGGAACCGTGCCGCCGAAGGTCCAGAACGTGTAGCGCACGCCCTCGGAGATCTCCTTCTCGACCTCCCGGATCTCGAGCTCCACGATGACTTTGGCGGGAGTTGACCGTCCCGTCGGCGGTGGTACTCGAGGTGGCGACGTCAGGACCGCGCGGACTACGGGCTCGGAAGACGCCAGGGCGTCACTTGGCAGTGCAGCGAAAGCCATGAGGACCGCTGCCGCAAGCAGCGGCGCACGCAGCATGGACCGTCCCTCAACCCGGCTCGCCATCGGCCCGAGGCAACCAAAGAATCGGTGCATAGACATAAATGAAGACTCCGAACGCCAGCGTCCAACAGGTTGCGCTGACGAGAATGACTGCTGGATATGGGAGATTCAGAACACCCAACCCGAACACACGCACCAAGGCAGCGCCGAGGAGCAACAAGTAGCCCAGCGCTATCGCAGGCTCCACCTCGAGCGGCCTCCCGGTATGACCGAGCGCTGCCCGGGTCATCACGGCAAGCGTCATGGTCGCGAGAACTCCCACGGTGAGCGCGTGAAGCCAGAAGGCCGACATGGCCAGCCCCGCCAGAAGTGCCATTGCCTTCAAAGCGAAACCCACGGGGAGCCAACTGTAGGCAAGATGTAACACCCAGACAATCGGGCTCCGCAGCAACGCGAGGCTGCGCCACTGCAACATGCGCACCGCCTGGGCGAGCGCCACGATGCCCGCCAGGGCACCCGCGGTACGGCCATCCGGCCAGAGGAGATCGACCAGTACCACGCTCACCATCAAGACTATCGTGACAGGGCCTGTCAGCGGCCATGCCAGTAGTTTGATCGGGCTACCGCTGGCCCGCAGCGCGTTTCCGGTAAACGCCGGGATGATGCGCCCGCCGATGATCGTTACCAGAAGCAGTGCGATATCGATGGCGATCAGGATCGCATGCAGCGCCAGCGGTGGGTTGTGTCGCACGAGTGCCCAGTGGAACGTTGCGTTGCACGCGGAAAACAGGGCCAATACGACTAACAATATCGCGTTGCGATTTCCCGAATTGAGCAAGGCTGGCGCGATCAGAATCCCGAGCAACACCAGAAAGCTGACGTCCGTGGCCATGACGACAGGCGCCAGCCAGGCGCTCGCCGTTGCGATCAGAACCCGGGCCGACACCCACAGCAGCATGAGGATGACCAGGGGTGCGCCTGCAAAGCCGCGTGTCCCGGTCCAGCTTGGAACCGCGGTCAACAGGAAACCCGCGATGGCGGCGGCCACGAAGGCAAACACCATCTCGTGCGCGTGCCATAAGGTGGGTGGCCAAACACCCGGTAGCGCGACTCCATATCCCCAGATCAGGACCCACAGCGGCACGAGCAGCAGTGCCGCCATGCCGGCCGCCAGAAACGTAGGGCGGAATCCGCTGGCGAGCAGGCGCGATTTCATGACCTTTGCGGGCCTCCGTGATAGGTCGAAAGCGACATAGCTGCATTTTAAGTGCCGCGCGCACCGGCCACGTCGTGGCTTGTACCTACTGCTCGCCGGGCTCGATGACGGTGCTGCTTGCATCCTCGAGGTCGTCGTACTGGCCGGAGTTGACGGCCCAGAACAACGCTGCCACGGCGGCGAGCAGCAGGACCATGCCGAGCGGGATGAGCAGGAAGACGATATTCATCGGGGCGCACCGGTGGAGCGGGCGAGTCGGGCAGCGTTGAGAACGACGAGGAGTGAGCTCATGGACATACCGATCGCCGCTACCCAGGGCGCGATCCATCCCATCGCGGCCAGGGGTACCGCGGCGAGGTTGTAGGCAAGTGCCCACGCGAGGTTCTGGCGCATGACTGCGCGCATGTGGCGCGCCGTACGGATCGCTTCCGACAGTGTACTCAGCGATTCGTTCAACAATATGAAGTCAGAGGCGGCCTGCGCGAGCGGGGATCCTTGGGCCATGGCGCAGGAAACCGTGGCGGCCGCGAGAACCGGTCCGTCGTTGATTCCGTCTCCTACCATGAGGACGTGGGTTCCGTTGGACTGGCGCTGTTGGATGAGCGCGAGCTTCTTCTGCGGGGACAGCCGGCCCGTTGCATCCTGGATGGCGAGCTGACGGGCCACCGAGTCAACGACTTCCTGGCGGTCGCCACTGGCAATGGCGAGCTGGAGACCCATGTCCCGTAATTGCTCGGCCGCGCGAGCGGCGCCCGGGCGCAAGCCATCGGCAAATGAGAAGGTGGCGGCAATGCCGCTCGAGCTGGCCAGAAAAATGCCTGTGTCGAGGCCATCGGACAGACTGTCGAGGCTGTTGGCGCATGATCCGTGGATCAGCTCCGTCACGAAGGCCTGCGTCCCGAGGCGCCACAGCGTTCCGTCAATGCGTCCCTCCACGCCCGCGCCCGTGAATTCCTTCAGCCCCTCAGGCAATGAAGCCGGGGTCGAGTGCGCGCGGAGAGCGAGCGCAATCGGGTGCTCAGAAGCGCTCTCCAGGGCCGCGGCGATCTGGAAGACCGAATGAGCTGACAGTCCGCGTTGGATGTCTTTCAACTCGACAACGGGCTCTCCCCGAGTCAGGGTCCCCGTCTTGTCGATGATCACAACATCCACCCGGGCCAGACGCTCCAGTGCATCTGGCCTGGTCACCAGCAGGCCAAGACGCGCCAGTCGGGTGGTCGCGGCAGCGATCGCTGCCGGGATCGCGAGGGACAATGCACAAGGACAGGTCACAACGAGGACGGCCAGGGCTGCGGGAAGTGCGCGCGCCGACTCAGCGAAGAACCAGAATAGGCCTGTCGCTGTTGCCAGCATGACGGTTGACAGTACGAACCAGAATGCAACGCGGTCGGCCATGCGTGTCATCGAGACACGTCCGGTCTGCGCACGTTCCAACAGGCCCACGATATTGGCCAGCATGGATTCTGATGCGCGGGTCGTAGCCATCACACGGATAGGGTGGCCCATGTTGATCGAGCCCCCCAGGAGCGCTGCGCCCACGCGCTTTGCTATTGAAGTGGATTCGCCCGTGACCAGGGACTCATCCACGACCGCATTGCCCTCGAGCATCCGGGAGTCCACAGGGATTATCGCTCCCTTGGGGATGGATAGCAGGTCGCCTTGCCTGATGAGCTCAGGAGCCACTCGCTCGGGGGTCCCATCGGCGGCGATCCGGGTCACTGTGGACGGAAGACTGCGACTCAGCGCTTCCGTTACGCTCAAGTTGCGTTGGCGGACCGTCATTTCCACGAATCGTCCCGCCAACAGGAAGAAGATGAACATGGTCACGGAGTCGAAATAGATTTCCCCCCTACCGCGCAGCGTGTTGGTGACGCTTGCCCCGAAGGCAATCGCCAGAGCCAACGCCACCGGAACATCCATACCCAGGACGCGACGCCGAATATCGTGGAGCGCTCCTGTAAAGAACGGCGCACCGCAATACACCAACACCGGTGTGGCGATGAGCAGGCCCGCCAACTTCAAATACTGGGCAATCGCAGGGTCGATGCCATGAGCGCCCGCAGCGTAGATGCAGTATACGAACATCATCGTCTGCATCATTCCCAGGCCCGCCAGCCCGATCCGCTTCAGAGCAAGCCGGTGCTCCGCGCGTTGTGCGGAGGCGGCCCGCTCTCCACCGAGAGGAATCGGCTTGAACCCCGCTATCGTGACGGCATCCAAAATCTTTTTCAGTGCGACTGACCGCGGGTCCCAATCGACCGAGGCCCGGCCTGTGGCGGCATTGACGGAGATATGCTCAACGCCGGGAAGCGCAGCAACCGCGCGCATCACGGCACGTGAGCAGGCAGCACATCGCATTCCCTCAATCGCAAACACCGAGTGGGAGACACCACGCGCGTTCCAACTCGCGTGAGCAACCGACGATACCGAAGCTGTGGTCCCGCGATCCACGATAGTGCGTCCTCAGCTCACACCCGACGAGCCGGTATTTGACCGCGCGTTGATATTTGTGCCGTCGAGCGTCCCGCTCACGTCTTCCCGTACGCTCCAAGCCCCGGTGGTATCGGACAATTCCAGATGCCAATGTCCCGAGGGCAACACACCGCAATGACCCTCATAGGCGCCGCCGGTACGCGACAGCCGTATCTGACGGTCCAGCTTGGGGTGGGTGGCGTGAATGAGATTCAGAGTGAGCACGGTGGGCGACTGGGCGTCCAACTGTAGCGCCAGCCGACATGTACCGGTCGATGGCAGTACCTGTAACGTCGCTCGGACATTCAAATGCGCGGCACGGCGCGCGTCGGCGAAATCGCGGTCCAGACTCATGCCCTCCCAATGATATTCGTCCGGCAATGTCGGATCGCCTCGCGTGAAGGCAACGACCGCCGTGCCGGCACTCGCCAGGATGGCGAACACCGGCAGGCCAATTGCCACGAGCAGTCCGGAATTGATCGATTTCCTCGTCATGATCTGGCTCACTTCGCCGGTGCGATGAATCGGGCCTTGGAGCTCGCGCGCAGCGCCGGCTCATCCATGGCACTGATCTCGAAAAGTAAGGTTCCGGACCCTTGCGGCTCATAGGCGGGACGCCGCACACGGATGGCGGCCGGAAATACTTCCCCGCTGCCTACCGCGAAAACCGCGGGGTTCGGATCCAACGCCAAGGCTCCAGCACCCCGCACGACGACGGCAAAGTGGTGTGGATGCTCCGTCTTGTTCATGATCTTGAGGTCGTAGACGTTCTCGATGCGGCCGTCATCCAGCATGCGGTAGAGCGCGTTACGGTCTCGAATGACATCCAGCGCGACCGGCGTACGCAACGCGAGCGCAACGCCGAACGCCGTGACAAGAACAGTCAGCAGGCCCGCATACATCAAGACCCGCGGGCGCAGAATTCGAGTCGGGCTGTGATTCAGCGCATGCTCGGTCGAGTATCGGATCAGCCCGCGGGGGTATTGCATCTTGTCCATGATGCTGTCGCATGCATCAATACACGCTGCACAGGCGATGCACTCGTATTGCAAGCCTTTGCGGATATCGATGCCGGTCGGACAGACCTGGACGCACCACGTGCAGTCAACACAAGCGCCCATGTCACCTGGCGCCGGTTGCACCCCGCGACGGCGCGGTCCGCGAGGCTCCCCGCGGGCAGCGTCGTAGGTGATGATCAGAGTGTCCTTGTCGAACATCGCGCCCTGGAAGCGCGCGTATGGGCACATGTACTTGCAGACCTGCTCCCGCAAATAGCCCGCGTTGCCGTAGGTTGCGAATCCGTAGAAGACGATCCAGAACGCCTCCCACGGCCCGAGGGAAGCGGAGAACAACTCGATGGCGAGGGTTCGAACGGGAGTGAAGAAGCCGACGAACGTGAAGCCCGTCCAGGCCGCGAAGCTGATCCAGAGGGTTTGTTTCAACGCCTTGCGCAAGAGCTTGGACAGTGTCCAGCGGCTGCGATCGAGCTTCATGCGCTCATTGCGGTCGCCTTCGACCACCCGCTCCATCCACAGGAACACTTCAGTCCACACCGTCTGCGGGCACGCGTAGCCGCACCAGAGCCGGCCCGCCAACGCGGTGAAAAAGAACAGGGAGAGAGCGGCGATGATGAGCAGGCCTGTCAGGAAGATGAAATCCTGCGGCCACATCACGAGGCCGAGCACATAGAACTTGCGTGCCGGCAAATCAAACAGGACAGCCTGCCGCCCGTTCCAGGGCAGCCACGGTATACTGTAAAATAAACCGAGCAAACACCAGGCCGCGAGCGTGCGCAATCGAGCGTATCGACCCAGCACACCGCGCGGATAGATCTTCTGCTGAGCGGCGTAGAGAGACGCCACCGGCTCAGCAGTCGGTGTAGGTTTGCTCTCGACGATCTTGGCAGCCGCGCTGGAGGTCATCGTGGTGCCGCTGCAGGCGGACCGCCGGCGACCTGGGCAGATTCGTTCAGGTCGGCCCCGCCGAGACTGATGACATAGGCCGCCAGCAACTTGACTCGCGTTTCGCCGAGGCGCTCCAGTTGTGCCGGCATCTGGGCCTGACGGCCTTTTGAGATGCTCTCACGCACAGTCGCGTCCGCGCCGCCGTTCAGCCAGGTCTGATCGGTCAGGTTCGGTGCACCGACCGCAAGGGTCCCTCGGCCATCCCCGCCGTGACAAGCTACGCAAAGTGTCGCGAACTTGGCTTGGCCGTTCTCCGCATTCCCCGTGGAAGTGTGACGTCCGGAAAGGCTCAGCACATAGGCGAGCACGTCCTCTACGCCAGCATCGCCCCCCAACACGTCATGCCAGGCCGGCATGACTGACGTTCTTCCGAGCGAGATCGTCTGCACGATCGCTTCCGGTGTGCCGCCGAAGAGCCAATCCTTGTCAGTAAGATTCGGGAAACCTGGCGCACCGCGCGCATCGGAGCCGTGGCAGGCCGCGCAGTTGTTCATGAACAGATTGCGCCCGATGCGCAGCGCCTCCGCATTGACTGACAGCGCTTTGACGTCCTGGTGCTCGAATGGGGCGAGGGTCCTGGCGAGAACGGCCTCGGCCGCGACCGTCTGCTCCTGGTACTGTTTCTGTGAGCTCCAGCCGGCTGTCCCCGCGTAATTGCCCAGGCCCGGATAGATCAGCAGGTAAGCGATCCCGAAGACGACCGTGAGTATGAACAGCCACAACCACCAGCGCGGCAACGGGTTGTTGAGCTCGTGCAAATCCTCGTCCCAGACGTGACCTGTGGTCTCACCCGTGCCGGCGGTTTCGCCGGGGCGGCGCCGCAGGCTGGCCAACAACATCATGAGACCCACGATGTTGGCTACCGAGACGACCGCGACCAGAATGCCAACTAAAGGCGTCATGGCACTGTGCCTCGTGAAGGCTTGGTGTGGTAGGCGTCATCCTCCAACGGCAGCCGGGCCATGGCATCGAAGATTGCGCGGCGCCCCGCGCCATAGGCCCAGAACCAAAGAGAGATGAATGCCACGAGCAGCACGCCTGCTACGACGCCTCGCAGAATACCCGCGGCGGAGAGCATTTCAGGACTCATCAGTGCCACTCCTTCGAGGCAAGGCCAAGGCCTTGCAGATAAGCGATCAGGGCGTCCATCTCCGACTTGCCGGTGACCGCGGCGGCCGCCTGTGCAATGTCTTCGTCGGTGTAGGGAACACCTAACTTGCGCATCAACCGCAGCTTGCCGGGCGTCAGGCTCGCCTCGACCGGACGATTGGCGAGCCAGGCGTAGGTCGGCATGTTCGACTCGGGAACGACGTCGCGCGGGTTGCTGAGGTGTATCCGGTGCCACTCGTCGCTGTAGCGCCCCCCGACCCGCGCAAGGTCCGGCCCCGTGCGCTTGGAGCCCCACTGGAACGGATGGTCGTACACCGACTCGCCTGCCAAGGAGTAATGACCGTAACGCTCAGTCTCGGCGCGCAGCGGACGGATCATCTGCGAGTGACAGTTGTAACAGCCTTCGCGTATGTAGATATCTCGGCCCTCGAATTGCAGCGCCGTGTAGGGTTTCACCCCCGGTGACGGGGTGGTGACCTGGCTCGAGAAGTACAGGGGTACGATCTCGACGAGCCCCCCGACACTGATCACCAGTGCGATGAGTACGGCCAGCAGTCCCGGGCGTTTTTCCACCGTTTCGTGTTTCATGGTGCGTGTTCCGTGCTCAGACCGGCTGCGGGATGGCGGCGACGGCGGGTGCGCCCCGCCACTCTCGCGCCGTCCTGTAGAAGTTGTAGGCCAGCAGGAACATACCGCCTAGAACAATCAGCCCGCCCGCGAGGCGCACCTCGTAGTACGGGTAGGTGGCCTTCAGCGCCTCGACAAACGTGTAAGTCAGAGTTCCGTCCGGATTCGTCGCGCGCCACATGAGGCCCTGCGTGAGGCCCGCCACCCACATCGCCGAGACATACAACACAATCCCGACAGTCGTGGTCCAGAAATGCCAGTCGATGAGCCGCGTACTCCACATGGCCTTCTGACCGTACAGGCGTGGAATGAGGACGTAGGTGGAGCCGATCGTCATCATGGCCACCCAACCCAGGGCCCCCGAGTGCACGTGACCGATGCCCCAGTCCGTGAAATGTGAGAGCGCATTGACGGTCTTGATGGACATCATCGGGCCCTCGAACGTGGCCATGCCGTAGAACGAGAGCGAGACGATCAGGAACTTGATGATCGGGTCGGTGCGCAGTTTGTCCCAGGCACCGGACAGGGTCATCATGCCGTTGATCATGCCGCCCCAGGAGGGGGCCAGCAGGATGAGCGAGAACACCATGCCGAGGGTTTGCGCCCAATCCGGCAGCGTGGAGTAATGCAGGTGATGGGGGCCGGCCCACATGTAGACGGAGATCAAGGCCCAGAAGTGTACGATCGAGAGTCGATAGGAGTAGATGGGACGGCCCACCTGCTTCGGAACGAAGTAGTACATCATTCCGAGGAAGCCGGCCGTCAGGAAAAATCCCACCGCATTGTGCCCGTACCACCATTGCACCATCGCATCAGCCGTTCCGGCGTAGGCCGAATAGGACTTCGTCAGGCTAAGGGGAACCTCGGCACTGTTGACGATATGGAGCACGGCCGTCGTGATGATGAAAGCGCCGTAGAACCAGTTGGCCACGTAAATATGCGACACACGCCGCTTGACGAGAGTACCGAAGAACACGATCAGGTAAGCGACCCATACGACGGCGATGAGAATATCGATCGGCCACTCGAGCTCCGCATATTCCTTGGCCGTGGTCCAGCCCATCGGCAGGCTGACAACCGCCAGTGCGATCACCGCCTGCCAGCCCCAGAAGACGAATGCCGCCAGCTTGTCCGAAAACAGGCGGACGTGGCAGGTGCGCTGTACGACATAGAACGACGTTCCCATCAGGGCGCAGCCACCGAACGCGAAGATCACCGCGTTGGTATGCAGTGGGCGCAATCTGCCATAGGCAAGCCAGGGGACGTCGAAGTTCAGTGAGGGCCAGATGAGCTGTGCCGCGATCAGGACCCCGACGGTCATACCGATGATGCCCCAGACGACTGTCATGACGGTGAACTGGCGCACGACCCTGTCGTTATAGGCTTCGGCGAGTGCCGCGGGCCTGGTGGCTGCCAAGGGCTCTACGGCGGCGGCAGCTGTCGCTGAATTCATGTTTGCTCCCTGTTACCGATGCAAGGCTCGACGGACCGCCTCGACGAATTCGCTGCTGTCGCCCGCATCGCTCGTGCGAGCGATTACCTGGCCTCGTGCATCCAACAGCACGAGCGCGGTCGAATGATCGATGCTACCGTCCGACAAGGGACGGTATTGAATATGCGCAGCCGATGCGAAGGCACGCGCATCGCTTTCGGAGGTTCGTCCCAAGATCCAACGGGGCGACTGGATCTGGCGCTCCCTGGCAAGAGATCGCAGCGCCCGCGGTGTGTCCCGGGTCGGATCCATTGATAACAGGACGACGCCCAGTCTCTGACGTTGAGCGGCGGTCAGCTGGCCTTCGATGCCCTGCAGAGTCTGGATCGTCATGGGGCAAACTCCCGGGCAATGGGAGTAGATCATGGTCGCGATGCGAACCCGACCAGCCGTCGCGGCGAATCGCAGATGCGTTCCATCCGCGGTCTCAATAGCCACATTCGGCAGATCTCCGTCGACCAACGGCATGGTGGTTTGTGGTAACACCCCGAGCGGGAGGCCCAGGTTGCCGACTGTCATGGTGACGAGGCCGGACACCGCGAATGCGCCAGCCAACACCGTGAGGGAACGTAGCGTCAGACCTTTCACCATATCCTGAAACTCCTGTGTCGTGGTGCGGGAGCGTAGCGCCAGCGTGGCAGCCAATCATGCGTACAAATGCGTACTCAGCGCCCCGCGGCTGGAATTATCGTTGGCTCTGCGTACTGCGGCGCGATGCGCGACAGGTAATCCGCGACCGCGGCAATCGCATCTCGATCGAGCGGCGCCAGCAGGCGGACGTGACTGGGAGGAAAGCCGGGACGCCGCCCGTCTACCGCGTCGTAGATCTGCCGACGCAGATATTCGTAGTGTTGGCCCGCAATTCTCGGCACGGCGTGATCCGGGTCGCCTTGCCCGGAGCTTCCGTGGCAGGACTCGCAACGCCGGAAGTAGATTCTCGCGCCCTCCGCGACCAACTCGCCGCTGCCTTTGCCCGGCGGTGCGGGGTCATCGAGCCGGCTCACGTACCCGGCAACGTCCGCCACGGCCTGCGCGTCCGGAAGGCGATGCCGATCGGCAAAATTCTCCATGAGAATGTCCCAGCGTTGACCGTGTCGGAAGGCGACGAGCTGACGCACTACAACTCGGAAATGCTGGCCACCGATACGGGGGACTTTGCCGTCAGTGCTTCCGCCACCCTTGCCTCCGTGGCAATTGGCGCAGATGTTGAAATAGTGCGCACCGCGGTCGAAGTCCGGCTTCGCACTCAGGGCCTCGAGATATTCCTGGGAACCGGACGGCACGCCGAATGCCATCCAGGATGGCATCCAGATCACGGCGCTGAGCACAAGAGCAGCACTTGCACGCATTGGCGAACCTCCCGAAGCGGCGGATTCAAGGCTACGCGGTGCTGCCCTTATGCGAATCCGGATTAGTACGCATAGCCGTGGAGGTGCCGGGTCGCTTAAATCCCCGCAATGAATACTTTTGCCCGCTTTGACGCCGATTTGCTGCGGCGCTACGACCGGTCCGGACCCCGGTACACGTCTTATCCAACCGCGCCGCAGTTCACGAGCGCGTTTGGAGAGTCCGAGCTGCGTGAGTACGCGCGTAAGACCAATGAAGAGACTGCTCCGCGACCTCTCTCGCTCTACCTGCATATCCCCTATTGTCAGGCGCCGTGCTTTTACTGCGGTTGCAATCGCCTCATCAGCCGGGATCCGGGAAAAGGCGCCGTTTACCTCGAGCAGCTGCTGAAGGAGATCGCGCTCGCCGCCCCTCTGTTCGATCGGCGCCGGGAGGTCGTGCAGCTGCACCTGGGGGGCGGTACACCTAATTTTCTGCGCCCGGAGCAAATAGGAACGCTGGTCGCCGCGGTGCGCGACCGCTTCAAGCTGAGTCAGGACGACACACGCGATTTCTCCATCGAGCTCGATCCCCGCCATGTTGCTTGCGGGGATATCGAGCAACTGGCACAGATCGGCTTCAACCGGGTCAGTTTCGGCGTGCAGGATTTCGCGCCGGAGGTGCAACGCGCCATCAACCGGGTACAAAGCGTCGAGCAGACACTTGCCGCCATTTATGCATGCCGCAGGAGCCAATTTCGCTCGGTCAACGTCGACCTGATCTATGGCTTGCCGCGGCAAACTCTACACGGATTCGCGGGTACCCTGGATACACTGTTGGCTGTGCGACCCGAGCGGTTCGCGATCTACGCTTATGCGCACATGCCACACCTGTTCAAGGCTCAACGGCAGATCGACAGCAAGGAGCTGCCGGATGCGGAAGCCAAACTGCAGTTGCTGCAGCTCGCCATTGAGCGGCTCTCCGGAGCCGGTTATCGCTACATCGGCATGGACCATTTCGCCCTGCCTGAGGATGAGCTCTGCAGGGCGCAGGACCTGGGCAGTTTGCATCGTAACTTCATGGGATATACGACGCACGCGAACTGCGACTTGCTGGGTCTCGGCATGAGTGCCATCAGTCATATCGGTAACAGTTTCAGCCAGAATCACCGCGATCCGCGCAACTGGCAGGCGGCGGTTGACGAGGGGCGTTTGCCTGTCTCGCGGGGACTCGGGTTGAGCTTCGACGATGTAGTGCGGGCGGACGTCATTCAGCAGTTGATGTGCCTCGGGCAGATCGACATCGGTGCTGTCGAGAGGCGCTACTGCGTCGACTTCCTGAGCTATTTCACCGATGCATTACATCGATTGCACCCGCTCGTCTCCGACGGGCTCGTGAATGTGGTTGGGGGCTTCATCGCGGTGAGGCCCCGTGGGAGGCTGCTTCTGCGTGCCATCGCGATGTGTTTCGATCGATATCTCCCCGCACAGGTGGCAGTGCCGGAGTCGCCCAGGTTTTCCAAGGTCGTGTAATCGGGCCAGGCGGACGGCCAGGGCGGGCATCCAGTGGAACCCGAGAAAACAGTCCAGCCGGCTCTGGCCCCTGATGCGGCGGGACTGTGGCCGCGCCACTTAAAAACCCGGGATGGGGTCGAGTATCGCATCAGGCCGATCCGGGCCGATGATCTCGAGCGCGACCGCCTGTTCATCGAGCATCTCAGTGATT
>DAITMW010000115.1:0-13091 GCA_036834945.1 Steroidobacteraceae bacterium
TATTGTTGATTCTGGGTTGGGTGAGCGCGCCTCTTCAGGCGCGCGTCACCCGGGTCGAAGTCGAATCGCGCACGGACGTGCTGCACGGCAAATCCTTCGGCGATGCCGGTGCTTACGAGCGGCTCAGCGGCCAGATCTACTACTCCGTCCCCGTCGACAACCCCCACAACTCCCGTATCGTCGACCTGGCTCACGCGGTCAATCTGCATCGCGGCGAGGTGGCGTTCTCCGCGACTTTCGTGGCCTTTCGCCCCAAGGACCCGCGCAAGGGCAATGGCTCGCTCCTGTTGGAGGTCCCGAACCGGGGCCGCCCCAACATCATCGGGCTCGTCGACGGCGGCGATGCGGGCCTCGGCCGCGATGCGGGCGATGGCTGGCTGCTCCGCAAGGGTTTTACGATTGTCAGTGTGGGCTGGCAGTGGGACGCACCGGGCCCGGATGACCTGAAGCTCTACGCCCCCATCGCGAAGGACGGCGGCCATTCGATCTCCGGCTTGTTGCGCGGCGACCTCATGCTTGCTCAGGAGGCCGATGAGATTCCACTCGGCCATCTCATCCTCGGCAAGCTCGGCGGAATCGAGTATCCCGTCGCGAATCCGGACGATCCGCGAAATGTCCTGACAGTGCGGGATTCGCGGGACGCGAAACGCACTGTCATTCCACGCTCGCAATGGCAGTTCGCGGACATGGTCGATGGCAAGGTCGTGCCGAGCGATCGTCACATCAGGTTGAACGGTGGCTTCCGCGCAGGAAAGATCTACGAGTATGTTTACGTAGTCACGGATCCGGTGATTGCGGGCCTGGGTTTCGCGGCGATCCGTGACTTCGCGTCCTATGCCAAGCACGAGCCCAACGCGGTCTTCCACGTCGCACGCGTGTACGGCGAAGGGATTTCGCAGAACGGCCGGTTCCTGCGTGACTTCCTTTACGAGGGATTCAATGCGGACGAAGCAGGGAAGCAAGCTCTCGACGGTGTTCTGGCGCATGTCGCCGGCGCCGGGCGCGGCAGTTTCAACTATCGCTTCGCGCAGCCTTCCCGGGACGCGCAGCCGACTTCCTCGGTCTCCTTTCCCACCGATATCTTTCCGTTCACGGACCTGCCCGAGACCGACCCCGTGACCGGCGAGCGCGCGGGCTTGCTCGATCGCGCGGTGGCGGACAAGGTTGTGCCGAAGATCTTTTTCTCCAACACCTCGTACGAGTATTGGGGACGCGCCGCGGCGCTCATCCACGTGGATGCCGAAGGCAAGCAGGATGTCCCCATTTCGGACAATGTCAGGATTTATCATTTCACGGGACTACAGCATTTTTCGGGACCTTCGCCGCCGCGCAAGGGAGCAGGGGATCTGCTGGGTCAGCAGGAGGAGTCCGCGTTACCCATCCGCTTTTTCTGGCGGGCCATGATTGCCAACATGGACGCCTGGGTCCGCAGCGACACGACACCCCCCCGTAGCAGTTATCCGCGCATCGACAACGGGACGCTCGTGTCCTTGCGTGAGTATGCCTTTCCGCCGATCCGGGATGTCAACCGGCCCGATGAGGCCAGCGACGCGGAGCGCCTGGATTTCGGGCCGCAGTGGCAACAGCCCGGAAGACACATGGGCCAGGGTGTCCTGAGCATCCAGCCGCCGAAGGTTGGCAAGTCTTTTCCCGTCCTCGTGCCACAGGTCGATGACGACGGCAACGAGCGTGATGGGGTGCGGCTACCGGAGATCGTGGTGCCGCTCGGCACCTACGCGGGTTGGAATCTGCGCGATCCCGCGATCGGAGCACCGGAACAACGGGTGTCTTTCGAGGCTTCCTACATCCCGTTCGCCAAAACGCATGCGGAACGGCGCGCGGCGGGTGATCCGCGCAAGTCGATCGAAGAGCGCTACGGCAGCCGAGAGGATTACCTCGATCGCTTCAATCACGCGCTCGATGATCTCGTCGAGCAGCGTTGGATTCTGCCCGAAGACCGCGCTGCGCTCATGGCACGCGGGCGTCAGGATTGGGACGATGTGATGCGCTGAAATTGCCCAGACGGACCGCCGGGTTGACGGTAAGCTGTCCTGCGAATTTTCCCAGCAGGTGCTGTGCCATGTCGCTTCCGTCGGATACGGTATTTCTGTTTGATGTGGACAATACCCTGCTCGATAACGATGCCGTGCAGGACGACCTCGGCGAGCATCTCGAGCGTGAGTTCGGCCGTGAGAAGCGCGACCGCTATTGGGCGATTTTCGAGGAGCTGCGCGGCCAGCTCGGCTACGCGGACTATCTCGGCGCGCTGCAACGCTACCGGCTCGAGAACCTGGACGATCCGCACATGCTGCTGATGTCCTCGTTCCTCATCGACTTCCCCTTCAGCACGAAGCTCTATCCGGGCGCCCTGGCCACGCTGGAGCGTTGCCGCCAGGTGGGCCCGACCGTCATCCTGTCGGACGGGGATGTCGTCTTTCAGCCCCACAAAATTCAGCGTTCCGGTTTATGGCAAGCGGTCGAGGGGCGCGTGCTGATCTACCTGCACAAGGAGAAGATGCTCGAGTCGGTGGTCCGCCGCTATCCGGCTAAGCACTACGTGATGGTGGACGACAAGGTCAGAATTCTCGCGGCCATGAAGCAGGCCTGGGGCGCGAAGCTCACCACGATATTTCCCCGGCAGGGGCACTACGCGCTGAATGTTACAGAGGTAGCCAAATATCCGGCGCCTGATCTGACGATAGAGGCCATCGGTGCGCTTGCGGAGCGCGATCTTTCCGCTCTGTTGAGTTAATCTACGCTTCTATGTCTGACGCCGATGTTGTTGCCGCCTCGAGCGCGGCGGGTGCGGTTCGCGTAAATTCCCCGGGACAGGTCCTGTTTGCCAGCCTCATTGGCACCACGATCGAGTTCTTCGATTTTTATATTTACGCGACGGCCGCCGTTCTGGTCTTCCCCCATCTGTTCTTTCCCGCCGCGGATCCGACGTCGGCCACACTGCAGTCATTCGCGACGTTCGCCCTGGCATTTTTCGCGCGTCCCATCGGCTCCGCGCTGTTCGGACACTTCGGTGACCGGATCGGAAGGAAGGCCACACTCGTCGCTGCGCTTCTGACGATGGGTGTCTCGACGGTCGCGGTCGGCCTGCTGCCAACGTATTCCTCCATCGGCATTCTCGCGCCCGCGCTGCTCGCGTTTTTCCGGCTCGGACAGGGATTGGGTCTGGGGGGCGAGTGGGGTGGGGCGGTATTGCTGGCGACGGAGAATGCGCCGCCAGGAAAGAAGGCCCTGTACGGCATGTTTCCACAGCTCGGCGCGCCGATCGGGTTCCTGGCTTCCTCCGGGACCTTCCTCTTGCTGACGAGCTCTCTCAGCGACACGCAACTGTTGCAATGGGGATGGCGCGTGCCGTTCATCGCCAGCGCACTGTTGGTGTTCATGGGCTTGTACGTGCGGTTGCGGTTGACCGAGACACCGGCCTTCCAGCGTGCGATTGAGAACAACGAGCGCGTACGGGTACCGATGGCGAGCGTGGTCGTCAAGTACCCCGGAACCCTCGTACTGGCGACGTTGGCATCGACGACGGCGTTCGTCCTGTTCTATCTGATGACCGTCTTCTCACTGAGCTGGGCCACGACGGCCCTGAAGATTCCACGCTCGCAATACCTGATTTTCCAGATGATCGGCGTGCTGTTCTTCGCTGCCCTGATCCCCGTCTCCGCCGTGCTGGCCGATAGCAGGAGCCGGCGTGGCACTCTCATCTGGTCGACCGTCGCCAGCGTCGTTTTCGGGTTGGTTTTCGCACCGCTCTTCAGCTCGGGGACGACCGGCGCGCTGCTGTTCCTCTGTATCGGGTTCGCGGTGATCGGGTTGGTTTACGGGCCGCTCGGGACATTCCTGGCCGAGTTGTTTCCGACCTCCGTCCGATATACCGGGGCGTCCATCACATTCAACCTCGCGGGTATTCTCGGTGCTTCTCTTGCGCCGTACCTGGCGACCTACCTGGCTTCGCACTATGGTCTCATGTACGTCGGATACTACCTGGCCGGCGTCTCGGTGGTGACGCTGATAGCCCTGCTGATGATCAAGGAAAAAAGCGGGGCCTGACGGCCCCGCCTGGACTGATTACCGGTTCGGCAGGTCGAACACGATCACCTCGGCATCCTGACCTTCCTTCAAGGTCAGGGTCGTGGCGTCCGTCAGCTTCAGGGCATCCCCCGTCGCCAGCCTGGTGCCGTTGGCGTTTATCGAGCCCCGCGCCACGTGCACATAGATGCGGCGAGCGGGCGTCACGTCCAACACCGCCTGCTCGGCGCCATCGAGCAACCCGGCGTACACCCTCGCATTCTGGTGGATCAACACCGACCCGTCGGCACGATCCGGCGAGGCGATCAGCCGTAGACGGCCGCGCTTCTCATCGCTGCCGAAGCTCTTCTCCTCGTAGCTGGGCTCGATGCGCTGCGTGTCCGGCTGTATCCAGATCTGCAGAAAGTGCACCTGCTCGTCCTTCGAGGGGTTGAACTCGCTGTGCAGGACACCGCGTCCGGCACTCATCCGCTGCACATCGCCGGGGCGGATGGTGGAGCCGTTCCCCATGGAGTCCTTGTGGGCCAGCTCGCCTGAGAGCACGTAGCTGATGATCTCCATGTCCTTGTGGGCATGGGTGCCAAAACCCTGGCCCGGTGCCACCCGATCCTCATTGATGACCCGCAAGGGGCCGAACTCGATGTGCTGGGGATCGAAGTAATCGGCAAAGGAGAAGCTGTGGAAGGACTTGAGCCAACCGTGGTCGGCGTAGCCCCGTTCATTACTGCGTCGGACTTCGTTCATATGTGCCTCCTGTGGAAAGCACAATAAGGTCGAGCAATCGAATAAAAAAGCGCAAAATTTGCGGCCTATCTATCTAAAAATCGGATGAATCGGATGGCTTCGCTGCTTCCCAGAACCTCCCTCGAGCAATGGGCCGTTCTGGCCGCCGTCGTCGACCAGGGTGGGTACGCACAGGCGGCTACCGCCTTGCACCGCAGTCAATCCGCGGTGAGCTACGCCGTCGGTCGGCTGCAGGAGGAGGTGGGCCTGCCATTGCTTGCCATCGAGGGCCGCAAGGCGGTGCTCACTCCCCACGGTCAGACACTGCTACAGCGGGCGCGAGGCATCTTGCGAGACTTGAATACCTTGGAGGAGCTCGCCCGCAGTCTCAAGCAGGGTTGGGAGGCGGAGCTGACCCTGGTAGTGGACGCCGCTTTCCCACGCGATCGATTGCTGAAGATCGTGGCCGAATTGCAGCATCTCTGTCCCGATACCCAGATGCAGTTGTCCGACGCGGTCCTTTCGGGTGCGGAAGAGGCAATCACCGAGGGACGGGCGGACATCGTCGTGACCGCGTATGTTCCTACTGGCTTCTTCGGCGAGTTTCTGGTGGACGTTCCGTTCATAGCGGTTGCCCGACCCGAACATCCGCTGTTTGCACTAGGTCGGGATCTTTCGTTTGACGACCTGACCCGGCACGTCCAGGTGGTTGTGCGCGACTCGGGTGTAAAGCATCCGCGCGACGACGGATGGTTGGGCGCTGAGCGCCGTTGCACGGTTTCCAGTATGGAAGCGTCTCTCGCGACGGTGAAGGCGGGGTTGGCGTTTGCGTGGCTACCGGAGCACGTCGTTGCGGAATCTCTGCGTAATGGAAGCCTCAAACCGCTGCCACTCACAACTGGCAGAGAGCGACGGGTGCGGCTGTTCCTCGTCCTTGTTCGCGCGGAAGTGGCCGGTCCTGCCGCGCGCACCGCTGTGGAGTTGTTTCAGCGGCATGTGCCTGTGATGGCGCGCGAGGGGGCTTGATGGGCGCGTCGGCCGATCCAGTTGCGGGAAATCATCCGCAGCGTGCTGGCGGAGAACTCGCGGGAGTTGGCACGGCGGGGCGGCACCATGGCGAGATACTCCAGGGGGCGGTTCGGCGCGGTGGGGAGGTGGTGCCGTGTTTGATTACGATGCCAGTCGGCGGGGTCGGGAGTACGGCGCGTTATGTGCCAGGCCACCGGCTCGAAGTGATCCCGGCCTGGAAGCGTAAGGCCGAACGAGCGGCTTGCCTCGCGCTCGAGTTCATAGGCGCTCCGGTCGCGGGTCGTTTGGAGCTCGAGTGCGCCGTGGCTACTGGCGTCGGCCTAGGGTCGTCCACGTGTGACGTCGTCGCCGCCATCCGTGCGGTCTGCGCGTTTCATGGAGCATCGATTGATGCTCACTCACTGGCGCGGCTTGCCATTGAGGCCGAGGGCGCCTCCGACCCGCTTATGTTCGATGGTGAGGTGGTGCTCTTCGCGCAGCGCCACGGCCGTGTGCTCGAGTCGTTCGGGAACTGGGTGCCTCGTTACACGCTGTTGAGCATCGATACGGACGAGGGCGACGGAGGCGTGGATACGCTGGGCTTGCCGGCGCGTGACTATACCGATGACGAGCTGTCCGCGATTGAGGCCATGGTGGGTCGTGCACGACAGGCGTTCGCGGAGCGAGACGCGCCGTCAATCGCCGCAATCGCCACGGAAAGTGCCGCAATGAATCAACGGTTTCTCTCATTGCGACATTTTCACCAGATCCGGGAGCTCGCCAAGGAATACCGGGCGCTGGGGGTCCAGATCTCGCACTCGGGAACGGTCGCGGGAGTTCTCTTCGATGAAGGTCGTGGCGTTGGGTCTGATCCCGATCTTGCGGCGCATCTTTACGCTTGTGTCCGCTCGCTCGGACTGCGTCCGCTGGGCCTTCTCGAGACCTACGCGACCCGCGGCGATTGACGCCATTCATGGCGCCCCCTAGCATGCCCGCCCAGATGGTTCCTTCAATGGATTAAAGAGGGAATTCGGTGCGGTCCATGAGGAGGTGACTCCCACGAGACCTATGCCGAGGCTGCCCCCGCAACTGTAAGCGGCAAGCCGACCACCACGACGCCACTGGGAAACCGGGAAGGCGGTGGTCGGCGCAAAGTCGCAAGCCAGGAGACCTGCCATCGTAGACGTCTTCGTGAACATACCGGACGGGGTGCGCCGGTAGGTTTGGTCATCCTCTTAAGGGCCAGGCCTCGTTTGCGCTGACGACGTCAACGCAAAGAGGCACGCTTGCAGACCATCCAGGGCTCAGTCAAACGCCGCATCGGCGTCATCTACTTCTTTCTCGTCGCTTTCAGTCTCGCCGTGTGGGCCTGGGCATGGGTTGCCCTCCATGGCCAGCCGGTGCTCCTTGGGACCGCCATGGTGGCGTACGGGTTGGGATTGCGACACGCGGTCGATGCCGACCACATCGCTGCGATCGACAACGTCACCCGCAAACTGATGCAGGAGGGCCAGCGACCCGTCGCCGTCGGCCTGTTCTTTGCCCTCGGACATTCCAGTGTCGTCCTCATCGCCTCGGCGGCCGTGGCGGCGACGGCATCGGCGCTGGGTGCGCGCTCGTCGACGCTTCGCGAGTTGGGTGCAACGCTCGGTACGCTCGCTTCGTTCGGCTTTCTCTGGCTGATCGCCACCGTGAATCTGCTGACGCTGCGGAACATCTGGGCCGCGTTCCGGCGCGTGAGGCAGACGGGAGCGTACGAGGCCGACGATCTCGATACGTTGCTCGTCAAGGGAGGCGTTGCCGCCCGGCTTTTCCGGCCTCTCTTCAACCTGATGCGTCATAGCTGGCAGATGTTTCCCCTGGGTTTCCTGTTCGGACTCGGATTCGAGACGGCGACGGAAGTCATGTTGCTCGGGATGTCCGCGGAACAGGCGTCCCACGGCGCGTCACTCGCCTCGATTCTTCTGTTTCCCGCGATGTTCGCCGCGGGCATGACCCTCGTCGACATGACCGATGGTGCTCTAATGATGGGCGCGTACGGCTGGGCGTTTGTGAAGCCGGTGCGCAAGTTGTATTACAACATCATCGTCACCCTGACTTCCGCGGCGGTGGCGTTCCTCGTGGGCGGCGTCGAGGCACTCGGTCTCCTCAACGACCACTTCGGGTTTACCGGGGCCTTCTGGGACGGCGTCGCCAGCCTCAATGGCCATTTCGGAGTGCTGGGGTACGCGATCATTGCCGTGTTTGTCCTGTGTTGGGCCGTGTCGGTGATGGTGTATCGGCTGCGGCGCTTCGATGAGATTCCGGTGGTGCCATCGATGGTGAAAAGATGAGCGCCAGCGTCGTACTGCTCACTCACGCCGATAGCGATCTCGCTGCGCTGAGTCGCTGTGTCTCGCTCCTGCCTGATGATTTTCCCTCCGTGCGCGGGATCAGTCTCCAGGGTGTGAGTGAGACGGGCGATATGGCGGCGCTGCTGGAAGGCGAGCTGCTTCATGCGCGGATCGTGGTTGTACGAGTGCTGGGGCGGCTGAGCGGCATCGCAGGATGGCAGGCGCTGTTGCAGGCGGCGGCCGAACGGCGGCAATCGCTTCTCGTGATCAGCGGCACCGGCGAGCCGAACCCCGAGTTGGATGTCGTCTCCACGGTCGCGCCGGCGCTGCTTCGCGAGACGCTCGCCTATTTGCAGGCGGGCGGGCCGCACAACCTGGCGCATTGGCTTCGATTCCTCGCCGACCATCTTTTGATGTCGGGTTATGGTTTCGAGGCGCCTGTGCCGCTCCCGGAGCATGGCATCTACCATCCCGCATTGCGCGAGTCTCCAACGCTCGAGAGCTGGCAGGCGCTGGGCGGCGACCCTGACGCGCCCGCGGTCGGTATCGCCTTTTATCGCGCTCATCGGCTCAGCGGCAATTTGCGCTTCATTGATGCCCTCGTGGAGGCGGTCGAGCACCGGGGGCTACGGGCGCTGCCCGTCTATACGGCCTCGCTACGTGCCCTGAATGATGCAGGTCAGTCGGCGGCATTGAGCTTCTTCCAGGGGGAAAGCGGTCCGCGCATCGACGCACTGATCAACACGACTTCCTTCGCGATCGGCGACATCAATCCACAAGGGCCCACTCTGCCGGGCTGGTCCATTGCCGCGATGGAAGAGCTGGATGTGCCGGTCTTCCAGGCGATTGTCAGTGGCATGGAGCTGGGCCAGTGGCAGTCCGCCACTCGTGGTCTCAATCCGCTCGACACCGCGATGAATGTGGTGATTCCCGAGTTCGATGGCCGCATCGTGACGGTGCCGGTGTCGTTCAAGGAGAAACACCACGCGAATGGCATGGAGGTCGTCGAGTATGCCCCGCTCGGCGATCGCATCGAGCGGGTTGCAGGCATGGTCGCGGCGCAGGTGCGTCTGCGACGGACTCCCCGGGAAAGGCGCCGGATCGCATTCGTATTCACCAACTCGAACACCAAGGCATCTCAGATCGGCAATGCGGTGGGGCTCGACGCTCCGGCCTCGCTGATGACGCTACTGCGCGCAATGCAGGCCACTGGATATGTGGTGTCAGATTTGCCGGAGAATGGCGACGCTCTGATCCATGCGCTGGTAGATCGCGGCTGTTATGACTTGGAATATCTGACAGCGACGCAGTGCGCGAGCGCTATCGGGCGAGTGTCCGCGGCGCGTTACGAGAAGTGGTTTGCAGAGCTACCCGAGAGTCTGCGCGAGCGGATGCAATCGCAGTGGGGCGCGCCGCCGGGGGCGGCCTATGTGCACGAAGGGCAGTTGATCTTCTCCGGGCTGGAGTTTGGCAATGCCATCGTCACCCTGCAGCCGCCGCGGGGGTATGGCATGGATCCGGATGCGATCTATCACCAACCGGACCTTCCGCCAACCCATCATTACCACGCCTTGTATCGATGGCTGCGCGACGATTGGGGCGCGCATGCCATCGTGCATGTCGGGAAGCACGGGACGTTGGAGTGGCTGCCTGGCAAAGGAGTCGGGTTGTCGGAGAACTGCTTCCCCGACGCCTTCCTCGGCGACTTGCCATTGTTTTATCCGTTCATCATCAATGATCCGGGGGAAGGCGCGCAGGCGAAGCGCCGTGCGCATGCGGTCATTGTCGATCACCTGACTCCGCCGATGACCACGGCCGACACCTATGGGGTGTTGGCGCAGCTCGGGCAGCTGGTGGATGAGTACTACCAGGTCGAGATGCTGGATCCGGGCAAGCTGCCGCTGTTGCAGGCGCAGATCTGGGGGTTGGTGAAGGAGGCGCGGTTGGATCGGGATCTCGATGCGATCATTGGTGATCATGATCATGATGACGACGACGATCACGATCACGATCATGACCATCCCCATGATCACCCCCATGACCATCCCCATGACCATCCCCATCCCCCTAGCCACCCCCATGACCACCACTGGGATGACACGCTGAACGAGCACGGCGTGCCCCTCGGGCTCGCGCGGATGGACAGTGTCGACTTCGCGCACCTGATCGAGGACATCGACGGCTATCTCTGCGAGATCGGCGCTGCGCAGATACGAGACGGCTTGCATGTCCTGGGTCAGGCGCCCAGCGCCGAGCAGCTGCCGGACATGTTGTGCGCCTTGACGCGCCTTCCCAACATCGGCATTCCAAGCTTGCCGGCCGAAGTGGCGCGCTACTACGGCCAGGATTTCGCCACGCTGCTCGAAGACAAGGGTCGGCGCTTGGACACGACATCCGCCGCATTAGCCGAAGTTGCCGCTCGCCCCCTGATCACCAGGGCTGATGCGATCGAGGCCATCGAGAACGTTTGTCGTGCTCTTTATCGCTCATTGCAGCAGAGAGGCTTATTGCAGCAGAGAGCGTTTTCAAGCTCGGCTGTTGAAGGTGTGATCCTCGACTGCCTGGGTGCGGGCGGTGATGGCACCACTGCTGACGCGATAGCTCGCATCTCCGCGGTGTTGAAATTCGCGTGCGATGAGCTTGTGCCGAATCTCGCTCGAACGAGCGACGAGGTCGAGAATCTCTTGCGAGGCCTCGATGGCCGTTATGTGCCAGCCGGTCCCAGCGGCGCGCCGACTCGCGGCATGGCGCACATTCTGCCTACGGGCCGTAACTTCTACTCAGTGGACCCACGGAGCCTGCCATCGCAGGCCGCCTGGCGCGTCGGTGAGCAACTCGCCCAGGAAGTGTTGAAGCGATATCTGAAGGAAACCGGGCGCTATCCGGAAAGCGTGAGTATCAGCGTCTGGGGGACCAGCGCCATGCGCACGCACGGCGATGATGCCGCCGAGATTCTAGCGCTACTCGGCGTACGCCCGGTCTGGCAGCCGGAAAATCGGAGGCTCACCGGTGTCGAGGTGGTCCCTATCGCCGAGTTGGGTCGCCCCCGCATCGACGTGACGACCCGGATCAGCGGGTTCTTCAGGGATGCCTTCCCGCAACTGATCCAACTGATCGATCAGGCCGTGAACGCCGTGATCGAGCTGGATGAGCCGCCCGAACAGAACTTCGTCCGCAAGCACTATCTCGCGGAGCTGAGCCGCACCCAATCCGAGCGGAGCGCCAGGTACCGCGTGTTTGGCTCAAAACCCGGCACTTACGGCGCCGGCATCCTGCCGCTCATCAACGAAAAGAACTGGCAGGATGATGCGGACTTCGCCGAAGCCTACGTGAACTGGGGCGGTTACGCCTACACGGCAGCTGCAAACGGCATCGACGCGCGTGCGCAGTTCCGGCAACGGCTGACGACCGTCGAAGTCGCGCTCCATAACCAGGACAACCGGGAGCACGACATCTTCGATAGCGATGACTACCTGCAGTTCCACGGCGGCATGATCGCAACGATCCGTAGCCTGACAGGCCGCAAGCCCCGTCACTATTTCGGCGACACTCAGAATCCCGATCGCGCCGTGGTCCGTGATCTGAAGGAAGAGGCGCTGCGGGTATTCCGTTCACGCGTGGTCAACCCGAAGTGGCTCGAGAGCATTCGCCGGCACGGCTACAAGGGAGCGCTCGAGTGCACCGCCACGGTCGACTATCTGTTTGGTTTTGATGCTACCGCGGAGATCATGGAGGACTGGATGTACGCGGAGGTCGCTCAGCGTTACGCGCTCGATCCGGTCATGCGCGGCTTTTTTCAGGAGAGCAACCCCTGGGCGCTGCACGCCATCGCCGAGCGCCTGATGGAGGCCGCACAGCGGAAAATGTGGAGTGCGCCGAAGGCCGATGTCCTCGATGCCCTGAAGGAAACGTATCTACAGACCGAATCCTCCCTCGAGGCTCGCGGTGAGGCCGCCTGGAGCAGTGATCGATGATGCAGACGGCACATGACTTCCCCCTGGCCGCTCTCGTGGGTCAAGAGCAACTCAAGAGCGCGTTACTCCTGTGCGCCGTCAATCCGGGCATCGGCGGTGTGCTGATTCGGGGGGAGAAGGGTAGTGCGAAGAGCACGGCAGCTCGTGGTCTGGCTGCAGTGATGGCCCCCATCGAGCGCGTCGTCGGATGCTCCTACAACTGTGCTCCCGGCGAGCCGGCCCCGAGCTGCGAAGTGTGTAACGGCGCCGTGTGCTCGGTCGAAACAACACCGGTTCCGTTCGTCAATCTGCCCTTGGGAGCCGGCGAGGATCGGGTCCTCGGAAGTCTCGATTTCGAGCGAGCCTTGAAAGATGGGCGCAAGGCCTTCCAGCCGGGACTGTTGGCCTCCGCTCATCGTGGGATCCTCTACATAGACGAAGTCAACCTGTTGCCCGACCACCTGGTCGACGTGTTGCTGGACGTCGCCGCGATGGGCATCAATCGCGTGCAACGGGAAGGACTCTCCGTGCAACACGCGGCCCGGATCGCGTTGGTCGGGACGATGAACCAGGAGGAAGGCGAGCTGCGTCCTCAGTTGCTGGACCGCTTCGGCATGATGGTGGAGGTGCGTGCGCCGCAGGACCCGCGCTCACGTACGGAAATAGTCAAGCGGCGCCTGGCCTGGGAGGCCGATCCTGACGGCTTCAACCGCGCCTGGAGCACCCAGCAGATCGCCCTTCGGCAGCAAGTGCTGCGCGCCCAGGAGCTCCTGCCCAAGGTGACGATGGCGGAAGGCCTGCTCGTCTTGATCAGCGAGCTGTGTTGCTCGCAGGGTGTAGCGAGTCTGCGCGCTGACCTGGTGATGAATAAGGCCGCCCGCGCCCTGGCGGCGCTCCGTGGGAGTCCTCGCGTCGAGCCCGACGATATCTCTCAGGCGGCGATGCTGGTTCTGCCGCATCGACGCCGGACGAAGCCTTTCGAGCAGCCAGGGCTGGACGAGGAGCAGCTGCAGCGCTTCATGGAGAAGGC
>DAITMW010000115.1:13191-14736 GCA_036834945.1 Steroidobacteraceae bacterium
CAGGTTTTCGCACCGGGCGCGACGACCCAACCGCCCCGTATCGAGCTGAAATCCGCATCAGTGTCGCAAGGTGTCATGGGCCGGCGCAGCTCGGCACCGCAGTCAAACCGTGGCAGGGAAGTGCGAGCCGTGCCGGACGAGCGGCCCACAGATCTCGCGATCACCCCGACTTTGCACCACAGCCTGTTGCGAACAGGTGGCTTGCCGTCGGATGGGCGACTTGAAGTCACGCGCGCAGACCTGCATCAGAAGATCAAGGTGGGTCGGCACGGGAGCCTGATTCTGTTTGTCGTCGACGCGTCCGGCTCCATGGCAGCCCTGCAGCGAATGGAAGTGGTCAAGGGCACCGTCCTCGCCCTGTTGCGCGACGCCTACCAGCGGCGCGACGAGGTGGGCGTCATCGCTTTCCGTGGAACCGGGGCGAAGTTGCTTTTACCTCCTACCCGGAGTGTCGATGCGGCTGAGCGTGAGCTTCGTGAGTTGCCGACCGGCGGCAGAACCCCACTTGCCCATGCATTGCAGCTTGCCAGTGAGGTGTTGAGTCACTCGTCCAATATGTCGAGGATTGAGCCGTTGCTGATTGTCTTGAGCGACGGCCGTGCCAATCTAGGTCTCGACAGCTCTTCGGACCCCTGGAGCCAATCGCTCGACTGCGCGCGGTCACTCGCGAAGAGGGGTTTCGCGGCGCTCGTGCTCGATACGGAAGTCGGGTTCGTCCGCATGGGGCGTGCTCGAGAACTGGCTGCCGCGCTGGGTGCGCAGTGCCTGGCGCTGGAGGAGTTCAGCACGGATAGTTTGACGCTGACCATTCGAAGCCGGTTGCACGCCACGAGTCAGAGGCGTCTGGGGAGACAGCCATGATCATTTGTGTTGGCGCAGGCCCGGGCAGCCTCGACTACCTGACCCAACGTGGCGCGGAGCTCATTCGAACAGCCGATGTCGTCGCGGGCTTTGATGCAGTCGTGAACTTCGTTCGTCCACTGATCCCAGCGGACGCCCGGGTCGTGACCATGGGCTACCGTGACCAGACCGCAAAGCTCCAGGAAGTCGCTCGAGCCCATCACGCCGACAAGCGTTGCGTCGTGGTGTTCATGGGCGACATCCACTTCAGCGGATTCCAGTACCTCGAGCGGGTAGAGCGTGCCTGTGGCCATCCCGTGGAGACGCTTCCAGGTATTTCGTCGGCGCAAATTCTCGCGTCGCGAGGGAAGGTCTGTTTCGACGAAACAACCTTCGTGACGTTCCATCGGCGCGGCGATCTCGAACCGTTCAAGCGCCATCTGTTGCATGTGTTGGCGGATGAGCGCAATGCCATCGTCATCCCACGGCCTTGGGATTTCATGCCGAAGGACGTGGCGGCCTTTCTACTGTCTCATGGCGTGTCGGCCGAGCACCCGGTTGAAGTATGGGAGAACCTGACGAGTCGTGACGCGCAGTGGTCGGGGGTTCTGCAGGACTGTACGGTCGACTTCACGGACATGAGCATCATGTTGATCCGCGCCCTGCGGCCCATGGCGAGTCAGATCGAGCCTGCCCCATGAGCGC
>DAITMW010000115.1:14836-19873 GCA_036834945.1 Steroidobacteraceae bacterium
GTCGAGTTCCACTTCGGTGCGCCGACAAATCTACATCCGTTGCTGCTCCAACTTGCCCGGCAGCGAATCGTCGAGGCCGAAGCCCGATCAGAGCGCACCATCCGGAGAGCTGACAGTTGCCTGGTCGTCGTCGGCCGGGGTACCAGCGATCCGGACGCCAATTCCGATGTCTCGAAGCTCGCCCGCATGTTGGAGGAGGGCTTGGGATTCGGGGCGTCCCATATCTGCTACGCCGGGACCGCCGAGCCGGCGCTCACCGAAGGTCTGCGCAGAGCGGCGCGACTGGGTTGTGAGCGCATTGTGGTGTTTCCCTATTTCCTGTTCGACGGCGTGTTGGTCAAGAGGATCTACGCCGCGGCTGATGAGCTGAGCGGCCGCCAGCCCGAACTCGAAGTGCTGAAGGCAGGGTATCTGGGCGCCCATGATGCCGTGGCGCGAGTGTTTCTCGAGCGTGCCCGCGAAGGAATCGAGGGGCGCGCAACCATGAACTGCTCGCTCTGCCAGTATCGGGTTCAGATCGTGGGTTTCGAGGAGCAGGTTGGCGCACCCCAGCAGCCGCATCATCTGCAGGCGCGCGCTCGCCCCATGCAGAGCAGTCAGGCCGCTTTGCTCACCCGGTCCCAGAAGTATCTGCCTCATCCGATCGAAGCCGAAAGCTTCCGGATCATCGAGGCGGGGCGTGACTGGTCGGGAATGCCCGAAGGTCAGAAGCGTGTCGCGCAGCGCCTGGTTCATACGAGCGGCGACTTCAACGTGGTCGATGAGTTGTTCTTCTCCCAGGGCGCCGTCGAGATCGGCATGCGTGCATTGCTCCGGTGCCGACGCATCGTGACCGACGTGACGATGGTTGCGAGTGGCTTGAAGCGCAGTCTCCTGCAGCAGCTCGACATCGAAGTCTGGTGCGGGGTGCATGATCGGGAGACGCACGTCCTGTCGGAATCCGCAGGTATCACACGCTCTGCGGCAGGCATACGTCGGGCGTGGGAGAAGTGGGGCAACGATATCATTCTTGCGATTGGAGATGCGCCCACGGCCATCATGGAGGCGACGCGCCTGATTCGCGACGCGGGCTGGCGACCGCAACTCGTCATCGGCCTCCCTGTCGGGTTCGTGGGAACCCGGGAGAGCAAGGACGAGCTGCGGCGTTGTCTGCAGGTTCCGCGGATCACGAACTCAGGGACCCGGGGCGGCTCCCCCTGGGCAGCCAGCGTGGTGAACGCAATGATGATTGGCGCGGTTGACTTTGTCGCCGGTGAGTGGCGCCCATGAGTCGCATGGCGTTGGATCTCACCGTGCTGGCTGACAACGGATTGCGGCGGGGACGCACGACCGGGACCTGTGCGACGGCGGCTTTCAAGGCCGCGCTGTCGATGATTTTACGCGGTGAGTCGGTTTCGGAGGTCAGGGTCAGCCTGCCGGATTCCCGGTACTACCTCGTTGTTCCCGTGCGTGAGGTGAGGCGTCTGGAGGATGGTGCCGTTCGAGCGGAAGTCGTCAAGGATGCGGGGGACGATCCTGATTGCACCGATCGCGCGGTGATATTTGTCCTCGTTCGAATCAACCATCGCGGTGAGCTGCGGTTTCTCGCCGGCGCGGGTGTTGGAACGGTCACGGAGCCAGGCATCCGGGTACCGGTCGGTGAGCCTGCGATCAATCCGATGCCACGGCAGATGATGCGTTGGGCGGCCGAGGAAGCGTTGGATGGGGCGCCCAATCCGGGATTCGACCTCGAGATCGGCTGCGAGGATGGCGCCACGATTGCCCGTAAGACCTTCAACCCTCGGTTGGGAATTGTTGGCGGGATCTCGATTCTGGGCACGACGGGCATCGTTGAGCCGATGTCACTCGCTGCCTACATGGCCTCCATCGAGGTGTACATCAGGGTGGCACTCGGAGGCGGCTCGGACAGCGTTGCATACGCCCCTGGAAAGATCGGCACGGCGTATGCCCGCCAAGCTCTGCAGCTTCCGCAGAAGCGCGTCGTGCAGATCTCCAACTTCATCGGCTTCGCCCTCGACTGCACGAATCTGGTTCTGGCGGAGGAGGGGCGCCGGTTGCCGGTGCTCTGGCTGGTGGGGCATCCGGGGAAGCTGGCAAAGACACTGGATGACATCTGGGACACGCATTCGACCCGGAGCCCAATGGCTATGGCCGCCGTCGCGAGAGTTGCCGCGGACCATGGCTTTTCGGAGGAGGACGTTCAGACCTTGGGTAGATCAAACACGGTCGAAGCCGCGGTCGAGTGGCTCGGCCAGCATCCACGTGCTCGCGAATTGTGGTGCTCGGTGGAGGCGCGGATCTCAGGGGCGGTGCAATCCCGCCTCAAGGGTGTGGATCGCGTCGAAACCCGGCTTTTCGGGCTGCACGGAGTGGCATTGGGGCAGGCAGCATGAGTCGGGCATACGGTCAGTTCTCGGGTATTGGCGTTGGCCCGGGGCCGCGCGGGTTGCTGCCGGTTGCCGCCGTGGAGGTTTTGTCGCAGGCGGCTGTTATTTACTTGCCGCGTGCCCGGTCGGCTGATCTCTCCATCGCGCGGCAGTGTCTCGATGGGCTCGTCATCCATGAGTCTCGTCTGCGCGAGATCGAATTCACCATGGACCCCGATCGCAGTGTCCTGCGTGAGCACTACGCGGGCCTTGCCGCGGAGATCGCGTTGGAGCTCGAGAAGGGTCGGGATGTTGCCTACCTGACCCTGGGCGATCCCATGACTTACTCCACCTACGGATACACTCTGGCGGCATTGAAGGACAAACTCCCGGGACTTCGTGCCAGGACCCTTCCGGGAATCACGAGTTTCGCCACCGCGGCTGCTGCCCTGGATTGGCCTCTGGGGGAGGGCAAGGAGCGCGTTCTCATCCTGCCGTGCCCGGATGATCCGCAGTCCCTGCGGCGAGACGTTGAGAGTCACGATGTGGTGGTGTTGATGAAAATCGGCAAGAGGCTGCCGATGGTCCTGCGGGTGCTTCGTGAGTTGGGCATCAGCGACCATTGCGCCCTGGCAGCGCGCATCGGGCTTCCGGGGGAGACGCTCTGCGCTGGCGTTGCCGATCTGCCTGACGATACGACGTTGGGATACCTGTCGACAATGTTGATTCGTCGCGCGGAGCGAAAGAAGCGTCACCAATGAGAGTCTATTTCATTGGCGCTGGTCCCGGCGCTCACGACCTCATCACCGTGCGCGGCGCGGAGATACTCAAGCGCGCTCCGATCGTGATGTATGCAGGCTCGTTGGTACCGCCGGAGGTGCTGCGGTATTGCATGGCCGACGCTGAGATCATAGATACGGCGATGCTCGATCTCGAGCAACAGGAAGCCTGTTATAAGAATGCACGCGCACTCGACCGGGACGTCGCGCGGGTGCACTCCGGTGATCCAGCGATCTACGGGGCGACTGCCGAGCAGATGCGGCGCCTGGACAAGCTGGAGATACCCTATGAGGTTATCCCGGGCGTCTCATCGTTCACCGCCGCGGCGGCCTCCCTTTCGAGCGAGCTCACCAAGCCGGGGATATCGCAGACGGTCATACTGACACGGGTGTCGGGACGCGCTTCGCCCGTGCCGGACAAGGAGGCCCTCTCCGAGTTGGCGAAGTCCGGCGCCACGCTTTGCATCTTCCTGTCGGGGCCGCATCTGCGGCGCATCGTAACGCAGTTGCGTCCGTACTATCCGCCGGACACCCCGGTTGCGCTGGTGCATAGGGCCAGTTGGCCAGATGAGCGTAGCCACCGGAGCACGTTGGGCCGTCTGCTGACAGAAGTGAAGGCCAAGGACTGGCGGCTGACGACGCTGCTGCTCGTGGGGCGGGTTCTGAGCCGAGAGGTCGCTGCCGAGTCGCGACTCTACGCGAAAGACTATCCGCACATCTTTCGCAAGGTGCGCAAGCAACGGAGGTCCGCTTGACCCCGGTGCTGGGAATCTGGCCCGTGCGCCCCGAGGCTCAAGGGCTTGCCGAACGTCTCGCGCGGCAATTTGACGGTGAGTTGTTTCGTCCGTGGGAGGGGGCGGGGTCGCAGAAGGCGCTATTCCAAGCTCAATTCGGCCGGCATTCGCATTGGATTTTGATCATGGCTACCGGGATCGCGACGCGCTTCATGGACGGTCTGCTACGCGACAAGCATCACGATCCAGCGGTCGTGGTGTTGGACGAAGCGGGCCGCTACGCCGTCCCGCTGTTGGGCGGCCACGAGGCTGGTGCCAACGCGCTCGCTTATCGCGTAGCGAATGCGATCGGTGCGATTCCGGTGGTGACGACGGCTACCGAGGCGATGAAACCTCTCGTTGTAGGGATCGGGTGTCGCAAAGGCGTGAGTGAGGATCAAATCGCCGCAGCGGTGCGGCGCGCATTGGCCCAGCTGAGCGCGCGTGCGGAGGCTTGTGCAGCCATCGAGTTCTCTCGCGTTCGGGAGCTCGCCACAGTTGATCTCAAGGCAAACGAGCCAGCGCTGATCGCGTTTTCGCAGCGCCATGGAATTGCGCTGAGGGTGATCACCCGGTCCCAGATCGAAGCACGCTCCTGGGTCACGCAACCCTCCGAGTGGGTTCGCCAATCGGTCGGGCTCGACGGGGTATGCGAGCCTTGTGCGCTGATTGCCTGCGCGCGCGGTAGGTTGGTTGTGCCGAAGACAAGTTGGGACGGCGTCGCCGTTGCCGTCGTTGAGGATGACCGGGAGCTCGTTTCGTGACTGGCGTGTTGAATCTTGTGTCGGTGGGGCCGGGGACGAGCGATTTCATCGTGCCCCGCGCGGAGAAGGCGCTGCGCGAGAGCGATGTGATCGTTGCGTACGAGCTTTACCTGCGTTGGGTGGCCCCTTGGATCGATGGCAAGGAGATCTATACGCCACCACTGACGCAGGAGCGTGAGCGAGCGCGTCTTGCGATCGAAAAGACACGCGGCGGGGCTCGTGTGGCGCTCATTTCGAGCGGCGACATCGGTATCTACGCGATGGCAGCGCTCGCGTTTGAGGAGATGCTCGAGGAGGATGCGTTTGCGGTCAACGTGATTCCCGGAATCACAGCCGCCAACGCCTGCGCCTCGTT
>DAITMW010000116.1:0-16243 GCA_036834945.1 Steroidobacteraceae bacterium
GGGGGAGGCGATCTGAGCCGAAGGGTTCAATGGCAGAATGGCAACCATGAACTACAAGAAACGGGTGCATAAGCGGTACCCCGACGCGAAACTGGTGAAGAGCACCGGCGACAAGGAAACCTACGCCGTGAAGAGCGGCGACATTGTGCTGTGTGAGGCTGCGAACTCGCCGACCGACGCCTGGCGGCAGGCAGCCACTTTTCTCGATCGTCCTTACGGCCCACGCATCACGGAGCCCGGCGAGGAAGGCTGAAAGGCTGCATTCCACGGCGCCCGTACGAGCCGGGCTGAAAGACACGCTGGGGTATGCCGCGCCGGCTGCAGACGCGTTGGCGTGCGTAGACGCCGGGCTGAAAACGCGTCGGCGTGTGTCGCGCTGGGCTGAAGGCGCGTTGGGGTGCGCACGAGCCGGGCTAAAAGACGCGTTAGCGTGTGCCGCGCCCGGCTAATGACGCGTGGCGTGCACAGACACCGGGCTTGAAACCGCGTCGGCGTGTGCCGCGCCGGCTGCAGACGCGCTGGCGTGCGCCCGCACCGGGCTCGCATGAGTCGCAGCAGCGCCGCGCTGCTAAACTCTTCCGCAACGTCTCTTCGTTAAGATGCGCTCATGGATCACGCTCGGCCCAACTTTTTTGCTGGACCCTACATCGACCGGCGCGCTGATGCGCGCGAGGACGGCGGGTGGCTCGACGCGGCACGCGGAGACCCGGCGACACTGTATATGGTAGGGAAAGGCACCACGCAGCTGGTGCGCTCGAAGTCCGATCCCCGCATCGAGTTCCTGACTAACGACCATCCGATCGTCCGGGAAGCGGAGCCGAGGGAATTCATTCTGCTCGGATGGTTCCACGGCGTGCGGACTGTCCTGATCGACCTCGATCCCGACCATTCTGTGAGCGTGCCGGAAGGCACGGCATTCGAGGAGCTGCGGCCGTTGTCGCCGCTGCTGCGGGGTGATGACGCCGGATTGCTTGCGTATGCGCGCGCGCTCGAGGTCTGGCGCTCACGCCATCGGTTCTGCGGCGTTTGTGGGAAGCCGACTGTTCCCGAGCGCGCCGGACATGTCATTCGGTGCACCAACGAGATCTGTCGCCACGAGTTTTTTCCCCGCCTCGATCCTGCGATCATCGTGCTCGTCACCGATGGCGAGCGTGCCCTGCTGGGCCGGCAGGCGAGTTGGCCGCAGGGCCGCTTCTCTACGATCGCGGGTTTCGTCGAGCCCGGCGAGAGCCTGGAGGATGCCGTGGCGCGCGAGGTGATGGAGGAGACGGCTGTTCAAGTGACCAGTGCCAACTATGACTCCTCGCAACCGTGGCCTTTTCCTTCATCCCTGATGATCGGGTTTCACGCGACCGCGGAGCCGGGTAGCGTCGTGCAGGTGAGCGGTGAGCTGGAAAGCGCCGCCTGGTTCACGCGGGAGGAGATCGAGTCCGGTGGGACGATGGTGCCCCCATCGCACGCTATTTCCTATCGTCTGATCTCGGCCTGGTTGAAAGGCCGGCCATGAGCCGCCCCTTCTAACATGTGCCTGCTCGTACTGGCCTGGCACGCGCACCCTCGCTATCGCCTCGTCGTCGCCGCCAATCGCGACGAGTTTCACGAGCGTCCGGCCGCCGCGTTGGCGAAGTGGCCGCCGCCAGATGACATCCTGGCGGGCCGCGACTTGCGCGCCCAGGGGACCTGGCTCGGTTTGGATCGTCAGCGCCGCTTCGGCGTGATCACGAACTTCCGGGAGCTGCAACGGCCGCGCCCCGAGGCCCCCTCGCGCGGTGCTTTGATTCCTGACTACTTGCGTGGCAACGTCGCCGCTGAGGAATTTCTCGCGCGACTGGAGCCCGAGGCGTCCCGGTATTCGGGCTTCAATCTTCTGCTGACGGACGGGGACTCGCTCTGGTACGCCTCCAATCGCGCCGAGGAGTTCGCCCGTCCCTTGCCTCCAGGGGTTTACGGCCTTTCCAACGAGTTTCTCGACACCCCATGGCCCAAGCTGCGACGGGTCCGGCGCCGCTTTGATGCCTGGCTGGGTGATCCCGCGAATGGCGCCGCGTCCGGCCTGTTTGCATTGCTCGATGACCGTGCCACGGCAACCGCCGACGAGGAGCTCCCCCAGACCGGCATTCCGGTGGAGTGGGAACGAGTCCTGTCGGCGCCTTTTGTCCTTCATCCGGACTACGGAACGCGCGCTTCCACGGTTCTCCTGCTCGAGCCTTCGGGCGCCGGTTATCTGGCGGAGCGCCGTTTCGATCCCCGGGGCGCGCTCCGTGGGGAAACAGAATTCCAGCTGTCCGCCGGGCAATGGCCGTGAGCCAACGGCTCTGAAGTCAACGCCCGCTCGCCGCGCACGTTGCACCAGTCATCCTTGTTGAACCCTCGAGTACGAAATCTGGAAGCTATGGCTCAAGTTTTCACGGCAGACCCGCGAGCGCAATGTAACGCGAGGCTCTAGAATCCTCTGATTTCGTCCGATTCAAAGAATAGATGGCGCGTCGCAAACACCTCTGCTGGGCCCGGTGGCACGGCCGGGCCTGGCTGGCCGCGCTGTGCCTCGCGGGCGCGCCGTTCGCGCGCGCCAACATCGATGTCGACATCCATGGGGTGGACGATCAGCTGCGCACCAATGTTCTCGCCTATCTGAGCTTCGAGCGCTACAAGAAGCGCACGGATCTCAGCGCCGACATCATCGAAAGGCTACATAACCGGGTGGAGCGCGAGGTCGAGTCCGCCCTGAAGCCGTTTGGTTACTACGAGCCCAAGGTGGACTCCGAGGTCAAGGACCTCGGGCATGGCGACTGGCAGATCACGATAGAGATCGATCCCGGAACGCCGGTGCTGCTCGATAAAATCGACGTGCGTGTGATCGGTCCGGGCGCGACGGATCCACTGTTCGAGCGCATCACTTCCAATCCGACGCTCCACCAGGGCGACCGCCTGAGCCACGCCACCTACGAGTCGGTCAAGAGCGACTTGCAACGGACCGCGGCCACATACGGCTACCTGGATGCGAAACTCACTCGCAACGAGCTCGTGGTCGATCCTAAAAGCCACACCGCGAACGTGACTCTGGAGATCGAGACAGGCGAGCGGTATCGCTTCGGCAAGACGTCGATCGAGCAGTCATCGGTCCGGGACTCCCTCGTGAGGCGCTATCTGCGCTACCACGAAGGTGACTACTTCGACCTGACACAGATCCTGCGGACGCAGTTCGCGCTCGACGATGCGCAATACTTCACCAACCTCGAGGTGTTGCCGCAGGATGCCGATCACAAGACACACACGGTGCCCGTCGACATACACGCCGACAAGAGTCGCCGGCACCGTTATTCGGTGGGCGCCGGCTACGCCACCGACACGGGCGTGCGTGGCACGCTGACGTGGGAGAACAGGAGAGTCAACAGTCTCGGGCATCGCTTCAGCGTGACGGCCGAGGCATCGCAGATTGAGCGATACCTCCTGCAGGCGCGTTACATCATTCCCATCGGCGATCCGGCGGTCGAGAACCTTACATTTCAAAGCACGGTCCAGCAGCTGCAACTGGCCGACATCACGGCCCACACCCAGTCGATCGGACCTGCCCTCACGAAGGTGACTGGAAACTGGCAACAGGTCTGGTTCGCGAACGCGTATCGCACTACCGACGACCTCCCTCATGGCATCAGTAATACCGAGCGGATGATCGTGCCGGGCATCGATTTTGCCTCGGTGCCCAAGGGTTACCTGGGCGAGCCGATCTTCCAACATCCCTTCTTCGCCGAAATTCGCGGCTCGAACGCTGCTATCGGGTCGGATGCGAATTTCCTGCAACTTCATGTGCAGGTCGAGCACGTGTTTCGCCTCGCGGACAAATGGCATCTGCTCCTGCGAGATGAGCTCGGGGTGACCGCGGTGAATCGCTTCGAGCACCTTCCCGGCGTCATGCGTTTCTTCGCCGGCGGCGATAACAGCGTGCGTGGATTTGCGTTCGACGAGCTATCGCCGAGTGAGCTCGTGTGCGCCACCTCCAAGGGGCCGGTCCTTCAACCGGTCAACAGCCCGTGTGCCGACCCGCAGGGAACGGTCAAGGATGGCGGCAAGGACCTGATCACCGGCACGGTGGAGTTCATCCGCGACCTGCCGCACAACTTCGGCGTCGCCACGTTTTTCGACTACGGCAACGCTTTCAACAGTTTTCGGGAACCGGACCTGCAATACGCCGCGGGCGTCGGTTTCCGGCTCCGCCTTCCCGTCGTAACATTGGGGGTGGACGTGGCGCAGCCGCTGTCACGATCGGGCAGCCCGCGCTTGCATATCAACTTCTCACCAAAGCTGTAGCCGATGCGACGCCTGCTGCTCATCACCGCCGCGCTCCTCGTGTTTCTCGCGATAGCGGTGCCATCGGCAGCCCTCTACTACGTGGTGTTCACTGAAAGCGGTTTTAAGTTCATTGTCAGCCGCATTCCGCAGCACTTCGGCACGACGACCCTCGAGATCGTCAACCCTACCGGCTCCATCGCCTCCGGGATTCACGTCGATCGGGTGGAGGTCGATCACCACCTCGCCAACGTACGGGTCGAGAACATCGGGGGCCGGGTCAAGCTGCTGCCGTTGCTCTGGCAAACGATCGACTCGCCCGATTCGTTCATTGGCAAGGTCACCGTCACGGTCAAGAAACGCACCCGGCCGCCCGGCAAGGGTCAACCCCTGTTCGTGCCGAGCTGGATGGTGATCAACGCGGAGCACACACGGATTGGAGCGGCCACGGTAACGGTCTACAACGGCTTCCGGCTCGACGCGACGGATATCGACGGGGTGGCAGTGATCCGACATCGCACCATCCGCCTGTTCGAGGCGCAGGGTCAGATTGGCGAGACGCATGTGTCGGGCATAGGTTTGCTGCGCGCGGCCGATCCGTTCGGGCTCGATGTGAATACGCGCATCAACTGGAGCCCGGAAGGACAGCCGGCCTGGGCCGCGGATGTGGTGGGAAAAGGTGATCTCGCCTCGCTGGGTTTGACGATCCACACGACCGCTCCGTTCCGCGCCGACTTCACCGGTCGCGCGCTGGATCTCACCGGGCATTGGCATTGGTTGGGCGACGCCGTCGCGCACGATCTCGACATCCGCGCCTGGGGCGGCAGCGGCGTGCTGGGCCTCATCACGGCGAAGGCCGCCATCCATGGCGATACGAACGGGTTCGGGGGTAGCGGGCAGGCGGATCCGACCGGGCTGCACGTTGGCTTGTTCCAAACCGAATTCGAGGGCTTCTATCACGACCATGTGCTGACGGCGCGGCGTATGAGCGCCCGTCACATTGCAACGGGGGCTCTGGCCACGGGCAGTGGCACGATCGAGATCTTCAAGGGTGGTCCGCGTCTCGACCTGCAGGGTGACTGGCGGGATTTCCGCTGGCCGCTCGTGGGTAAGGACAAGGATGTTCCCTTCCATAGCCCATCAGGTGTTTACACCCTCGAGGGTGTTCTGCCTTACGACGTGCACATGAATGGGATCGCGCGGGTCCTGGACTATCCGTTGATGCCCGCGGTGGTCGACGGCTCACTCGGCAAGGATCACTTCACCTACAGTCGCGGCGAGGTCGATCTGTTCCAGGGGCACGGCAGCGTGAAAGGCACGGTCACCTGGGCTCCGCAGAACACCTGGACCATAGCGGGACGCCTGACAGGCATCGATCCGAGTTATTTCCGTCCCGATCTGCCGGGCAAGCTCGATTTCACACTCGCCGTGGTCGGCAAGAGCTTCGAGCCCACCGGCGACACCACGCTCGACTTCAGCGACATCGGCGGCAAGCTGCGCGGCGCACAGGCCAGCGGCGGTGGCAAGCTGTTCCACTCCGGCACCGCCTGGGCATTCGAGAACGTGCGCGTCGGTCTCGGGCGTACCAACTTCGCGCTGGACGGCAGCCTCGACCAGCAGATCGACCTGCATTTCAACGTCACCGCGGATGACCTGAGTCTCCTGGCTCCTGACAGCCGCGGCCAGCTCAAGGCTTCGGGCACCATCCGCGGCTCACCTGGCGATCCGGTGATCGTGGCCTCGGCGCATGGTACCGATATCCACCACGAAGGCGTCGGACTCGAGCGCCTCGATGCGGACATCGACTTCGATACGCATCCCGAGCACGAGTCGAAGGTCGACGCACGGTTTCACAACCTGACTTACCAGAGTCGTAAGTTCGAGAGCCTCACCTTCACGCTCGCCGGCAAGCCGGCGAACTATGCATTGCATCTCGACGTCAAGGCGCTCGGCCTGGCGGTGAATGCCCGCGCGGCGGGACCTTTCTCGCAAGGAGTCTTTGACGGGCAGCTGCAGTCCCTCGCCATCAATGGCAACCAGTCGCTGCGACTCGAGCTCGAGCATCCAGTGGGCATCAGGCTGGCCCGTACGCAGGCGCGGATCGAGTGGTTGTGCCTGAACGGGACTCCGGCGAGTGTGTGTGCCGATGCCAACTGGAGCCCCGGGCAGTGGTCGACCACCGTCACGGCGAACCAACTTCCCATCGGCACCCTGACGGCCGGGATGACACCGTCCGTGGACTACCAGGGCACGATCAACATCAATGCCCGGGCTTTTCAGGAGGGTGATGATCCGATCCAGGGGACCGCGCGCCTGGAGCTCACGGATGCGCAACTATCGCACAAGTTGTTGAGTCATCGCGTCGAGCATACGACGCTGGGCTCGGGCACGATCAGCATCACGGCCACGCATTCCGTCATCGATGCGGAAGCGAAGTTGGAGGATGGCGAGGTCGGCACGATCAAAGCCAACTTCGAAGCCCAGCGCGGCGCATCCCAGTGGCAGGATATGCCCGTGCGCGGCGAGTTGCATGCCCATACGCCGGAGCTCAACCTCATTTCCTTGTACATGCCGGATATCGACCGGGCGGCCGGTGAGCTCAGCGCCGACGTACGGGTCGCCGGTACCTTCGGCACACCGCTGATGGACGGCTCGGTCAAAATCAGCGAGGGCGAGGTCGATTTCTACCAGGTCAATCTCGGGCTGCGTGAGTTGGGACTGGAGGCGCGACTCACCGACAACGGACTCAACTTCAACGGGACCGCGCGCGTGGGGTCAGGGACCACCACGGCTGGCGGGCACCTGGAGTGGCACGACTCGTTGCCTCACGGGAAGTTCACCTTGAAGGGCACGAACCTGCGCGTCGTGGATGTCCCCGAAGCGCGGATCGACGCTTCGCCCGATCTCGAGTTCGCTGTGGACGGGCGCAAGATCGACGTCACCGGCAGCGTCAAGGTGCCGGAGGCCAAAATAGAGCCCAAGGACCTGACCGGCGCCGTTCGCTCGTCCTCGGACGAAGTCATCGTGGGAAGTGAGAGCGAAGACCCCACGAAACGCTTCGAAGTGGTCACGAACGTCACCCTCAGCCTCGGTGACCACGTGAATATCGAGACGCAGGGGCTGACGGGACGACTCACGGGCAATATCACCGTCCGAAGCGGATATGACGCCATCACCCGCGCAACGGGGGAGCTGTCTATCGAGGAGGGCAAGTACATTGCCTATGCGCATAATATGGATATCCGGCGCGGGAGGCTCATTTTTACCGGCGGCCCCGTCGACAATCCGGGTATCGATATCCAGGCCATCCGCAAGTTTCCGGACGTCACCGCCGGCGTGAACGTGCGGGGCACCCTCCTGCAGCCGCGCCTGTCGTTCTTCTCGGAGCCTTCCCTGGCGCAGGCGGAGATCGTTTCGCTTCTGCTCTCCGGCTCTCTGTCGGCCACGCCGACGCGGGCCAACGGGGCCGCGAACAACGCGGCACTGGTGCAGGGCGGCGCGATCCTGGCGCAGGAATTGGGCCAGCACGTGGGTATTCAGAACGTCGGCGTCGAATCGGACCTGCTGACGAACGACACGTCGCTGGTGCTTGGGCGGTATCTCTCGCCCCGGCTCTATGTGAGTTACGGGATCAGTCTCACGGAGCAGCTCAATACACTCAAGCTGCGGTACAGCCTCGGCGATCACTGGGTGATCCGGACCGAGGTCGGACAGGCCCGTGGCGCGGACCTGATCTACACCATCGAGAAGTAGGTTTCCGCCACCCTTGACTCGTGTGCATTTTTATGCATAATGCATGCAAGTTTATGCGAGCGGGCCCGTGCTGACCGATACCCAGCAAATCGAGCGTCAAGGCGCCATTGTGCGCATCCTGCGTGACGGCCAAGTGCGCCGGCAGGAGGACCTCGTGCGCCTGCTGAAACAAGAAGGTCACGAAGTCACGCAATCCTCTGTCAGTCGCGACTTGCGCGACTTGGGTGTCTCGAAGGCGGGCGGTCGCTACGTCCTGCCGCCGGAAGAGATCACCCGCGCGAATGGGGATTTCGGAATGCTGGCGCAGTTTGTGCGTGGACTGAAGCGTGCCGGTCCGTCCATCACCGTCCTGCGTACCACCATCGGTGCCGCGCAGAGCGTGGCTGTTGCCATCGACAAAGCCGAGTGGCCCGAAGTAGCCGGAACGATCTCCGGCGATGACACCATCTTCATAGCAACCGCGAATTCACGCGAGCAGGACGAGCTGGTCAGCCGTCTGCAAGCGATTTTCCGAGTCTAAACAACCATGCCTAACACCGCCGCTAACGCGGGCTCCAAGCCCATTGTCCTTGCCTATTCCGGTGGGCTCGACACGTCGTTCCTCGTTCCGTGGCTGGCCGAGAACTACGGCCGCCCCATCATTACCGTCACCGTCGATACCGGGGGTATCGACGAAGCGACCGCTCGTACGCTCTCCGAGCGTGCTCGTGCGCTGGGTGCCATCGAGCATCACCAGATCGACGCGCGCGCGGATTACTTCGAGCAGGTGCTGCGCTTCCTCATCATGGGGAATGTCAAGCGCGGCCAGTTGTATCCGCTTTGTGTCGGCGCCGAGCGTGTCATGCAGGCACAGACGATTGCCCTGATGGCCCGCAAGCTCGGCACCAACTCCATCGCTCATGGCTGCACCGCGGCCGGCAACGACCAGGTGCGCTTCGAGGTTGCATTGCGCACGCTTGCTCCGGAGTTGGAAGTCATCGCTCCGGTACGCGACCGCGCCTTCAAACGGCAGGAAGAGCTGGAGTTTCTGCAGAAGCGCAACCTGCCCGTTCCGCCGTTCGGCGCGGCCTACTCCATCAACCGTGGCCTGTGGGGCGTCACGATCGGCGGCAAGGAGACGTTGACATCGGCGGGCAGTATTCCGGACCACGCCTGGGTGCTCACGCGCGATGCGTTTACCAACCCGCGCGCGCCGGAGCGTCATGTCATTTCGTTCAAGAATGGCCGGCCGGTCGGGCTCGATGGCAAGTCGCTCTCGCCCGTGGCCGTGATCGAAACGCTGGAGTCCTTGGCGGCTCCGTTCGGCATTGGTCGCGGGATTCACCTCGGTGACACCATCATCGGAACCAAGGGGCGCGTGGCATTCGAGGCGCCCGCTGCGGAGACGTTGCTCACCGCGCACCGCGAACTCGAGAAACTCGTGCTCACGGGACGTCAGCAACGTATCAAGGAGCTCGTCGCGCAGCCTTACGGGGACCTCGTGCACGAGGGCCAGCTGTTGGATCCCGTCTGCCGCGATATCGAAGCCTTGCTGCTGTCCTCGCAGGAGCGCGTCACTGGCGAGGTGAACGTGTTGTTCCGTCCGGGAAACCTGTTCGTGGAGGGCGTCGAGTCGCCCTATTCGTTGATGGCCGCGTCCAAAGGGGTCTATGGCGAGTCCGTGGGCGAGTGGTCTCCCGCCGACGCTCTGGGGTTCTCCAAGATCGTATCTCTCACGGGTGTATTTCATCATCGCGCGGGTGAACGCGCGCAAGGTGGTTAGAGATGGTCAACGGAATGCGAAGTGTCGTCGTCGACAAGGTTGCCTCGGTCACGCAGGCCTGCGGCCTGTCGAACGAAGTACGCATCGCCACTGACAACATTCCTTCCGAGGAAGGTGTGGTCGTGGTCGTGGAAGTGCTGACCAATAAGTCCACCTATAACACCCTGGAGCTCACCAGCGGCCGCATGGCGAAGGTGGTGAAGGGTGACATCGTCGTCGGTGCCCTGGGGCACCGCAAGGCGCTGTTCGGCTATTCCGGCCACGTGCCGCCCTCGCTGCAGGCCGGCGACATCATCCAGATGTTGAACATCGGCGGCGTGTTGGGCGTGTGCGATTCGGTCAATCCGGACAAAGGCAAGCCGTTCGACTGTCGGGTACTGGGCGTCGTGCTGCATTTCCCCTATCTTGGCGAGCGCATCGGAGTGCCCGCTCGCGTCGGCCACACGAAGCTCGATCCCGAAGCCAAGCTCAACACGCACGGCGTGCCGGTGGTTGCGCTGGCCGGTACTTGCATGGAGGCGGGCAAGACGGCGGCAGCGTGCGCGGTCATCAGCCGCATGCGGCATCGCGGCCTCGTTGTCGATGCGTTCAAGGCCACTGGCGTCTCGCTTCGGCGCGACATCCTGGCTATGGAGGATGCGGGCGCCCGGCGCTCCGCGATCTTCACCGACCTCGGTATCGTTACGACGACCAGGGTCAACGGACCTGCGCTGACGCGCACCATGTTGACTGATCTGTCCGCCGGCAAGCCCGACGTGATCGTGTTCGAGCTGGGCGACGGCATTCTGGGAACCTACGGCGTCGACGCCATTCTCGAATGTCCCGACATCCGCGCCGCCTTGACGGGCGTCATCCTTTCCGCGAACGATCCGGTCGCGGCATGGGGTGGGGTGAAGCTGTTGCGCGAGCGCTTCGGCGTCGATCCTTGCGTGGTGACCGGGCCATCCACCGATAACGCGGTGGGCGTCGAAATCATCACGACGCAGATGGGTGTTTCGGCGTTCAATGCCATGACGAACGGTGCGGCGCTTGGAGATCGGGTAATCGAGGCGATCGGTGTCAAGGCGGGAGTGGCCTCGTGAGCGCCAGCACGACGGCAATCCCAACAGTAGTGCTCGGCGGTACCGGCTACGTGGCCGGCGAGCTGCTGCGCCTGATTGCTGGCCACCCGCAATTCCAACTCGCCGCGGTCCTGTCGGACAGCCAGCCCGGTGAGCCGGTCGGCAACGCGTTTCCTCACCTGGTGAGCGCTTTCCCGGACACGCGCTTCAAGTCCCAGGCGGAAGTCGAGAAGGTGCTCGTCGAAACGCCGCGGACGGCTGTATTTTCAGCGGCTCCGCATGGTGTCTCGGCCGCGTTGATCGATACGTTGCTCAAGGCTGCCTCCAGCGCTGGCACGCGGCCGCGCGTCGTTGACATCTCGGCGGACTATCGCTACAGCTCTGCAAAGGACTACGAGGCTGTCTACAAACATCCTCATGGGGCTCCCGAGCGGATTGCCGAGTTCACCTGCGCCGTTCCAGAGCATCTGAAGAAGCTCGAAACGCCTCACGTGGCTCATCCCGGCTGCTTCGCTACCGCGACACTTCTCGCGAGTGTTCCGTTGCTGTCACTCGGGCTCGTTGCGCCGACCCTTTTTGTTAGCGGTGTGACGGGTAGCACCGGGGCGGGGCGCAAGCCGATCGAAGGCACGCACCATCCGGTTCGGCACAGCGATTTGTACAGCTACAACGCCTTGTCGCATCGCCATGCGCCCGAGATCGCTGCCTGCGCGCGCGCCGCGTCGGGTGTTGAGGCCGATTTCGCGTTCGTGCCGCATTCGGGGCCGTTCGCGCGCGGCATCCACGTCACCGTCCAGGCGTCTCTCAAATCACCGGTAGACACACCTAAGGTGATGGCTGCTCTGCGTGACTTCTACGCGCATTCGCCGTTTGTGCGGGTCGCCGAGCGGGCGCCGCGCGTAAAGGAGATTGCTGCCAGCAACTATGCGCATCTTTCGGCGGTGGCCAACGGCCGAACCGTCGCCGTGATGTGTGTTGTCGACAATCTCAACAAGGGCGCGGCGGGCGGCGCCGTGCAGTGGATGAACCGGATGTTCGACTTACCGGAAACCGCCGGCCTCACGGCCCCGGCTCCGGGATGGACTTGATACGATGAGTAACGATTTCCTGGCGCCGGTGTTCGCACAGTATCCGCTCGAGGTCGTTTCGGCCGAGGGTGTCTGGCTCAAGAACCGCATTGGCGAGCGCATTCTCGACATGTACGGGGGACATGCGGTCGCCTCTCTCGGATATGGACATCCTGGTTGGACGGAGGCGCTCACCAAGCAGGCGCAATCGTGCAATTTCCAGACGAATGCCGTGCCGATGGATGTGCGGGTCCGTGCGGCCGAGCGCCTCGTGCGTTTCTCCAAACTCGACTTCACGACCGTGTTCTTTGTGAACAGTGGCGCGGAAGCCAACGAGAACGCCATGAAGCTGGCGTTCCGGATGACCGGCCGTCCGCACATTGCTGCGATCGAAGGTGGTTTCCATGGCCGCACCGCTGCCGCGGGCGCCGTAACCTGGGGCGCTGCGCAGAAGTGGTATAGCTTTCCTCGCGCACCGTTCGACGTGAGTTTCATTCCGCGTCGTGACACGGCAGCGATCAAACAGCATGTGACAGACAAGACGGCCGCGGTCATTGTCGAGCCCGTGCAGGGCCTGGCGGGTGCGGTCGATCTCGGCGCCCCCTACCTCGAGGAGCTGCGCCGCCGTTGCGATGAAGTGGGCGCCCTGCTCATCTTCGACGAAGTGCAATGTGGTGTCGGCCGTACCGGTCACCCGTTCGCGGCCAACATGTACGGCGTGATGCCGGACATGATCACGACGGCGAAGGCTCTTGGTAATGGGTTCCCGTGCGCGGCGTTGTTGGCGAACGCGAAGGTGTCCGCGACCTTGAAGCTCGACCTGCTCGGTACGACGTTCGGCGGCGGGCCGATGGCTTGTGCCGTCATGGAAGCCGTCATCGAGGCGATTGAGTCGGAAAAGCTGCTCGAGCGTGTGCGCAGGGTGAGTGAGTACATCCGCAATACCTGCATCGTCGGTCCGGTGACCGGTCACCAGGGCGCCGGGTTTCTCACCGGGCTGCGTACCACCCGGCCCGCGAAAGAGATCCAGGCGGAGTTGCTCGAGTGCGGCATCCTTGCCGGCACCGCGAGTGACCCGAACATTCTGCGCCTGCTGCCGGCGTTCATCCTCGAGGAGGAGCACGTCGACATGCTTCGTGACACCCTGTCGGATCTGCCTGCATGAGGCCCGGAAGACCCATGGGTCGCTTTCTCGACCTGGCCGAGCTCGAGCGGGACGAGGTTGTCGCGCTGCTCGAGCTCGCGCGTCGACTACAGCAACATCCCGAGCCGCAGGCTCTCGCCGGCAAGATTCTCGGCCTGGTGTTCTTCAACCCGTCGCTGCGTACCCTGGCTTCGTTCCAGGCCGGGATGGCGCGCCTCGGCGGTAACTCATTTGTCATCACACCGGGCCAAGGTACGTGGCAGCTCGAGACGCGTCTCGGTGTCGAGATGAGCGGCGCCGCGGCCGAACACGTGCGCGAGGGCATACCTGTGCTCGCGTCCTACTGTGACGCGTTGGGGATTCGTGCGTTCGCAGAATTCAAGGATCTGCGCCACGACCTGGCGGAGACCACGTTCAACGCGATGGCTTCGCTCGTGGACAAGCCCCTGGTGAACCTGGAGTCCGCGATCAATCATCCCTGCCAGGCCCTGGCCGACTGGAAAACCATTGACGACCTCGGCGTGCCCCGCAAGGGCAAGTTCGTGCTGTCGTGGGTTTATCATCCACGTGCTCTGCCGTTGGCGGTGCCGGCTGCGGCGCTTCACATGGCGGCGCTCCGCGGAATGGATGTTGTAGTGTTGCGCCCAGAAGGCTTTGCGTTACCTGCGGAGATCATGGCGAAGGCACAGCGAGCCGCCGTCTCCTCCGGCGGGTCCGTTCGCGAGACGGCCGACCGGGCGGATGCCCTCGAAGGCGCCCACATCGTATACGCGAAGGAGTGGGGTTCGACCGCGCACTATGGCGATCCCGACGGCGATGCGCGCCTGCGGCGGGCGCTGACGAGTTGGTGTGTACGGAATGATTGGTTCGACAAGACTGCGCGGGAATGCCGTCTCATGCATTGCCTGCCCGTGAGGCGTAACACCGCCGTCGCCGACGAGGTGCTCGACAGCCCGCGCAGTGCCGTCCAGCAAGAGGCCTATAACCGCCTGGTCGTCCAGATGGCGGTGCTTTACAAACTACTGAAAGGAATTTAGGAACTTCAATGATCATGCACAAAGGCGATCAGAGCCTCGCGATCCGCGCCCTCAAGAACGCGGCCCCCTACATCCGCATGTACAAGGGCAAGACCTTCGTGGTCAAAGCGGGGGGCGGTGTATTCGCTGACACTGAGTCGACGCGCGTGCTCATCGAGCAGATCGCCATCCTGCATTATTTCGGCGTCCGCGTGGTCATGGTGCATGGCGGCGGTCCGCAGACCACCGAGGTTGCCGATGCACTCGGGGTGCCGACCCGCATGGTCGAAGGCCGGCGGGTGACCGATCAGAAATCGGTCGACGTGACGGCGATGGTGTTGAACGGTCTCATCAACACCCGGATCCTCGGCATCTGCCGCGAGCTGAATATCGATGCCGTCGGCATCAGTGGGGTCGATGCGGGGCTGGTCCTCGCGCACAAGCGCCCGCCGGTCAAGGTCCTGTCAGGTGAGGTGGTCGATTACGGCTTCGTCGGCGACATCGACCTGGTCGATACCACCGTGCTCCGCAAGCTGCTCGACAATGGTCTGATGCCTGTTGTGAGCCCTCTTTCAGCCGACGACAAGGGCGTTCTGCTCAACATCAATGCCGACACCGTCGCGGCTGCCATCGGCGCGACCCTGGGCGCCGAGAAGTTGATTCTGTGCACGGGAGCGCCGGGGATCCTGGGCGACGTCAATGATCCGGGCTCTTTGATCTCGTATTCCGACCTCGCCGGCCTGAAGCGGATGCGCGAGGAAGGGCGCATCGTCGACGGCATGCTGCCGAAGGCGAAGGCTATCGAGGAAGCCATTCGCGGTGGAGTGCGCCGCGTGCACGTCGTTTCGTACAAGGCACCCGAGGGAATTCTCGGCGAGGTCTTCACAAACGAAGGTACGGGCACACTGGTTGTCGCCGATGTCAACGCGTTGACGCCTGCAGAACAGGCTGGCGGTTAAACACGTGACACGTCTGTGGGATAAGGGCGCGCCCTTGGACGACCGGGTCCTGAACTACACGGCTGGCGAGGACTATGCGCTCGATGAGCGCCTGGTACGTTATGACGTGCGGGCCTCGATTGCCCATGCCGAAATGCTTCATGCGCAGAAGCTGTTGTCTTCCGGTGATCTCGAGGAAATCCGCAAGGGAATGACGGTGCTCGCCGACGAGCATGCTCGCGGCCTCTGGCATATCGAGCTGACGGACGAGGACGGGCAGACCGCGTTGGAATGGCGGCTCACCGAGCGTATTGGCGCTGCGGGTGGGCGTGTGCATTTGGGTCGTTCGCGCAATGACCAGGTGCTGACCGCAATCCGACTCTATCTCCGCGACGCCATTGATGACCTCGCTGCTGGAGCTGCCGCCGTTGCGGATGCTCTGGACCGACTCGCGGCGCGGGAACGCGATACCGCGCTTCCCGGCTACACGCACATGCAACAGGCAATGCCCAGCTCGGTAGCGCTATGGGCGGGTGGATTTGCAGCGGAGATTCGGGATGACGCGGAGAGCCTCCGCAGTGTGCATCGGCGTGCTGGTAAGAGCCCGTTAGGATCCGCCGCCGGCTATGGCACGCCCGGTTTGCCGATCGATCGCGAAGCAACCCGTGCGAAACTCGGTTACCAGGTGACGCAGGAGCCCGTGACAGCTGTGCAGCTCTCGCGCGGTAAGGCCGAGGCGCAACTGCTGTTCGAGATCACGCTGCTCATGCAGGATCTCGGGCGCTTCGCTGCCGATACCCTGTTGTTCTATACGCAGGAGTTTGGCTTCGTCGAGTTGCCCGAGGCCTTCACGACGGGCTCCTCGATCATGCCGCAGAAGCGTAATCCGGATGTCTTCGAGCTCATCCGGGGACGCTCGGCGAGTGCGCAGGCGTGCCTGGCGGAGGCGCTCGGGATCTGCGCGAAACTTCCGTCGGGTTATCAACGCGACCTGCAATTGCTGAAGTTTCCCCTGTTCCGCGGCATCGATCTGGCACAGCAGACACTCGATATCCTCACGGCCGCGATCGACGCGATGAAGTTCCGGCCGGACCGCATCAGGCTCGATCCCGCGATTCATGCGGCGGAAGAAGCCAACCGGTTGGTTGTCGAGGAAGGTATTCCTTTCCGGGAAGCCTACAAGCGGGTCGCCGCGAGGCTCAAAGGGGAGTGATG
>DAITMW010000116.1:16343-19609 GCA_036834945.1 Steroidobacteraceae bacterium
GTGTCGGCGAAGGCTTGTGTCTGGGCTTCTCTGAAGGTCAGCGACCAGAGTTGACGCAGTGCTGCCGTGGTTCCATGGAGCGCATCGCCGCTCCAATGCGATGTATCGGCTGCGGCCACCCGGCTCAGGAGGGCTTGCGCGCCTTCGTTGCTGCTGTTCAGCCGCTCGGCGAGGTGCAGGAAATGCACATTTGAGCGGTCGTTGAGCAGTGTGCCGCAGAGGGCGATACCGATTGCGCCTCCCAGGTTGCGCATGAGATTGAACAAGCCCGAGGCGAGTTTGAGGCGCTGAGGCGGTAGCGACCCCAGTGCCAGGATGATGATGGGCGCCACGGCGAATTGTTGGCCGAAGCCCCTCAAGGCCTGGGGTAGCAACAGCTCCTTCCAGCCCCACTCGTGGGTGATCGGCGCGAATAGCCACATGCTCAGGATGAAGCAGAGAAAGCCGAACGCCATCAGCCAGCGCAGGTCCACGCGTCGCGCGAGCATGGTGTAAATGGGGATCGCGCAGATCTGGAAGATGCCGGTCGAGAATACCGCGAGGCCGATTTGCAGGGCGCTGAAGCCGCGGACACGGCCGAGGAACAGCGGGGTGAGATAGATCGTCGCGAAAATCATGATGCCGCTGATGAAGGACAGCAGTGACCCGAGCCCGAAGTTCCGGATCTTGAGGGCCGTGAAATCGACGACCGGTTGCGGGTGAGTCAGGCTGCGCCAGATGAACGCCACGCCCGCGAGACCCGCAACCCACGCGGTTGTGCGGATCGTGTCATCGCTCAACCAGTCCCAGCGCTCACCTTCCTCGAGGGTGTATTCGAGGCAGCCCAGGGACACGGCCATCAGGACCATGCCGAGATAGTCGGCGCCTTTCAGCAGTGACAGGTTGGGCTTGTCGACGCGCACCAGCAGCGGAACGACGACGGCCACGAAAATGCCGGGAACCAGGTTGACGAAGAAAAGCCAGTGCCACGAGTAGTGGTCGGTTATCCAGCCACCGATGGTGGGTCCCAGCGTAGGGGCCAGGGATGAGATCGCGCCGACCGTCGCGGCGGCGATGACGCGTTGGTTACCGTTGAAATAGATGAATGCAGTCGTGAAGACGGTTGGAATCATCGATCCGCCGAGGAATCCCTGCAGGGCGCGGAACGCGATCATGCTCTGAATGTCCCAGGCGATGCCGCACAGCAGGCTCGTGGCGGTAAATCCAATCGCGGAAATACAGAACAACCAACGGGTCGACATCACGCGGGACAGCCAGCCCGTGAGTGGAATGACAATGATTTCGGCGATGAGATAACTCGTTTGTACCCATGCGGTCTCGTCCGTGCCTGCCGAGAGGCCGCCGCCGATGTCCCGCAGAGACGCCGAGACGATCTGGATATCGAGCAAGGCGATGAAGAATCCGACACACATCGTCGTGAAGGCGAACACCTTCGTTCGCGTCGGGAGTTGGTCGGGGGTGGGCGCCGCCGCGGGGGGCGGCGCCAGGCCGGCGTTTGCTACCACGGCATTCATGGTGATCAGCTTCTGTCAGAGTCCTTGGCGGCGGCACGCGTGTTGGCTGTCTTTACAGCGTCAGGCGCACGTTCGTCGACATCAACGCTCACCGACAGTCCCGGACGCAGGCGTCCGAGAGTGGACGCTTCGCCGTCCAGGAGGATACGCACCGGCACGCGCTGAACAATCTTGGTGAAGTTACCAGTTGCATTCTCCGCGGGGAGCACACTGAACTGCGCTCCTGTTGCCGGCGCGAGACTGTCCACGTGTCCGACGAATTCATGGCCTGGCAGGACGTCCGCGGTCACCTTGACTGACAACCCCGCGCGCATGCGCGCCAGCTGGCTCTCCTTGAAATTCGCGTCGACCCAGAGTCCGTGCGCCGGCACTATCGAGATCAACTGCGTGCCGATTGCCGCGTAAGCACCTGTACGCGCGCTTCGGTTGCCTACGACACCCGCGATCGGTGCTCGCAACTCCGTATAACTGAGGTTGAGGCGTGCGAGATCGACGCTGGCGTTGGCTTCCGCCAGGGCGGCTTCGGTCTGCCGTTTCTGGGTGTCAATGACCTCCAGTTGCCGTTCCGCGGCGTCCGCGGCCGCGCGACTTTTCTGGTCCTGCGCCAGCGCCTCCTTGTAGTCGGCCTCGGCCTTCTGGTAGACCTGGATCGATGCGGCGGAATGAGCGGACAGGTCGCGGAACCGCGTTTCGTCGTCGCGGGAGCGTTTGACTTCCGCTTCGGCGGCAATGATGCCGGCACGAGCCTGGGCAATGACGGCCAGTTGCAACCGCCGCGTGGCGTCGAGGTTTGCCAACGTCGCGCGCTGCGCTTCGGCGGCCGCTTCGGCGCGGGCCAGGGCGGCCCGATAGTCGCGATCATCCAACTTCACGAGGAGCTCGCCGGCGCCGACTCTCTGGTTGTCGGTTACGGCGACTTCCTCGATGAATCCAGCCACTTTTGGCGCGATGACGGTGATGTCGCCGCCGACATAGGCGTCATCCGTGCTCTCGATGAAGCGTCCCACGGTCAACCAGTGATAGCCGTAAGCGGCTACCGCCAGCGCACCGAGACCGATGGCGCAATACAGGGCCAGACGTTTCACCCCAATTCCCAACACGCCCGGCGCTGGCGATCTCACATCGCGATCGACGGCGGCAACGCTTGCATTCATGACGAGACTCCCGGTTTTTCTTGCTGGGACGTGCCGGCCTGGGCCGCGGCCTCCCGGATCTGTTCGAACATGCGGTAGCGCCGGCGCGTCTCCTCGTTGGCGGCCGGCCCCGCGATGACCTTGAATTCGGGGGAGCGCAACGCGCGGCCGCTGCGCTTGTCGATCAACAAAGGCTCGGCGCGCTCGCCTGTTTCGGCGTCGACAATCAGCATGCTCTCGCCTTCCGGCGCGACGTGCTTGTTACCCCAGGCCACCAGGGCCCACAGGACCGGGCGGAAGTCGCGTCCGCGCTCTGTCAACACGTATTCATGACGAGGCGGCCGCTCGCTGTACTGGCGGCGCTCGAGCAATCCGGATTCGACCAGCGTGTTGAGTCTGCGGGTCAACATGTTGGGAGCGATCCCGAGGCTCTTCTGAAACTGGTCGAAGCGCGTCAGGCCCTGGAAGGCGTCGCGCAGAATCAGAATGCTCCACCACTCGCCCACCTGCTCGAGGGTGCGGGCGACGGGGCACTGCATTTCGCTGAGGTCCTTGTGCTGCATGAGAGTGAGGGCCTCAAACCCTGGTTGCTATCATCATGCAAGTAATATAGATTACT
>DAITMW010000117.1:0-6266 GCA_036834945.1 Steroidobacteraceae bacterium
GGTGCGTGCCTTTCGGATTGTCGAACAGGAAAACATAGTCGTGCCAGGCGTGCAGGTCATCGGTGCCGTGTGTCGGACGGAGTTTGGTTGCGTCCCCGGCATAGTGGAACTCGGTGTAGTCACGGAGGCCGCAATGAGGGCAGGGGATGCGTAACATCGTCTACTGCTTGTAGGTCCAGAGGCCCAGTCCGTACTCGTCGGATCCGTTGCCGCGTTCGAAACGATCGAGCGCCAGGTGTCGGATCAATGGGTGTTCGTCGTCGTGGGCGAGGGTGTGTGCCATGCACCACCCTGCAGCGGGTGTGGCCTTGAAACCCTGGTAGCACCAACCACCATTCAGGTAGAGGTTTTTGATGGGTGTCCGGCCCATGAAGGGGCTCCCATCGGGCGTCATGTCCTGAATGCCTGCCCAATGACGTAGCAGTCGCAGACGCGACATGCCCGGAATCAGTGCTACGGCACACTCCGCGACAGTCCGCGCCTTCGGGAACTGACCACGCTGCGTGTAGGTGTTGAAGCCGTCGATGTGACCGCCGAAGACCATGCCGCCCTTGTCGGATTGTGAGATGTAGAAGAGCTCCGCGCCGAAGGACAGCACGCAATCGAGGAAGGGCTTGATCGGCTCGGTCACGAAGGCCTGTAACAAGTGGCTTTCGATCGGCAGGCGCAGTCCTGCCAATCGCGCGACGTGAGAGGAGTGGCCGGCGACCGAAATCAGCGTGCGCCCCGCATGGATTCGGCCGCGGCTCGTCTCGACACCGCTCACCGCGCCTTTATCGTGCAGGAATCCCGTGACCTCGCAGTTCTCGATGATGTCGACGCCGAGTCTGTCCGCGGCGCGTGCGTAACCCCAGGCAACCGCATCGTGGCGAACGGTGCCGGCTCGGGGCTGGAACAGTCCGCCGTAAATGGGGAAGCGGCAGTTCTTGGAGTAATCGAGGAAGGGAAGGAAGCGTTGGACGTCGGAGCGCGCGAAGAGCTCGCAGTCGATGCCGTTGAGCCGCATGATGTTGCCTTTGCGGGCCAGGACGTCGAGCTGGGCGGGACCATGCGCCAGTACGAGCTGGCCGCGCTGAGACAGCATGACGTTGAAGTTGAGCTCGTGGGAAAGGCCTTCCCACAACTGCAACGAGTGCTCGAAAAACTGGGTGTTTCCGGGCATCTGGTAGTTCGAGCGTACGAGCGTGGTGTTGCGGCCGACATTGCCCGAACCGAGGTAGCCTCTCTCGAGCACGGCAACTTTCCTGATTCCATGGCGGGCAGCGAGGTAGTAGGCGGTAGCGAGTCCGTGCCCACCGCCGCCTGTGATGACCACGTCATAGGCATTTCGCGGTTCCGGTTTGCGCCAGGCACGCGCCCATTTCGAGCCGAACAGGGCGCGCCGTGCCAGGGCGAATGCGGAATAGTGCGATAGGGCGGTCACGACTGCTTGGCGGCTGTGAGCCTGTTCGGTGGCACCCGGGCCAGGGGATTCCTGACCCTGGATCGTAACGGTGGAGTCGGCGTCTCTCGATTCGAAGATCTACGGGGTCATGTAGAAAATCTCGGTGACGGGCGACTTCCCGTACTGGCCTAATAGCATCTGTGGGGTACATCGATCCGGGCCGCCAAGAAAACGTTAGGCACCTGATGCGCTGCGCGGGTGCCCTGATGGCTCTTGTCTGCTCCGTAGCCGTCGCCCAACCCGGGGCGGAGGGCCAGCCGGGTGCGGAGCACCACGCCGAGCTGCATTCCGTTGAAGGTCAGGTCGGCGTCGTGCACTTTGCCAACTCCGGGGCGCAGCGCGCCCAGCCGGCCTTCCAGAGGGGGCTGGCGCTGCTCCACAGCTTTGAATACTCGGCGGCCAGGGCGGAATTTCAGAAGGCCGAGACCCTCGACCCGTCGTTCGCGATGGCGGTCTGGGGCGAGGCGCTGACCTACAACCATACCTTGTGGCACGAGCAGGACACTGCAGCGGCGCGTACCGCCATGGCTAAATTGGGTGCTACGCCAAAGGAGCGCGTTGCGCGTGGGCAGACCCCTCGCGAGCGCGATTACCTTTCCAGCCTGGAAAAATTGTACGGTGCCGGGGACAAGGCCGAGCGGGACGCGGCATACAGCGCTGCACTTGGCGATCTGTCCCACCGTTACCCGAACGATCTCGATGCACGGGCTTTGTACGCCCTGTCATTGCTCGGGCTCTCACCGAAGCGCGACGTCAGGGTCTATATGCGTGCAGCCGCGGAAGCGGAGGAGGTATTCGAGATTGAGAGGAATCACCCAGGGGCTCTGCATTATCTGATCCACGCCTACGATGATCCCGTGCATGCACCGCTTGGGCTCAGGCCGGCCCGGCTCTACGCCAAGGTCGCGCCTGGTGCCTCGCACGCGCAGCACATGACCTCTCACATTTTCTTCGCGTTGGGACTTTGGGACGATGCGATAAAGGCGAATGAGGCCTCGGTGCGGGTGGCTGAGGCGCAGGGTGAGCATGCCTATCACTCGCTGCTTTGGCTCGAGTACGCGTACCTGCAGAAGGATGAGCGTGCGGCTGCCGCGGCGCTCGTCCGGTCACTCACGCAAGACATCGAGAGTGGGCCGACGAAGGAGAATCGATTGCGGGCGGCTTTTGCGCGGGCGACGTGGCTGGTGGAAACACAGGGGGCTCAGGGCGCGGGTGGTCCCGAGGCTGCGGCGAGTGCAGACGCCTTTCGGACGGTCGACAGCACCGGCGTTACTTACATTGGCTACTTCGCGGTCCAGGACTTCGCACGCGGTCTTGTCGCAGCGGGTAGGGGTGATGTCGCAGGGGCGCGGGGTGCGCTGGCGCAGTTGTCTGACCGCATCAATTCGGCGCGAGTTGTCCCGGCTGGCGAAAATCGCAATTGGTTCGACGCTCTGAGTGAAAACGATCTTGCTCAGGCCCGGGTGCTCGCGACCGCGCTCGAAGGCGCCATCGAATGCGCACAGGGACAACATGGAGCCGGAATTGCGCGAGTGCGTGAGGCAATTGCAGGCACTACCCAAATGGAGTTTGAATATGGGCCGCCCTGGTCCGCCAAGCCATTCGACGAGCTTCTGGGCGAGCTGCTGCTCGCGGACGGGCAATCGGCTGAGGCGGCGGCGGCATTTGAGCGCGCGCTCGTCACGTATCCAAACCGCCGGCTCTCGGTCGAGGGACTGGCCGCCGCCAAAAGGGTAGCTCATGAGGTTCGGTAACTGTTATTGGGAGAAGTACTCGCTCGTGCCGATGATGTTGCTCGCCGGCGGGCTTTGCGTGGCTGACGCCGGCGGGGGACGAGGGACGACGCGACAGGACCTCATCGGGGCCTGGCGCCTCGTCGACATTGATGTCGAGGGTCCGGCCGGGCGCGAAGCGGATCCTTTTTACGGCAGCGGCAGTCGCGGCCTGCTGATCTACGATGCTTCCGGCTGGTTCAGTGTCCAGATCGAGGGCTCTGGTCGGCCGGCGATGCAGGTTCCGCCACTGAGACCGGCGGTCGGGCAAAGTGACTCAACAGCGCGCCTCAAAGCGACAGTCCTCGATTCCTACTACGCTTATTACGGAACCTGGTCCTTCGATCAGGCCACATCGACCGTCACGCATCACGCCAAGGGTGCGCTTTATCCCGCTGAAGACAACGCAACCTACCCACAGCATGTGGAAGTAGTGGGCAAACGCATGAGCTTTACGCGCACGCAAAACGTAGCGGGGCACTCGACCGTGCAGACGAAGCGGTGGGAGCGGGTCAGCGCCGAGTGACGCTGCCGTCGACCAGCCACTCGACGAAAGCACCCACTGTCCTGTTGCGGCTGTTGGATTCAGCGTGAACGACGCAGTAGTCGTACTGTAGCGGCATCCAATGACGGAACGGCGTGACGAGCTCGCCCGAGGCCAGTTCGGTTGCCGCAAGCATCTCCTGTCCGAGAACGACTCCCCTGCCACAGCAGGCCAGGTCTACAGCGATACTCGATGTGTCAGTCGTGTGTCCGAGCTCGCGACGCGGCTGCCTCGAGAGTCCCTGGCTCGCGAACCACGCCGACCAGGCGGGATAGGAAGAGAAACCCGCTCGCCACGCGACGTGGATGAGTGCATCGTCGCCCAGTGTATCCGGCGCTGTTGGATCAAGGTGCTCGTGTGCGAGGAAATCGGGCCGACACATCGCGGTCACCTGGTCGCGCTTGAAAGGAATTGTCACGAACTCAGGATAGAGGTGCTCGCCATAACACAACCGTACGTCGATCCGGCTGCGAAAAAAGTCGACTGGGTCTTCCTCGAGCCGCAAGTCGAGGCGCACGTCGGGATGCGCATCCAGGAACTCGGGCAGGCGTCGATTGAGCCAGCGGACGCCGAGGGACGGCAGCACGCTGACGATCAGGTTCGAACGTACCGGCCCCGCGAGCAACCGCTCGGTGAGTTCCGCAAGGCCATCCATCATCTGCGAGCTCGCAGCCAGCATGGTGCGCGCGATATCGGTCAGCAGTAGCTGGTTGTTGCGGCGGATGAAAAGTTGCCGGCCGTAGAAGTCCTCGAGCTTCTTGATGTGCTGCGAGACGGCGCTGGGCGTGACGCTCAGCTCGGCGGCTGCCAGAACGAAGCTGCCGAGCCGGGCGCTGGCTTCGAAGGCCTTGAGCGCGTTCAGGGGCGGAAGCTTGCGGGGCATGGGGGTATCCCGGCGTTCGGCGGTTTAGCTTTTCTACTCGTCGGGGACGGCGGCTGCAATATTCGTATATAAATTCTGTCCCGGGTCGGGGCGTGCATTTCGGCGCGGTTCGGTAAGTTACTGATTTTCTTGCAGCTGGGGTCACTCACGGGCAGCCTGGCGCGCCTCTGGTGACTGGAAGGTCTCCTGCCATATCCAGCGCGGACGCTCGACCTCTTCGCTCGACTGAGTTGACTGACGTGTTATGTAGGCGAGGTCACGAAGCGTCGCTGCCTGAGTCACGACATTGACACTTCAGCAATGACGCAATGAGGCCTATAGTGGGGCGCCTCACCAACAAGCGGGCAACCCTCCGTCCGTGGCGACTCGTCCGTGATCCCGATCGTGTGTGGCCCGCCAGGGTGGGGTTGCGCAGAACAAACACAAAATTACAGGGGAGAATCAACATGAAGAGCACTTCTGTCGCTGTTGTTATGCTTCTGGTCATGTTTGGTGCGGCCGCATACGCCGCTGACGACACGGACGCTCTCATAGCGCTGGACAAGCAATGGGGCGAGTCCGCCACCAAGGGTGATACCGCGGTGGCGGCGAAGTTGCTCGCCGACAAGGTCGTCTCGGTCACAGAGACCGGCGTGAGGGGCAAGCAGGGTGAGCTTGCTGATATGAAGCCGGAGCCCGCCGGCACGCGTTATGAGGCCACCGACTACAAGGTGACGTTCATCAATCCGGATACGGCCATCATGACGCATGGCACCAAGGGGACTGACGCGCATTACAGCCTGCACGTGTGGTCCCGGAAGGGCGGCACGTGGCAGATCATCGCCACGTCGACCACTCCAGCCAAGAGTGGGAAGTAGCCACCAGAAGTCTTGCAGGACTACATCACTGGGTATCAGGTTGCTGGCGGTGCCCCCGGCCGCTGGCGGCCATGCGGCGTCCCAACACTCGAAGGATCCAGGGCGCGAACCGCGCGATGGCGACGAGAAGCTTGCCGTGACCCGTAATGATCGTTTCGGCGCGCCCGGCGGCGACTGCCCGTAGGATTTGGCGGCAGGTTCGTTCCGGGTCGGCGACGAGCCATGCCGGCATCGGATCCGGTGCCTCGGCATGGAAGTGGTTCGAATTATCAACCCTGCGGATGTTGGTGCCGACGAATCCCGGGCTGACGAGGGTTACGTGCACGCCCGAACGGGCGAGCTCCGGGGTGATCGAGTTTGCGAGCGCTCGTAGCGCGAACTTGGACATGGAGTAGGGCGAATTGCCGGGAGTCGCGCAGTAGCCGGCGACGCTGCCCATGATGACGAAGTTGCCTTGTCGGCGCCCGACCTCGTCTCGACAGGCCTTGAGTGTGCGCAGCACGCCAAATACGTTGGTGTCGAATTGCCGCCGGTAGTCGGCGACTTCGAGTCGATCGAAGAATCCAACCACGCCAAAGCCAGCATTGGCGAATACTACGTCGAGCCCCGAGAAGGCGCCCACAGCGGCGGCAACCGCTCGCTCCAGATCACCGTCGTGCGTCACGTCGCAGGTTGAAATGACGGGGCGTACGGCGCCAGCGCCAACCATCTCATTGGCCAGCGCCTCGAGCAAATCGGCGCGGCGGGCGGTGAGTGTGACTTTCGC
>DAITMW010000117.1:6366-13061 GCA_036834945.1 Steroidobacteraceae bacterium
GGCGACAGCTCCATTTTCATCCAGGGGCGATGCTCGGTTCCAACGGCGTGATGGTGGCTCAATGTGCCTCCCATGCTCATGATCGTGTCCGTGACGAGTTTCTTGTAGTCGTAGTAATGCTCGAGTTCCTGGCCCTCGGGCTGTCGCGCGGCAAAGGTGAAGTAGAGACAGGCGCCAGTCTTGTAGGTATGTGAGATGTGGCAGCCGATAAAGCCCGTGCCGTCATCTTGCTGAAAGCGCGCCTTCACGGCGGCGACCGTGGCGGTATAGAGCGGCAGCACGTTCGACCATAGGGTCGAGGTCTCGGCGACATCCGCCATACAGCCGTAGTCCATGATGTAGTCGCGGAGGTAGGGGATGTTGAATTTGTCCTTTGACCAGGTGTCGCCGACGCTCTTCCCGAGCGAGAAGGCGCCATGGCGCTTCAGGATTTTATGGGCGTTGCGCCGGGTGGTCTCGATGGATGCGTCGTCGCCCTCGACACCGACGATCAGGATGCAGGGCTCGACGTAGCCGCGGGATTTGAGCCAGGCTTTGACACGATTCTGTATCCAACCTTCGATGCCGCCCTTGGGAGCTCTCATGTTGAAAGCGAGCTCGCTCTCACCGCTATCCTGGAGTCGGATCATGCTCGGGGTAAAACCTCGGTCCAGGCATTCCTGGATTCCGCGTACCCCGTCCTCAAAGGTCTTGAAGAGATATCCGCGGTAATCCTTGATGGCCGGCGTTCTGTGGACCCGCATCGTGGCTTCCGTGATCACGCCGAGGATTCCCTCGGAGCCGACCATGATGCGATTGAGATCCGGTCCGGCCGACGATGCTGGAACAGGCTTGGTGACGATCGTACCCGAGGGGGTAACGATCTTGATCGAGACGATCATGTCCTCGATCTTGCCGTAGGCATCGGACTGCATGCCCGCGGAGCGCGTCGCGAGCCACCCGCCCAGGGTGGAGTATTCGAACGAGTCCGGGAAATGACCGAGAGAGTGCCCCTGTTGCGCCAGGTCGGACTCGAGCTTGGGGCCGAGCGCGCCGGCCTGGATCGTCGCGGTCCTGGATTCCCGGTCAATGGAAATCAGGCGGCTCATGTTGCGCAGACTGAGGGTGATGACTGGACGGGTTTCGTCGGCCTCGGGATTGACGCCGCCTACAATGTTGGTCCCACCGCCGAACGGGATCAGGCAGAAGTCGAGTTGCTGCGCCAGGGCGACCAGGGCCTCGACCTGCTCATGGGAATTCGGCAATACAACTGCGTCCGGAGCGCGCCGCACTACTCCACGGCGGACGCGAAAGAGATCCGGGAAGCTCTTCCCGTAACTGTGTTGCAACCGCTCGAGCGGATCCAGCGAGATCTGCTCGGCGTTGAGGATGGTACGCAGTGCGGCGAGCACTTTATCGCCGGCGCGTGTTGGCGGGATCTCCATCGAGGCGAGATCAATCGGGTTGGCGGTTGGCGTCGCGCTCGTGATTCCGAGTTTCTTTACGATCCACGGCCACAGCGTTGGCTTGTCAGCCATCGGGAATCGCAGGTTCGGATCGCCCCAACCCCACCACTTCATCATATCAGAGGCGCTCCGGGCCGGGGAAAGTAACCTTGCCGTATCCCGGCGTCCACGTAGGTTTCAATGAGCGCGCGGTCGAGAGGGGCGCAAGTCACCCCCAGCTTCTCGAGTCGCGCCCGCGTGTATTCGCAAACCGTCATTGCGCTGTCGTAGAAACTGATCCGGGCAATGAAGTACCAGCGACTGAAGGCCTTGAGCATGGCACTCGTGTAGCGCTCACCGTTCTTCGTGATCTGTCCGGCCCGCAGCCGCTGTTTGTAGATCTCTTCGGGGAGCAGGTCGATCTCGTAGCCGATTTCGCGCAGAAACGCCATGACCTGCGAGAAGGTCTTGGTGTCGGGATTGGTCAGGTGATAGACGTCGAAGAGGTTCGCATCGCTCGCGGAAAGGGCGACGATCCCGCGGCTCACGTAGTCAACCGGCACGACGTCGTAGTGGATGTAGGATTCCGGCATCACACGCGTGTCCATCGCGGTCTTGAAGAGGTCGTAGAACAGTCCCGTCACCTGGGTCTCGGTCTGGGGGTAGGCGCCTGTAGTCGAATCGCCATGAATCTGTCCGGGCCGAAAGATGCGCCATTTCAAACCCCTTGCGCGCGCCTCCCTGACCATTCCCTCGGCGATGAATTTCGTGCGCTGGTAGCCCATGTATTCGAATCCCTGCCCCAGCTCGTAGTCCGTCTCGTGGAAGCGCACGCTGCTGTCGAATGTCTTGTCTCCCATTACGGTGTAGGTAGACACATAAGAAAGGGTCTTGCTGGCCGTGCCCAGGCAGAAATCGATCACACGAGCCGTGCCGCGCACATTGATCGGCGCGAGGCGGTTGTAGTTGGCAAGCAGGCTCGTGTTTGCCGCGGCGTGGATCGTGAGCTCGGTCCGGCCTTGCAGCTCTGTGTAGGCCTGCTCGGAGAGCCCGAGCCGGTCCAGCGTTACATCCCCCTGGAGGACGGTGAGCCGGGTCAGGATCTCCGGTTCCAATGCTCCCGAGGGGTCATACAGACGGACAAAGGAGCGCACTCGCTCCTGGCAATGCGCAAGGTTATCCCCGCGCACCAGGCAGCAGACCCGGGCAGACGTCAATTGGAGAATGTCTTTCAGGATCCGGCCACCGAGCACTCCCGTGGCGCCGGTCAGGAAGACAGTCTTGGGAAAGGTTATGAGGTTCATGAATCCTTGTGGCTAACGTCTCCTCTCCAGTTGAAGGGAGTCCTTTTTTCGGTTTGAATAGCCCCGAGGGAGTACCCATGAAAATATACAATATCATCGGCTATTCGATCATTGTTTTGTACGCGCTCGGATGTGTGTATTGCGCCCCGCCCGAATTCGGGCCCTGGGTGGGTCTGTTGATCGGCGCGGCCTACTTTCTGTTCTGCTGGTTTCTGGCCGGCGTATACCTGGCCGACGTGCTGCACCTGGGAATCGCCCATCGGTCACTCGACTTCAAGGAATGGTTCGTCAAGGCCGTCACGGTTACGAACAACACCTTCGGCCTGTATGTCGATCCGATCGGCTGGGTGAATCGCCATCGCCTGCACCATAAAAACTCCGACCACCCGGGGGATCCCAACAAGCTGTCCAGCGACGGCTTCTGGCGCACCTTGTACCTGTGCGTGGTTCCTTACCGATGCGTGGAGGATCTGGCCAGGGACGACATTCTGCGCTCCTGGCCGTTTCGAGTGATGGCCAGCAACTATTTCGCGATCTTTTCCCAGGTGTTCAGCTTTTCGCTCCTGTGGCTGATCGCTCGCGATCTGAAGTTCACCCTGGTGATGTGGGTTGGAATGCGGATCTTCGCCCTGTGGGTGAACATGATCCAGAACTACTGGACCCACACGCGAATCCATGGCTACCGTCGCTACGACGACGAGCACGACAACGCCATGAACATCGGCGAGTGGTTCCCCGTCACCTCGACATTCAGCGCCTGCTATCAGAACAACCATCACCACTATCCGGGCCTGTTGCGACTGACGCACGTCGAGTCCGAGTACGACTTCGGGCTCGCGACGGTCAAGCTCTTCAAGTCCCTGGGCCTGGTCAAGGCCACCACACGAGGTGCGGTGATCCCCAAGGATGTTCAGCTGGCCACGTTACGGTTTTGAGGCGGGCCGTCTCTTCCTGATGAACGGATCGATGGTCTGCCAGAAGAAGCTGTTCGAGATGGCCTCGCCGTGCAGGCCATACACTTCCGGCCACTCATCGGGGAAGTAGTAGGTCCCGAACATCCGGTCGATCCACGGAAAGTGGATGGCGAAATTCTTGTCGATCGCCTCCTGCTGGGAGGTGTGGTGCCAATGATGGTACCGCGGCATGACCAGGAACTTCTCGAGCCACTTGACGTTGGGTCGGAAGTTGCAATGCGTCCAGGTCGCATGCAGGGTCACGAAAATCAGGTACGCGACGATGATCGACTGGGAGAACCCGAGCATCAGCGGCGCGAGTATGAATCCGCGGACGATCGTATCGTCCACGAAGTGGGAGCGTGAGCCCGCGATCCAGTCGAGGGCCTTGGAGGAATGGTGGACCGCATGAAAGCGCCACAGGAAGGGCACTTTGTGCAGCGCCAGGTGGATGAAATATTCGGCGAGGTCCGCGACCACGATCGCCAGTAACAGCTGCACAAGCCACGGCAATTGACCGACGGCCTGATGAAGGGCCGGCACGCTCAGGTACCGGGTGGCAAAGGTCGCCGGCAACAGAACCAGAAAGGACAGGATTTGCAGCGGGATATGGGTGGACATGAAATAGACCACGTCCAAGGTCCACTGCTCCCTGAAGGTTCCCTGTTTTTCATACTGGGGCCAGAGTCGCTCGAGCGGCACGTAAATGAGTGCCATCAGAAACATGTCGAGCAGGAACCAGTCGAGGCCGAGCGCGGGCCCGTTGTGTAGGGTTTCGTTGATCTCCACGCTCGATCCGCCCAGGACGGTTGCCGCCACGGCGAGCGACATCCCGGTCAGTGCCAACACCTTTTTCTTGCGCAGAACGGTGGCAAGGAGGCCAAACACGATCGCGGCCACGATGACACATTGGATCAGCACACGGATGGTGTGCATGGGGTAGAGGGGGCGCAGCTCGGGGGAGCTCAGTACCTGGGGAAAACGCAGGCACAGTACGGCGCCGAAGGATAGAACCCCAAAAAAGGTCGACAGAATCCCACTCCACCAGCCGGTGCCAAAGCCGGTGGACTCGGAATCGCCAAAGAACTCATTCAGTTTTTGCTCGATCACGATGCCTCCCCCTGCAAGCCCATAGACTCGCACGGCCGCCCGGGCGGAGGCCAGTCCCCGGGGGGTGGAATGAGGCGCACGTCCTGTTGCTCGCGCTACCCCAGGTCGACAGGCAGCGGTAGCCAATCGCGATAGATCCGCGCCCGGAATGCAAGCAAGGCGTCCACTGTCCGGTGCGGTGTCATTGATGGCATCCACGTATAGAGATCGCGCCACAACGGCTTCATGGGGCACAAGTCTTCGGCAAGTGGCTGAATCAACGTTGCAAATGCGGTCCAGGCCAGGTCGAGCGCGGTCAGGTTGGACCCTGACAGGTAGTCCTGTCCGGACGCTGCCAGGCCACCAAAAGTGGCAACGATTTCTTCACAGCGTTTTGTGGAGGCCTCGACCGTATCGGTATTGTGTCGGTACTTCTGCGAAAGATAGTGGCCGATGACGCGTTCGCGCTCGCCGAAGGTGGGCTCCGTAAGCAACCTCGCAATCATTATTACGCGTCGGTGCCAACCAAACCCTGCCTCCGAGCACAGCTCGCTGATCAGGCCTACCACCCTGGCGCGCTCGGCGGGATCATCGGGCAGCAGGCGTGGATCGGGCGCAATGCGCTCGAGGAGTACGAGTTGGTCGAGCCAGTTGGAGCGCGGTCGCTCGTCATTCCAAAAGACGACCGGCAGACTCGCTTGTCCCGTCAGCGTTTTGATGGACCCGAGACTTCGATCGGGGTCACGGGCATCGACCAGTGAGTAGGGAATGCGCTTCACGTGAGCGCAGGCGCGGACGAGCTCGGACCAGGGTGACGGTACGCCAGCGCGCACTGGCGCTACGCGCAAGCCAGGGGCGTCAAGTGCCTGTTCGAGGGTTAGCCAGGGGGTCATTGTGTGCTACAGCGCCTGCCCGAGCCTCTGCTCGAGGGCGGCGCGATACGTTCTGCTCACGCGGGTTTGACTTCCGTCTTTCAGAATTACAGCAAATTCCCCCGTGGGAAGCGGGTTCGAGCCGGACGATGCCAAGCCCTTGCAGCGCGCCAGCGCATCCTCGAGTTTGATTCTGGAAATCGTCCCGGCGTGATAGTCCGTCAACCAGATGGCATCGTGACCAATGCCAAGAGAATCTCCCCCGGGCCCGGTCCAGCGGCAGCGCAGCGCAACGGTGGTTGCATCAGTGGCGGAAAGCGGTACTCCCGCGACCGTGGTCCAGATCATCCCGGCGCCGAAACTGATGTCACCTCCGTGACCTGGTGTAGCCAGGCCAATGGTCTTGATGGAGTGTGTCCGTGCGTCGATGCGAGTGAGCGAGCCATCGCCCTGGTTGAGGGTCCATACGGCGTTGCCGCCGGCAGTCAGGAATCGTGGGTTGGGGCCGGTATGAACAGATGCAAGCCGTGCACCGTTGAAGGCGTCGAGAATCGTGACTTCGGCGCCGGTGGCGCGCGTAATCCAGATCTGGCCGTCATGATACAAGGGATTGAAGGAGCCGTCGGGTACCCGGACAATTTGCCGGATCGCGCCGGTGTCGGGCGAGATGCGGGCGAGGGAGCCGGACTTGTCGACGACGAGCCAGACACTGTCCGCGCTGGTGGTTACCCCGCCTTCGGCGGCAACCGCATCCAGTTTGATGAGGGAGACCAGTCTGTTGGAGCCGAGATCAACCCTGGCCAGGGCGGGAGACTGACCGCAAAGTGGTATCCACAAGCTGCCGAAGCCGCTTGCCAGGCCGGCGCACGGCTCGCCCGGCAGATTGACCGTTGCCACGAGTCGGTTGGTCCCCGGATCGATTCTGTGTACCGCGAATGGCCCTGTGCTTCCTACCCAGACGGCGTCGGGAACGATGGATACCCAGTCGGCGGTCTTTCCAACGTGGATCGTCGTCGCGGGCGCGAGCTCGGATATCGACCTGGATGGAATCCC
>DAITMW010000117.1:13161-19585 GCA_036834945.1 Steroidobacteraceae bacterium
GCTTGATCCAGGTCCTGACCCAGGATTGCTCGTGCCCAGCAACGTTGGTTGTACGCTCCGACGACTCGTGGGTCCTGGTCGTGGAGGGGTATCCAGAGACTCGTCTGGGTGATGACCTGTTCCGGGCGATCCAGGCTTCCGTAGAGCATGGAGAGCGTGAAGCGCACGTCTGCCTCCTTGGGCGCGATTCGGTCGGCGGCATCCAGGTCGGCCAGCGCCCCCGGCGCATCTCGCTTGGAGCGCCGGTACTCGGCGCGTGTCACGAGCGCTTCCACGTAGTCGGGTTTGAGGCCGAGTGCTTTGTCTATGTCGGTTGAGGCAGGCCCAGCTTGTCGGAGGGCGAACTCGACCAACGCACGTTGATAGTGGTAGCTCGGCTCGTCGGGCACGAGCTCGATCGCGCGGTTGAAGTCCTGGAGAGCGGGCTCGAAGTCGCGTCGAGCCGCAGAGGCGGCTGCGCGGCGGGCAAGGTCCGCCGCGCTATTGCGTGAGGTTTCGATCTCTGTCGCACCATCCATTGCGGGTTTCGCGGTAGCTGCGGGCGCCGTTCTGGTTGTGTTGAGGGCGAATATCGGTCCGCCGTTGTAGGTGAAGTAGAGCTTGTGCTGGCTGTTGGCGACATACACCCGGTGAGACAGGAAGAAGTCGTCGCCCAACAGCATGTCGATGCTGCCGAGGTCTCCGAATCGCAGGCGGGCGTTGTGGACTTCCTCGTCGGCGATCTTCAGGACCGGGAAGGTGGCGATCCAGGTCTGGACCGGTTTGCGCCCGATTCCCGTGGTGTACCCGTCCGGCTCCACGCCAGGATCGCCGGGCTTTTTACCGGCTGCGGCAGCGGTACGCAGGCCGACGATGGACGTCGCGGCCCCGGTATCGAACTCTACGCGGACCTTCGTGCCGTTGAGATTTACCTTGCCCGTTGTGTGGGGCTGCAGCGGGGTTGTCTCCTCGATGTCCATGACATTGTAGGGGTCCCCTGCCTTGGTCCAATAGACCAGGTCTACGTGCTTGCAGTTCTCGGGCTTGAACAGGTTCAAGGCGCCTTGCGACAGGTCGTACTCGACGTCGGCAATGCGCAGGAGGTTCTGTCCGAGCAGGCCGACCGTACCTTTGCCCGGTTCACCGCCGCCCACAATGAAATCAACGTTGTGGAGAGGGACGTTGAAGACGGTGAAGGTCTTCACCGTGGTCACTGAGACCTTTGCGCTGCCACCGATGCCTTCGATGTACAGTCCGGGGACACGGTTGTAGTCCAGTCGTAATTGGTATTGCTGCGCGCTCGCGGGGCTGAGCATGCTCCAGAAAGCGCCGCTGTCGAGTGTGAAGAGCGCGGGGCTGCCGTTGATCTGCGCTTCGACGGTCGGCCGCAGGCCGTCCATGGTGACAGGGAGCGCCGCGATGCGATTCAACTTGCAACCGTCCGCAGCGTGGGTAAGCAGCGGGGTGAGTAGGATCAGCGACAGAAGAAGCGTGGTGCCACGCTGAGAGCGGTGTGACACGGGGTTTCCCTAGCCTGCGATGGCGGCAGGGAGTCAATACTGCTGAAGATGCCCTTCGGCGTCCACTGGACGCGTGGCGAGATGTGAATCCGAGCGGCGTCCGACGGCGCCCTCACCGTCGGACGCTTACATCTTGTTACTTGAAAACGAACGGCTGATCCACCAGCCTGGACTTGCTGGCGCCCGGCCGCGGGATGAACTTCTGCACGCGGTTGTTGAAGGCATCGGCAACGTAGAGGTTTCCGGCCGGATCAACGGCGAAGTGATGGAAGTCGTCGATCCACCCGGGTTGGCGACCGTGGACACCCCAGTAGGTTTGCAAAACGCCGTTCATATCGTACTTGGCGAGGCGGTCCTCGCCGTTCGAGGCGACCCAGACGGATTTATTGTCCGCCGAGATCAGCAGGTGGGCGGGCTGGCGGATATTCGTCCACTGGTCGAGAAATTTTCCTTGCGCATCGAAGATCTGGATGCGGTTGTTGCTGCGATCGGCGACGAAAACCCGCTTCATGCGATCCACCGCGACGGCGTGCACCAGGTTGAATTGGCCAGGCTCCGTGCCCTTGGTGCCCCATTCCAACTGGAACTGGCCATGGGCGTCGAACTTGATGACCCGGGTGTTGCGGTAGCCGTCCGCGATGTAAAACGAGCCGTCGGGCAGGAAAGCGATGCCGGCCGGCATGTTGAAATGACCGTGGTCCGTCCCCGACACGTTTTTCTCGCCGATCTTCAGGACCAGCTTCTTGCCGTCATTGGTGAATTCGAGAATCTGCTGGCCTTCGCGATCGATGATCCAGACGTGCCGATCCTTATCGTAGGGATTGATGGCCACGCTGTGGGGGACGGTGATCAGGTCATTCCACTGGCTCCAATCCTCGACGACTTTTCCGTCCGCGTTCAGCACCAGGATCTGGTGGAGATGCGTCTTTTCCGCATCAGGTTTCGGGGTCGCCTTTGGATCCGGCCTCACGTTGAGCGGGACGCCGTCGGCCGAGAGAATCAACGATTGCGGCTGCGCGTAGTGCTCATCCGCGCTGGCGATGATGATGCGGTTCGGGGTGTCGATGGCGACGGAGGTGACGACCTGGTTCCAATGGTCGACGCCCGGCTTGAACCAGTTCTCGACGACCTGGTAGGGGCCGGTTTCGTCCATTCCGCCGCGCTCTGTTGTCTTTTGCGCGAGGACGGGGCTGCTCGTCACCGCGCAAGTTGCAAGGGCCGCCCATGTGACGAGGCCGGCTAACTTAAGAACCTTCATCAAATTCTTCCCCCGTGTAATTCGGTCGGCTGAAATGCCGGTGAAATATACGCAGCTTTGGTGCAACGGAGCAATTCAGCTCTCGCGCGCAGCGAGGGTTTCGGTTGGATCTGTCTGAAACAGGTCGCGCGGCGAGATTCCGCTGCATACATCATGCACATCGTCAGATCGCGCGGGGTGACAGCGAAGCGCAAAGTCCAGCAGGGGAATCGAAAAGGGAACTCGCCGGGTCGGTGCGCATTTCCACCTGCAAGCGAGCTCTCTGTGCGCGCCCGGCACTGGCCATGCACAAACGACCTATACGCTGACACAGGTCGGGCCGAACGATGACATCGGCACCACCACTGTAACCGGACTCGACGACGCAGGAGATCTGGCTCTCACGATCAACAACGGGTCCACTGTTGGCACGTATCTGTGGCGTCAAGGCACGCAAACCAACATCGGCGGGCTGGCTCCGTCGCCGCAGTTTGTCGAGAGTGGCGGCCTCAATGATCGCGTGCAGATCGTCGGCACTACGTTCAGCCCGACGTCGGGCAATTTCAGCGCCTTCCTCTGGAGCCAGGGGCACATGACCGAGCTGCCCACGCCGGCCGGCACGACGGCGTCCTTTGGTATCCGGATCAATCTGCCGGGGCAGGTCGTCGGAGAGGTCTACGACGCCAATTTCAATGGTCAAGCCGCGTTGTGGAGCCACGGTACTCTGACTTTGCTGCCGGGAATCCCGGGGGGAGCTTTTCCCAGCCTGTTGGAATCAACATCCTCGGGGAAATCGTGGGCTTCAGCCAGGATGCCGCGAATGCAAACAGCACGGTTGTGTGGAAGCAGGGTGCCCTGACCGTCTTGATCAACAACGCACTGCCGAGCGCCATCAATGATGTCGGGCAGATCGTTGGTACCCTCAACGTGCCGGCCACGGCCGGTACGCCGTTCTTGTGGCAGAACGGAACGACGACGCAATTGCCCACGCTACCAGGCATGGCGCCAGCGGGCACGGCATTGGCCAGCAACGATCGGGGACAAATCGTCGGCTCGTTGAGTAACGTTGCGGTTTTGTGGCATGACGGAGCGGTAGTCGATCTCAACAGCCAGGTTGCCACAACCGATCCGCTGCAGCCGTACGTACGATTGCAGGCGGCTACGCAAATCAACAACCTGGGCCAGATCGTGGCGAGTGGCTCCGATTCACGCGGGCCTCCCCCAGGACACTGGTATATTCTGACTCCCGTCAAGTGATCCGTCGGCGGCGCGAGGGCGTGCTCGCGCCGCCTGGCGGTTGATGGCGACAACGTCGAGGTGGGGTCTAGGGGAGTCTAGCGACCGTCGGCACCCGCTCCAATGCATCATCCCAACCCGCGCGGCTGGACACGAAGATGTGGGCGTTGGGTCTGATTGGAACTTCGCTGTTCAGGCTTCCGGCCGGAACCACGAGCAGTGCACCGTTCATCTGCACGATGGGAAGGGCCGAACCGCAAGTAGCGCAGAAATTCCGGCTGTGCCGGGTTGACGGCAAGTTGAACTGTCTGACCTTGTCTTCTCCCGCGAGCCACTTCAGGGAGGCGCTCGATGAGAAGAGATTGGCGGCGTGCGCCGAGCCGGTATCTTTGCGGCAGTGCTGGCAATGGCAGAGGTAGAATCGCTCGAATTCGCCGTCAATCTCGAAGCGGACCTCGCCACACAGGCAGGAGCCCGAGTGTCTGTTGCTCATTGTTCCAACTCCATCCGCTTTACTCCTGCCTGCCGGTGTCTTGTACGGTTCTGCGCTCACACGGGCGAGAGCTTGCGAAATACCGCCCGCGCTGCTCTTGCCCAACTCAGCTTGTAGCCGAGGTCGGCGCGCCTGAGCAGGTTGCAATACTTGAAGAATCGGTTGGGGTAGGCCAGCGACCCGACGTTTCGCCAGCCTTCGTTCTCCTGGAAACAGCCGTTGACGTAGAGTGTCTCCCCACCCCAATCGAACTGGAAGCAGTAGGCCAGCGATGCCGACGTCAGCATGATGTCGCATGCCTCACGAGCCATGGAGCTTGGCTCGAGTCCGCTCAAGTCGAATGTGAACGCCTGGTTGAGGTCGGTGACGAAAAGGCGAGCGGGCTCCGCGCGTAACGTGGCCAGTCTTACCAGACTTCCAAGACGTTTCCCCCGAAACGCGCCACTGTCCTGATAGCTCTGCAAGGCCAGGTAGAGCCGCACGAGCGGTGCCGGAGCCAGCGCGAGCAAACGGTCACGATAGCGCGCCCCGGCGGCGACCAACGCCTGCACATCGACCACGGCATGCCGGGTACGGGGCGTGACGGCAGGGTCGGCGATCCGGGTGGAGTCCTGCTCAAATCGAGAAATGGCGGCGGAGGAGTCATGCGGTTCGCCGACCGTCCAACGATCGCCTGGGTACATCGCGATCGGCTCCGACCTGGTTTTGGCGCGAATGAAGCTGACGACGTCCCGCAACTTGTTTTTTTCGCTGTTGAGGTAAAAGTTGTCGTCGGTGCAGAACCACGCGAAGCTCGCAAACGGAATCACATAGCGAGGCGCGAGGATCTCGATCTGTTGCCTGACGACTTCCAGCACACGCTGCTCGTGAGCGCGTCTATAGTCGACGGCGTCATGGTTCTTCTCCCACTGGGCGTAGGAGAACTGTGTGGCGAGGACGTCCACGGTGCCCACCATTTCCTTGATAGCCGGCAGCTCTGCCTGCGCACCGCAGTCGTTCATGTTCAGCAACGTCCCCCCCGGCGTGCGCACGCAGAGCCACGAATCCGCCATCCAGTTGGTGTTGCTCGGGCAGTTGAGGACCTTCATCTGGTCGCCGAGTTGGATCCACGTCCGTGGCGGCAACTCCGTGACTTGTCCGAACCCGAGCTTCCTGCAGAAGTTGACGACCTTCTTGTCCTGGGTCTCCTGGTACAGAACGTGGATAGTGCGTCGACAGGCTTCGGGGATTTTTTTGAGGTTGATGGGGTTGAAGTGATCGGGATGCTCGTGGGAGAACCAGATGTGCGTGATGTCCTTGAAATCGTCGAAGCGCATCACGGAGCTCGCCGTGAGCGCCCAACCATCATGGAACACTTTGCCTTCCAGCCAAGGGTCGGAGATCAGGCGTACGTCGCCCGCCGTGATGATCAGGGCGGCGTGATTGACGAATTCGATTTGCATCGCGGCGGGGCTCCTTTGGGAGTTCTTTTGTTGGAATTGTAGCCTTCCGACCAGGGTCCGCTTCAACCTTCAGCGTGTTACAGGGGTAGGCATTATGTCAAATGAAGCGGGTGATCTCAGGGTCTCTGTCCAATGAGCCCGAGCTCTTGCAGATTGCGCTCGAGGCCCTCCATGGAGCTCCAGCTGAGAATCCTCGAATTTCCACGCTCATCCGGAGGGTTTTTCTCGAGCTGATCCGACCATCCTCCATAACCGGTGAGCGGCAGGAGCGGCCGATGGTGCAGCCATGCCAGGCATACCTCGGAAATTGTTCCCGCACGCCCTCCGATGACGAGGCACGCATCGCCAGCCAGGGCCATGAGAAGGTTTCGGGCATCGCCCATGCCGCAAGGGATGAGGACGCTGCAAGGCCAATCGCGGAGGTTGATATCGTCGGAGGGCACGATGCTGACGACCAACCCGCCTGCCTTCAAAGCTCGTTCGGCCGCAACGCGTGTGGCCGGACTACCACAGCCGC
>DAITMW010000118.1:0-19520 GCA_036834945.1 Steroidobacteraceae bacterium
CGTGTTGGTTTAGCGTGTTGATCGCCTCGATGTGCACCCGTCCGTAGGGGACGTGGGTCAGCCGCGCTGGATGCGCGCGCGAAAGCAAGCGTCTGCACCCCGGTGCAAAATGTATGCGTTTTTGGGGGCACATCTTGCATTGCGGCGAGGGCTACGCCACGCTTGGAAGTTCTTACGGGGGAGAAGAAAAGCGATGCGCCGAAGGACCTTCATTGCCTCTGTTCCGGTAGCCGTCACAGGACCGCTGCTGGCCGGATCGTCGGGGACCGCCAGCGCCGCCGACGCCGCTTCGAAAGCGGCCAACGCGGAAGCATCGGCGGCAGGGCCGACGGTCTGGGCGCCAGGTGAACTGCGCTTCATCCGCGACGATGTACATGCAGGCGACCGCCCGGTCGGGGCAAGCTTCGCGACCCGTACCGCGGTCTACGGGAAATCGGGAGCCGCGGGATCGGCACACCCGCTCGCGACACAGACCGGCATCGAAATTCTCAAGCGCGGTGGCTCCGCGGTCGACGCTGCCGTCGCCATGAACGCGTGCCTCGGGTTTCTCGAGCCGACATCCTGCGGGCTGGGTGGCGATTGCTTCGTGATGTTGTGGGACCCGAAGCAGCAGAAGGTCGTCGGCCTGGCGGGGTCCGGCAAGTCGCCTCGCAAGCTCACCCTGGAAACCGTCCGGTCCCGCGCCAGGAACGGGGCGCTGCCGCCGGTGGGCGCGGTCGCTGTATCAACGCCGGGTGCCTGTGATGCGTGGTGGTCGCTGCACCAGAAGTACGGAAAGCTCAAATGGGCGGATCTGTTCGAGCCTGCCATCGGCATGGCGGAGTCGGGCACCCCGGTTCCTGACATCATCGCCTACTACATGCGCCTTGGCATGGCGAACTTCCGCAAGCGGCGCGCCGAGATCGAAGAGATCGACAACGCGATTCACACCTACGGCGACGGCCCTGCCGCGGGCGGCATATTCCGCAATCCCGACCTCGCGCGCACCTATCGCATGATCGCCCAGGGAGGCCGGGACGCGTACTACCAGGGCCCGATAGCCAGAACGATCGATGCCTACTTCAAACGCATCGGCGGCTGGTTGAGCGCCGAAGACCTGGCCGCGCACCATAGCGAATGGGTCGAGCCCTACAGGACGAACTACCACGGCGTGGACGTCTATGCCCTGGGGGCCAATACCCAGGGCATCGCGACGCTGCAGATGCTGAACATGCTGGAGCATTTCGATCTGCGCGCCGCGGGGTTTCAGTCGCCCCAGTCGCTTCACCTGCAGGTCGAGGCGAAGCGCCTGGCTTACGAGGATCGGGCGCGTTACTACGCCGATCCGCATTTTTCCAAGGTACCGGTCGAGTGGCTGATCTCCAAGGACTACGCCGCGCAACGCGCGAAGCTCATCCGTCCGGATCGCATTCTGACTCCGGTCCATCCTGGCGAGGCACCCTCGCACGGTGATACGACTTATTTCACCGCGGCCGACGCCGATGGCCTGATGATCTCCATGATCCAATCCAACTTCCGCGGCATGGGCTCCGGCCTCGTGGCCGACGGCCTGGGGTTCATGTTCCAGGACCGGGGGCAGTTGTTCAGCCTGGTGGACGGGCATCCCAACCTCTACGCCCCGGGCAAGCGGCCGTTCCAGACCATCATTCCGGGTTTTGCCGTGCGTGACGGCCGGCCGTGGATGAGTTTCGGAGTGATGGGGGGCGACATGCAGCCCCAGGGTCAGACGCAGATCATCGTCAACCGCCGCGACTACGGTCTCGAGGTGCAGTCCGCGGGCGACAGTCCGCGCTGGCACCACGAGGGCTCGTCCCAAAGCATGGGAGAGGATGGGCCGGGCCTGACGCCGATCGGCGTTCTGCGCCTCGAGGCAGGCGTGCCTGATGCGACGAAAAAGGCACTCGCCGCGCTCGGTTGGAAGTTTGGCGAGTCCGACGGCGGTTTCGGACGTTACCATTGTGTCGAGAATCGATTGGACGGTACGACCCGCGTCTATGCGGCGGCAAGCGACATGAGAGCAGATGGGTGCGCACTTGCATACTAACAAACTGACCAGGCGTGCCGCGATCGGCACATTTGCGGCCGCCGCCACGGTGGTCGCTTCATCCAAACCGGCCGTCGCCAGCAGCGGGAGCCCAGCGCTCACCGGCCTGAAGCCGATGACCGCGAACGCGCGCCCGATCACGACGGCCGAGCGCACCGCCCGCATCACCAAACTGCAAGGCCTGATGCAAAAGAACAAGATCGCGGCCTTGTTGGTGGATACCGGCTCCACGTTGGACTACTTCACCGGTGTCCGGTGGCACCTGTCCGAGCGAGTCACGGCTGCCGTCATTCCGGCATCGGGAAAAACGGTGGTCGTCACGCCGTTCTTCGAGCAACCCACCATTCACGAAATGCTGCAGGTCCCGGCTGAAATCCGCACGTGGCAGGAGGATCAGAATCCCTTCGAGCTGATCGCCGGCGTGTTGAATGACCATGGCACCCCCGCCGGTCCTCTCGCCGTTGACGGCACCGCGCGCTTCTATGTCGTCGACGCGGTCACCAAAGCGTTGTCAGATCATCGACAGGTGGTCCCCGGCCACGAGCTCGTCAGGGCCTGTCGTATGTTCAAGTCCCCCGCGGAGCTGGCTCTCATGCAGACAGCCAACGACATCACGCTGGAGGCCCTGCGTTACGTACACGGACATCTCGAGCTGGGAATGCACACGGCCGACGTCGCCGACCTGATGAAACGAGCGACGCTCGCGCTGGGGGGAGAGTCCGAATTCAGTCTTTCGCTGCTCAACGAGGCGAGCGCCTTCCCGCACGGCTCCAAGGTCGTGCAGACCATCCGCAACGGCTCCGTCATCCTGATGGATTGCGGTTGTGTCGTGCACGGCTATCAGTCGGACATCTCGCGGACGTGGGTGTTCGGCGAGCCCACCGCCCGGCAGCGGGAAGTCTGGAACACCGTCAAGCGCGGTCAGGAGCTGGCGCTGGAGACCGCGAAGATCGGCATTCCAACGGGTAACATCGACAAGGCCGTACGGGCCTTCTACGAGTCGAAAGGGTGGGGCAAGAACTACGCCCTCCCGGGACTCTCCCATCGCACCGGACACGGCATTGGCCTCGACGGTCACGAGGACCCTTACCTCGTCCGCAATGACACAACACCCCTGCAGCCGGGGATGTGTTTCTCCGACGAGCCCGGCATCTATATTCCGGGAGAGTTCGGCATCCGGTTGGAGGACTGCTGGACCATGACGGAGCAGGGACCGAAGCTGTTCACACCGCTGGCGAAATCGATCGACGACCCGATCTGACGACCGAACGGTAGTGAGGGAATCCCCGGCGCCGGGCGGCGGGGGACGGTGTCAGACCATTCCGACACGCGGAGGCGGCTGGCTTCCGTTGGCAATGCCACGGCTGTTAAGGGACACTGAACGCGTAGTTTCGGGATAGCCCTCGCGGCAAGCTCCCTCTACCGCCGGAAGGGTCGCAGGAACGCGACCCTTCGCCTTTTTTCGTGAAACAATGACCGCCTGCTCCACGCACAGGCAGGTCCTCCATGAATGGCGCCGAGAGTCTCGTACACACGCTGATCGCCAACGAGGTCAGCGTTTGCTTCGCCAATCCCGGAACGAGTGAGATGCATTTCGTCGCAGCGCTGGACCGCGTTCCAGGCGTCCGTTGCTCTCTCGTCCTGTTCGAAGGAGTGGCTGCAGGCGCTGCCGACGGCTACGCCAGACTCACGGGCAAGCCGGCGGCGACGCTGTTCCATTGTGGCCCCGGATTGGCCAACGCTCTGGCCAACCTTCACAACGCCCATCGCGCGGGCGTCCCCATGGTGAACATTGTTGGTGACCAGGCAACCTATCACCGCCAGTTCGCTCCACCGCTCGCGGCCGATGCCGAGGGATGGGCGCGCCCGGTGTCGAGTTGGACGCGTGTGGCACAGCGGTCGGAGACAGTGGGCGCGGATGCAGCCGCAGCGGTGCAAGCCGCCCGTATGACCAGCGATGTCGCCACTCTGATTCTTCCTTCCGACACCTCTTGGAACGAAGATGGTGTGCCGGCGGGGCAACTCGAGGTCCCACCCAAACCTGCGGCAACATCGGCCACCCTCTCTGCCTGTGCCCATGTGTTGCGAAGTGGTGAGCCCGTCGCGCTCCTGGTCGGAGGGGCGGTGCTGGAGCACGAGGAGGGTATCCGCGCCGCGCAGCGAATAGCGGCGGCGACCGGCGCCAGGCTCATGGCGCCCACCTTCAATCGGCGCATCCTGCGTGGCCAGGGAAGACCTCCCATCCCACTCGTGCCCTACGTGATCGATCGCGCGGTCGCGTCGCTTGCCGGTATCAAACATCTCATCCTCGTCGATTGCGAGCAGCCGATGGGCTTCTTTGCGTATCCAGGGAAGCCGAGTCTCATGCAGCCCGACACTTCGGTCGTACACGTGCTCGCCCGTCGCAATGAGAACAGCGTTGACGCCATAGTGGCGCTGGCTGCGGAGTTGTCTGCTCCAGCCATCGCGGTGCCAAGAGGTGAGCGTCCCCGGGTCGAGCGCGGTCCGTTGACACCCCAGGGAGTCGCACAAACACTCGCCGCGCTGCTTCCGGAACAGGCGATCGTGATCGATGAGAGTGTCAGCTTCGGTTTTGCCCTGTATCCGGGCACGCACGATGCCGCGCCGCATGATTGGTTGCAACTCTGCGGTGGAGCAATCGGCGAGGGCATGCCGCTTGCGACGGGCGCCGCCGTCGCGGCGCCGGGTCGCCGCGTAATCGACCTGGAGGGTGACGGCTCCGCTCTCTATGACGTCCAGGCCTTATGGACCCAGGCCCGCGAGCAGTTGGATGTCACAACGATCGTGTTCAGCAACCGCAAGTATGCGATTCTGGAAATGGAGCTGCGCAATGTCGGTGCCCAGCCCGGCCAGACCGCGCTGGATCTGTTCGACTTGAAAAAGCCGCCGGTGGATTGGGTCGCGTTGGCCCGCGGCCTGGGTGTCGAAGGGGCGAGCGCCACGTCCCTCGAGCAGCTCGCCGACCTTCTGACCGCGAGCAAAAGGCGTAAGGGCCCCTTCCTGATCGAGGTTGTCGTGGGCTAGGTTGGCCCCCCGGCGGGGGTCCAGGCCGCACGATTGCAGTCTGTCGCCCACGAGCGCAAGCTCCAGCTCGTCATTGTCGGCGACGAGGATCTTTGCTTGCGTGCTGCGCGCCAAAGCCTCCTGGGAACTACATATTCACTCGACACGACAGTGTCCCTACACTGCCTGCCATGACACCGCAGCCATTGCGAAGCCCTGATGCGGCCTCGCCCGAGCGCACCGCCGAGATTGCCCGGGCAGTTCGGGCGGCGCGCGTGGAGTTCGCATTCAACGGCCTGCCGCTGTCGCTCGCCGTATCGGTCATTCTGGCCGGGATGACGGCTGTTGTGTTGCGTGACACCGCCCCCGTCGCCGTGCTGGCCACCTGGTTCGTGTGTCTGACGGGTATCAATGCGACACGTCTGCTGCACTATCGTCACTACCGATCCCAGCGTCGCCAGGGCGAACTGGATGTGGCGGCATTCGATCGGCAGCTTCTGATCGGTTGCCTGGCCTCCGGTTTCGTGTGGGGATCGTCCGCCCTGTTTTTTCTGCCGCACGCGCCGGAGTTGCAGTTTTTTCTGGCGTTCGTCATCGCCGGGGTGTCTTCGGGCGCCGTGACCAGCCTCTCGGTCGCTCCCTACGCCGTTTATGCCTTCGTCGTACCTTGCGTGCTGCCCCTGGCGCTGCGTTTCTTACTCGCCCGGGACGCTTTGCACGTCGTAATGGGTGTCATGGCCTGTTTCTATATCGGCGTCATCGTTCTGGTCGCCCGGCGTGGTCACGTGCAGTTGGCGCAGATGGTTCAGTCGGAGATCAGGCGCCATGCGAGTGATGAGCGGTTGCGTGTGGCGGCGGATGCCGGCCAGATCGGCGTCTGGGAATGGGATCTACGGACTGATGAGCTCATCTGGGACGAGCGCATGCACGAGATCTATCGTGTCGAGCCCACCAGCGGCTCCGATTACCGCGATGTGTGGCGACTTCGGGTTCACCCCGCGGACCTGACGCGTGTCGAGGAAGAGCTCGGCGCCGCGGTAGCCACGACGAATCGCTTCAAAAGCGAGTTCCGCATCGTGTGGCCCGACGGCGAGGAGCGATACGTCAAGGCGGCAGCGCATGTACAGCATGCATCGGACGGCACAGCCCAGCGACTGGTCGGTATCAATCTCGATGTCACGGAGTTGAAGCGTCTCGAGCGCGTGAAGAGCGAGTTCATGTCGACGGTATCGCACGAGTTGCGAACCCCACTGACATCGATGCGCGGCTCCCTGGGGCTCGTATTGGGCGATGTCGCCGGACCCGTCTCGGAAGGAGCCAAGGGACTCCTGCGCGTGGCGGATCGCAACGCCGAGCGCCTCGGCGCACTGATCGAGGATCTTCTCGACGTCGATCGCTACGAAAGCGGCCACCTGCGGCTCGATCTCCAGGAGCAGCCGTTGCTCCCGTACATCCGCCAGGCGCTCGATGCCAATACGCCCTATGCGGGCCAGCACCAGGTGACCTTCGAGTTGAACGACAGCGCGCCGGATGTGACTGCGCGCGTGGATGGTCAGCGGATTTTGCAGGTGATGACCAACCTTTTGTCGAACGCCGTCAAGTTCTCTCCGCCCGGAGGGACGGTGTTGGTCACAATCGCGCACGCCGCGCCGCAGAGAATCCGGGTCGAGGTCCAGGATCACGGGCCGGGTATCTCACCCCAGTTCCGTGCGAAGATCTTCACCCTGTTTACCCAGGGCGATGCCTCCGATTCGCGGGCGAAGGGTGGCACCGGCCTGGGCCTGGCGATCTCCAAAGCCCTCATCGAGCGCATGGGGGGCGTGATCGGGTTTGTACCGGGTGCCGAGGGTGGCACGAGTTTCTTTTTCGAGTTACCCGCCGCGCGTCGCGTCGAGGGCGGTGGCGAGCTGCTCGATGAGAGTGTCGAGCCGGTCCGCCACCTCGCTCCCTGACGCCGACACCGTGAGCCGCTCGATCTCTCCCGCGGCCTCGCTCAGTGTTGCGAATCCAAACATGGCGCCGCTGCCATGGATCTTGTGGGTCAGCTCCTGAATCCCGGTCAACGCCCCCGGGTCGCCGCCCCGCAGGCGTGCCAGGTGCTCCCGTAGCGTCACGATCTGGCCTGCCGTACGGATGAGGAACTTCTCACCCAGGGCTCTGACCTGCTCGCGCAGCTGGGCCTCGGCTGCGTCGGGTTCGGACGGCCCGGTCATGACGCCACCGCCGGAATGGTGTCCCAGATCGCAAACACCTGCTGGACCAGCTTCATGGGATCGAACGGTTTGGCGATGACCCCGGCCGCACCCAACTCGCGGAAGCGAGCTACTTCCTGGGGCATGGCTTTGGCCGTCAGGAAGACGACCGGAATCCGCGCGAGCGTGGGGTCGGAGCGCATCCGGGACAGGGTTCCGGGACCGTCGAGTCCCGGCATCATGACATCCAACAGCACCAGGTCGGGCCGCAGCGTCCGTGCGAGCGAGAGGGCGTTTTCCCCCGAATCGCCCGTGTGGATGTCGAGTCCTGGCGCCAGGCCGAGCGCCATCTGCACGATCTGGCGAATGTCCGGCTCGTCGTCGACGTACAAAAGCGTCTGCAGCCGCGTGCGGTCCATAAATTCTCCAGTCTCAGTTTGCGAGCGTCACGCGGTTACGGCCATTGGCCTTGCTGGCGTACAGGGCCTCGTCGGCCTCCTGTAACAGTGTCTCAGTCGTGACGGGCGACTCCGGACGCCATCCGCTGACTCCTATACTCACCGCGTAGTGTATGGTTCCCGAGGATGTCTGCACGGGCGCGCCGGCAACGGTGGTCCGAATTGCTTCGGCCACCTGAAGAGCCTGCTCCCGGCCCGCGCTGCCCAGCACCACGACGAACTCTTCTCCACCGGTACGCGCGCACCAGTCGGCCGTGCCGAGGTGCTGGTTGATACGGCGCACAAATTCCTTGAGGACGGCGTCACCTGCCGCATGACCGTGACGATCGTTGATCTGTTTGAAATGATCGATGTCGAGGCACAGCAGGGACAGCTGGCCGTCGGCTCGTTGCGCCTGCTGCAGCTCGCTGGCCAGGCGCTTGAGGAAATAGCGGCGATTGGCTGCACCGGTCAGCGGGTCGGTCAGGGACAGGCGGCGCTTCTCGGCCAACGCCTGTTTCAACGAATGCTCGAGCGAGAGAATGCGGCGGGCGGTTCGCAACCGGGCCAGCAGTTGGGCGGAGGACGCCTTCTTGCCGAGGTAGTCGTCAGCTCCGGCCTCCAGTCCCGCCAGAATGTCCTCTTCCGCGTCCTGCGCCGTGAGCAACAGGATGTACACGTAGCCAGGCCATTGCTTCTGCCGGATCGCGCGGCACAGCGCCAATCCGTCCAGGAGCGGCATGCGGCGATCGGCGATCACGATCGGAGCAAATCGGCTCTGCAACACGTCCAGGGCGGTGGTGCCCTCCAACGCGGTTTCGACGTCGAATCCGGCGGCCCTGATCAGGCTCGCCAGGCGTTCGAGAACCAGTTCGTCGTCATCGACCAACAGCACGCGCGGTGTCTGGCTGAGATCGAGTTGCAATACTTGTGTGGTGGCTGCGGCGTCGTCTGATAGCACGGAATTCTCAGGCAACCAGGGAAAGAATAGTCTCAACGATATGCGCTTCGGAGACGCGGGATTTCACGAGCGCCGCCGATACGCGCCGCTGCACCTCCTGCGAAACCTCCGTGGCCGACAGAATGACGACCGGGGGGAAAGTGCCGCCGTTGCGCGTGAGCGGCAAGCGCTCGAGCAGCGACAGGCCGTCCCCGTCAGGCAATTTCAAATCGAGCAATACGAGAGCGAAGGGCTCTCCTTGCAGGCGCGCATAGGCTTCCTCGAGCGTCGCCGCGGTGACGATGTCGGCTTGACCCTCCAGGGCGGTTTGTAGCACTCGCCAGAGATCCAGGTCGTCTTCCACGTGCAGCACGCGCGGCTTGTCGCTGTCCTCGCAAAGCAAAACGCGCAGGCGGGCCGTGTCGGAACTGCTCACGGTCGCGTTCGACCCACCGGGAAGCTCGATATGAAAGGTCGTGCCGCGTCCGCTTTCCGACTGAAAGCCTATCGATCCACTCATGGCCTCGACCAGTTGACGGGTGATACTCAGTCCGAGGCCGGTTCCTTCGAAGCGGCGTGACGTCGAGCCGTCCGCCTGCGCGAACTTCTCGAAAACGTGCGCGCGAAAATCCTCCGGGATGCCAGTGCCGTGGTCCTCGACTTCAATCCGTATCCGGCCATGGGGGGCGCCCGCCGCTCGAATGTGGACGGTACTGCCGGCTGCTGAGAATTTAGCCGCGTTGGAGACGAGGTTGGCCATGATTTGCATCAGGCGGTCGGGGTCGGCGATCACCGTGAGGCCCTCCGGCAGCGGCTCGAGCAGCAGGCTCACCTGGTATTTGTCGGCGTAGGATTGATTCACCTCGACGACCTGTTGGAGCAGGGCGTCCAGGGCAACGCGCTGACTGTGCAACTCGAGCTTGCCAGCTTCGATTTTCTCGATATCCAGGATGTCATTGATGATGCGCACCAGGCGCTCGCTGTTCTGGTGCGCGATCTTCACCATGGAGGAGGCTTTCTCGGACAGCGTGCCGAGCACGCCACCGGCCAACAGCCCCAGGGAGCCGCGAATGGAGGTCAAAGGCGTGCGCAACTCGTGGCTCACGGTCGAGATGAACTCGGACTTCATGCGCTCCATCTTCTTGCGCTCGGTGATGTCGGCGAGAATGCCGAGATAGCCTGAGATCTCGCCGTCCGGACCGGTGAGCGCGGTAACGACGAGAGAGCCCCGGAAGCGACTGCCGTCCTTGCGGATGAACGTCCACTCGGCTTCGTCCGATTTTCCAGGGCGCGCCATGGAGATGAATGAGCCGGATCCAGACCGAAGTAACCGTCCGCGCCGCGCGGCTACTTCGCGTGCGCGCGCCTCGAGCTCAGCCGGGTCGTGCCACAGGGCCGGCGTCGCGTGGCCGATGACCTCTTTGGCCGAGTAGCCCAGCATGCGCTCCGCGGCGGCGTTGAAACTCGTGACCGTACCGTCACGGGTGGAGGAAACGATCGCGTAATGAGCGGAGTTGAGGATCTCGGATTGCAACTTCAGGCTCTCGGCCAGCCGCGCGTCGGCGCGGCGGCGCCGCATCAACTCACGGTCGGATAGAAACAGAGCGAATGCCAGGAAGGTTGCCGCAACGACGCTCGCTGTGATCGTCAGGCGGCCGGTGCTGCGGAAGTTCCGCTCCGCGACGCCGTTGCGCTCGGAGAGCAGGGCGTGCTCGTAGTTGGTGAAGGCCTGGATGTCGCTCCGTGTCTGATCCATGATGCGCCGTCCCTCACCGGCGTCGTCCATCCGGACCGCGGCGACCCGTCCCTCGGCGTCGTGGATCGCTATCAGGCGCTCCGAATAGTCCCAGAGTTGCAGCATGTCGTTGCGTAACGCCCTGAGTCGGGCCTGTTGCGGTGGACTGTCATGGGTGAGGGCATCGAGCTCGGCCAGCGTCTGCGGCGCCTGGCTGGCCCCGGTCTTGAAGGTATCCAGTGACTCCTTCTGCTCCAACAGCGCGTAGCGACGCACGCCGCGCTGCTCGTCCTGCAGTTGTCCGAACAGCGTCTGGGCGGTGAGCAACACTTCGTAAGTGTGCTTGCCCCAGTTGACGGCGTTTTCCAACTGGGCCTGGCTGATGGCCGATCCGAGCGCCACCATGCCCATGACGGTCACTGACGCGGTGGCCGGCAACCAGCGTGCGAGGTCGATCCCCTGTGGGTTGCCCGAGCGCCAGGCCCAGACTACCAGGGCCAACGCGAGGAGGAAGAAAACGGCCGCCGTTTGCACGGCCATGCGCGTGTACACCCCCCAGCCGAATGCCGTATCGATACCGAGCAGATTACCTGTCAACGCCGCGCCGGTGATCAACGCAACCGACGTGGCCAACAGGGCCAGCATCTGCAGTCCTCCGCCGGGGCCACGAGCGCTGCCGGCTCGGATCAATCCGGCTGTCAGGAGGGTGAAGCACAACGCGGAGAGTGGCGACATCCGGCCGGGATCGATCGTGCCGTCGAGGAGATAGTCCTTGATGAAGAGCTCATCGAGCGACCCCCGGACACCCAAGACGTATTCGCTCAGGGTGCAGACGGCGATGCCGGCTGCCAGGGCCGCCGGTGCGATTGTCCAGCGTCGGTAGCGGGTCGTCAGTAGGCAGGCGCCCATGCCACACAGGACGAAGCACAGGGCGGTGTTGAACTTCATGGATACCGCGCCCGGTGCGAGCTGCAGGAGGCCTCTCCAGTGCGCAAACCAGCTCACGGCCACGAGTACTCCTACGAGTGCGATGCCGCCGCCCGCGATACGCAGCCAGGTTTTCGAAAGCCTCAGGGGATACGCAATGCCGGTCGTGCTCATACGGTTTGTGACATTCTGCGCAGTTCTGCCGCCCGGAGGACCCATGGGCCAGGGCTATGGTAAGTCGTCGGCGCCCGGTTGGGGCGCGGTAATGTCACGCGCCGCAACACCTGCCGCTTGATCGGCGTCACAGTTTGTCGGCGCTGCGGTGCAGCATACGTGATGCTTCGCGACATCGTCGCGGATGCACTAAGCTTCGAGCGTGGCAGCCTCTCAGACCATCTTCATCATTGATGATGACCCCCTGGTCCGCTCGATGATCGAGCTGTTGATCCAGGCCTCGGGCCGTGAGCCTGTCTCTTTCGCAGCGGCGCGCGAGTTTCTCGCGGCGTACCAGCCGCAACCCGCCGGCTGTCTCATCTGCGACATCGTCATGCCCGGGATGACGGGTCTGGAGCTGCAAACGGAGCTGAACCGGATTGGTTCCACCTTGCCGGTGATCTTCATTTCCGCTCACAGCGATATTCCAACCGCTGTCACGGCCATGCAGCGTGGCGCCTTCGATTTTCTCGTCAAGCCGTTCTCGAATGAGGACCTGCTCGAGCGTGTGGAAGCCGCATTGGGCCGGGCTGAGCTCTTGCGGCACGAGCGCCTCGAGCTCGACAAGCTCCGCGCGCGCCGTGACTCCCTGACATCGCGTGAGCGCGACATCCTGGATCGCATGGCGCAGGGCTCCTCCAATAAGGTCATGAGTCACGAGCTCTCTCTGAGTGTGCGTACTGTCGAGCTTCACCGCGCCCGCGTGATGGAGAAGATGGGGGCCCGATCCATCGCGGAGCTCGTGCGCATGGTACTGGCGATCGAGCGCGCCGGCCCGGTGTGAACTGCCTCTCAGTCCGCCGGGCGATGGTGTTTGTACGTATGTGCTTTGCATCAACCTCAGGCTACATATTCACGGGCTTGGTCTAAGGAGTCCCCCGTGAACGAGAAACCCAGGGTTATCCAGAAATATCCCAATCGGCGCATGTACGACACCACGCAGCACCGCTACGTGACGCTCGACGAGATTCGCCGTTTCGTGATCGACGGTGTTGACTTCACCGTCGTCGACAAGCGCGACCAGTCGGACATCACGTTCGCGACGCTGCTGAATGTACTCGCGAAGGTACATGCGGCCCGGCGCGAAGCCTGCCTCGATCTGCAGATCCTGCTGGATGCCATCCGCAAGCTGGGTCACGATCGAAATCCGCCAGGGCACGAATTCGCGCTGGCCGCAGCCAACTGAGGTTTTTGCGGCGCCCCAACGTCAATATACTGGTAACGCGTCGGGTCCATGCGAGGGCGTGTCGCGTCTCACCTGGCACGACGGACCGGTGAGCGTGCGCCTGCGGCATCGCTACATAGGGCAGGTGACCGTCGACTCGAACTTTTGCCGCGACCCATGACGTGCTGGGCAGGCAGGTCGTCCCTGCACTGAAGTGTTACCCTGCTGGAGAACCACGCGGGCCTCATAGGGACCCTGGATGTCGCGCGCCCGCAGTACCACCTGGGAGCCTTTCTCGACGCCACCGATCGGGGCGAACAGGTAGTACCATCCGTTGCGCTTGTACAATTTGGGTCCTTCCAACACCGGAAGCGTTTTCGGGTCCTCAACGATGGTGCGGCCGGTATCGAGTACCTTCGTGCCGTCCGGGCTCATGCGATGCAGGATGAGCGGACCGGCGCCGACTCGCGAATGAACCAGCCACGCCTGGCCGTCGTCATCCCAGAAAGGGCAGGGGTCTTCGTATCCGGGACCTGCCAGTACGGCGACGGGTTGCGACCACGGTCCCTGCGGCTGTCGCGCCGTCGACATGAAGATACCCTCCTTGGGAGTCGGCCAATAAACGTAGAAGAGTCCCTCGTGGTAGCGGATCGTCGGCGCCCAGACACCACCGGCATAACGGCCCATCGTGTTGTATTCGGGCGCGAAGGGCAGAGTCGGCAGCACATGGGCGATGATCTTCCAATGCACCAGGTCGCGGGACTGCAGCACCGGCAGTCCGGGCGAGAAGTGAAACGTGGAGGCAACGAGATAGTAGTCTTCGCCGACGCGGATGACGTCGGGGTCGGAGTAATCGGCAAACAGAATCGGGTTGTGAAATTGCGCGGCGGCCGCAGCGGCGGCCGCGATGAGTTTCAGCAGCATGGCACGATCCCCTCGACCCTTACGTTCCAACCGTCAGCAGGAAAGCTGGCCGCCATCATCCCGACGGCCAACGGCGGTGCGCCGGGGATGATGGGTGGGCCGAGCACATAACGGCTTCGGGTGTCATCCCACCTCGGCCAACTCGCGAGCAAGCGGGCCGTTCCCGGACCAACTCGCCGTACCTCTCGAGCGTCACCCGGTCGGGCCGGCAGTGGCGAAGTGCGCGGCATGCCAGGGATGCATCGTGCCGCGCCCGTCGATGGCTGCCTGGATGGCATCGGTCGCGAGGGAATTGCTGGGTTTTCGACCAAAACGCTCAGGTGTGAGAACGAGCGTGGGGCCCTTCCAGGGCTGCAGGCGGGTGGTCAACTCACGAGCCATCTGCTCGAGGTCGGCACGTAAGCGGCTCACCCAGCCGGGTAGTTGGTCCGGGCCGAGGCAATCGGGCAAGGCCGCGTCGGCCGCTGCAGTCCAGACGCAGGCCGCGAGACCGACTCCAAAGCGGCGTCGTGAAAGATGAGGAAGCACCGTCCACCGTCCCTTCGCGCTGGGGCTGGAGCCCCTGTATGAGCCTAACATGTCGAGGCGGGTGCTGAAGCAGCGATGGGCACGAAACTTGCGAACGGAGCAAGTTTGCATGGAGGGGGAGATGTCTGAAGAGGCGACGGCCGCCCAAATCGAGCTCGAGCGCGTACGAGCTCTGCTTGCCGCCATTGTGGTGTCCTCGGAAGATGCCATCGCCAGCAAGAGCCTCGATGGCATCATCACCTCGTGGAATCAGGCGGCGGAGCGGTTGTTTGGCTATCCGGCCGAGGAAATGATCGGCCAGTCCATCATGCGTATCATCCCCGCGGAGTTGCAGGGCGAGGAGCTGGAGATCCTCGCCAAGCTGCGGGCGGGCCAGCGCATCGAGCGGTTCGAGACTACGCGGCTCACCAAGAATGGTGACCGGGTGGAGATCTCGCTCACTGTCTCACCCATACGAGACCGGTCGGGCAGGGTGATCGGCGCGGCGAAGATCGCGCACGACATCACGGCACGCAAGCGCGCAGAGCGTGCACTTGCCGAAGAAGCTCATGCCCTGGAGACGTTGAACCGGGTTGGCAAAGCCGTGGCGGCTCAGCTGGAACTCGAACGGATCGTACAGATCGTAACGGACGCCGCTACGGAACTATGCGGTGCCGCCTTCGGCTCCTTCTTTTACAATGTGACGAAGGGCTCGGAGGAGTCCTACTGGCTGTACGCCCTCTCGGGGGTCGCGCGAGATTCGTTCAGCAGCTTTCCGATGCCGCGGGCGACGGAGCTGTTTGGCCCGACTTTCCGTGGCGAAGACGTCATCCGCTCGGGCGACATCCGTAAGGATCCACGCTACGGAAAGAATGCTCCCTATCAGGGTATGCCCCCGGGACACCTGCCGGTGTGCAGTTATCTTGCCGTACCGGTCATCTCGCACGACGGACAGGTCATCGGTGGCCTGTTCTTCGGACATCAGCAGCCAGACATTTTCACCGCGCGTGCCGAGCGTCTCGCGCTGGGCATCGCCTCGCAAGCTGCCATTGCAATCGACAACGCGCGGCTTTTTCAGACCCTGCGTGACCGCGAGGCCCAACTGCGCCAGGTGTTGACCGAGCGCGAGCAGATCCTCGAGTCCGAGCGTGCCGCGCGCTCCGAAGCCGAGCGTCTGGGTCACATGAAGGACGAGTTCCTGGCGACCTTGTCGCACGAGCTGCGCACGCCGCTGAATGCCATTCAAGGCTGGGCGACTCTGTTGCGGCAGCGTGAAGTGACACGCGCGGACACCGAGCGCGGGTTGGAAACGATCGAGCGGAACGTGCGCGCCCAGGGCCAGATCATCAACGATCTGCTCGATATGAGCCGGATCATCTCGGGCAAGATCCATCTCGAGGTGCAGCCGCTGAAGTTGCACGAGGTCATCCAGAGCTCCATCGAGACAGTGCGCCCGTCGGCGACCGCGAAGCACATCCGCATCCATCCGCTGCTGGATTCCAGTATCGGTGTCGTGCGCGGCGACCCGAACCGCCTGCAGCAGGTCTTCTGGAACCTGCTGTCCAACGCGGTCAAATTCACTCCCCAGGGCGGGCGTATCCAGATCGTGCTCGAGCGGGTGAATTCGCATGTTGAGATCGTGATCGAGGATACGGGGATCGGCATCCGCCCCGAATTCCTCCCCTATGTCTTCGAGCGCTTCCGCCAGGGCGATCCAACAATGAGCCGCCGCTATGGCGGCCTCGGCCTGGGTCTGTCCATCGTGAAGACCCTGGTGGAGCTGCACGGCGGCTCGGTGCGGGTGAAGAGTCCTGGTGAAAACCAGGGCAGCACGTTTGCCGTGGCACTGCCGATCTCGCACGTCCAGGAAGAGACCGGGCGTCTCAAGAGCCTCGTGGTATCCACCGACCCATTGGATGCCATCGAGCTGCCGAGGTTGGATGGTGTCGCCGTCCTGGTTGTGGATGATGAACCCGATGGACGCGCGTTGATCGCGCGCATTCTCGAAGGGCGGGGCGCACGGGTTGCCTGCGCGAGCAACGCCGCCGACGCCGTTGAATGTTTGCGGGTCGAACGGTTCGACATCCTGCTCAGTGACATCGGCATGCCCGATGTCGACGGGTACGAGCTGATCCGCAGAGTCCGCTTGCTGGATACGAACCGGTCGAGCCCGTTGCCGGCGATCGCGGTCACCGCCTATGCGCGTCCGGAAGATCGCCAGCGCTCGCTCCTGGTGGGCTACCAGATGCACCTGGCCAAGCCGGTGGAAGCTCGGGAGATCGTCGCGGCGATTGCCAGCCTGATCCGCCTGAGCCGCTGAAGCGGCGCAAACGTCACACTGCGACACCTTTGCACGTTCCGGTGCAGGTGTTTTGCCGTCCGGTCAACACCAACACCCGGGTGTCCACTGTGAGCACAGCATCGATGCCGGCGCTGTCTCCTTCATCGACTTTCTGTTACAAACGCGCGAACGAACCAAGGGAGCGAAACAGCCACATCAACTGTTGGGTAGCAATCGGCGGCTGAAGGTGCATTGTGGGGGGTGTACGGACATGCCAGGATTGGAATCATTCAATACCGCATCGCTTGCGGTACATACGAGGTTGGACTTCTGGAACGGACTGCACGGCAAGGTCAACGTGCCGACCGTCACGGACGTGACCAATATCGCGGCTTTTGCTCCCAGCATGAGCCGCACGAGCCTGGCCGGTCTTTGGGTCGGGCAGATGTGTTCCTCTGCATCCGTGGTTCATCATACACGCGAGCACGTGTCGAGAACGCAGGAAGCCACGTTCTTCCTGAAGATCCAGCTGGAAGGAAGCGCGCGCTTCTCCCAGGACGGACGTGAAGCGAGTTTGCAGGCAGGGGATTTCGCGTTGCTCGATTCCACGCGCCCCTATCAAATGTCTTTTGACGCGCAGAACAAGATGCTCGTGTTCGGTATTCCCGACGCACTGCTGCGCAGGCAGTTGGCTCATCCCGAGCGCCTCGTCGCAACGCGCATGGGTTACAACGACAATCTCAACAGTATCCTTGCGGATTTCGCGGGGCGCTTGTGGCGTCAGTGCGAGCTCGAAGTCGAGCACGCCGGCAGCAACCTCGCCAGCGCATTGTTAAATCTCGTCGCGGCCGCCTACGATAAGATGGCCGATGCGCATGCCCTGGGGACGGCCCACCTCGAAGCTCTGCGTCTGCGGATCATTCATCACATCGAGCGTCATCTCGGCGACTGCGAGCTGTCACCGAAGTCGATCGCGGCGATGTTGGCGACCTCGTCCCGTTACGTGCACTCGATCTTCACGCGTGGCGATGAGACTGTGTCCAAGTACATCCTGCGCCGCCGCCTGGAGGAATCCGCGCGCCTGCTCGCGAGCTCTTCTCACAGGTCGCGCTCGGTGAGCGCCATCGCGTTCGACCATGGGTTTGGGAGTTGCACCAATTTCGGCAAGGTGTTCCGCGAGCATTATGGGATGACGCCGACGGAATATCGCCACGAGCATTGCCGGGTCGTGGTGCGGGAGCGGATCGTACACCAACAGTGAGTGCAGTTCTCTCCCGATGGAGCTTATGCTCCGCGGCAATGGAACCGCCGCACTGCCGTGTTGGTAAAAATATCGCCAGTGATTTGTTCGGGGCATGCGGTCTTCGAGGGACGCCCCCAAACACCGTTCCAAGAGGACCGCGTGTCCCGGCATCCGCCGGTGACTCACCGGCGTCGGATGCGCCAACATCATAGGGCGTTGGCGCGCCCGTAAAGCACTACCCGCAGTTAAAACTGGTTTGACGAATGGTGAATCGATGCAGTCACCTGCCGTCGACACTCAGCGCGAGCAGGGCATTGCCGCCACGCCCCAGGAACTGTCCATAGCCGGAGTTGACATACACCACGCCGTTGGCGATCACGGGTCCGCCGGCATCCAGGGAGCCGCCCGTTGCCGAGGTGGCGTTTACGGCAGGGACTTCGCGTCCGGTATCGAAATCCCACACGACCCGGCCGTTGGTCGCGTCGTAGGCGCGCAGATGTCCGTCCTGCGATCCGGCGAACACAATGCCGGGGATGGCGCTGATCGCCTGTGACAGCGAAGCACGGCAGTCGGCTGTACCCCAGCTGCACACCGGTGCCGGAGCAGCGGTCCACCATAGCTGTTTGCCGCTGGCCGCATCGATGGCGGCGAGTCCCGGCCGGGCGGGATCGGCGGTGTTGGTCAGAGAGTCCGAGATGGGAACGAAAACAGTGCCGCCGATCGCAGCCATACCCCATTCGATCCCCCCGAACACCCCGCCGCCGCCGACTTTGACCTGCCACAGTACGTCGCCCTTCGCGGCGGGGTCCAGCCCGGAAACCACCCCCGATTTCTGGCCCACCACCAGGACATGCCTGCCTGAGGGCAGCGCGATGAGGATCGTCGAGGCCGAAATGTCGGAGTCCGCGCCGGAGGGCTGCGGACAGGGACCGCCAAAGGTACAGCCGCTCGCCCAGTTGTCGTGGGCAACGAGCTGTTGGGTCCAACGGATGGCGCCATCCTCGAGCCCCATTGCCACAACCGCGTCGGTGGCGGGTGAGCTGATGTCGGTGTAGTCGTTACCTGTACCTACATAAAGGAGCCCGCGCTCGCGGTCGATGGTGGGTGTATCCCAGACCGAGGCGCCCGCAGGGCCGAATAACCGGGCGGTGCTGCCTGGGCGCTGGTATGACCTGGGCTGCTCGGCAATGGTGCTGCGCTTCCAGATGATCTTGCCGGTTTGGGCATCCACCGCGACGACACTGCCACGGAACGTGCAACAGGCGTAGCCGGGAGAGGCGGCGGCTCCTTCCTCGAATGACGAGACGGGCACGAGCAGGCGATCGCCGAACAATGCGGGTGCGCCTGTAATACGCGCGAGCGGATGTTCCTCGACCCGCGTCCGCCAGATTTCCTTCCCGGTGGTGGCATCTACGGCGTGAACCACAGAGGCAATGTCCCCGAAGTAGGCGACGGCCGTATGTTGCTTTTCGTCCTGCGCCACCGAGAGAGCGGTTCTGACAGGAGCGCCGGCGTCAAAGCTCCACCATTTGCATCCCGTGTCGGCATCGAGCGCGTAAACCTCTCCCGTGGTACTGGTGACGAACACGCGTCCGCCCACTACGGTGGGCTGGCCCCAGGCCATGGCGGCCGGGTAGGCGAACGCCCATTTCAACTTCAAACGTGGGACATCCGCCGCGGCGAGGCCGGGCTGCGGGTGGAAGCGGCTGTTGGCCAGATCCCCGCCCCAACCGTTCCAGCCGATCGTGGCCGTGTCCAGCGCCTTGGCCGGCATGGGGCACAGGTTCGGATGCTGAGGGGGCCGATGGCTCGCGGCCTCGGCCGTGAGGTATGACGCGATCGACCTGGCTTGCTCCGTGGACAGGCCCTCGGCCTGGGGCCGCATCGC
>DAITMW010000119.1:0-19479 GCA_036834945.1 Steroidobacteraceae bacterium
GGCTTCATGATGTTGTTTCAATATGCGTGAGCGGTTTCATGACGACAGAGTTTGATTATCGCAGCATGCTGGCGGTTGCGCTGGAGGAGGCCCGGTCGGGCCTGGCGGAGGGTGGCATTCCGATCGGTGCGGCTCTTTTTCACCGCGATGGTCGCCTGTTGGGTCGCGGTCACAACCGGCGTGTGCAGGAAGGCGACCCGTCCGTGCACGGCGAAACGGATGCCTTCCGCAAGGCCGGCCGTCAGCGCAGCTATCGCGAGACCATCATGGTCACCACGCTGGCTCCCTGTTGGTATTGCAGCGGGCTCGTCGTGCAGTTCGGCATCGGCAAGGTTGTCGTAGGTGAGTCGCGAACTTTTCAGGGCGGAGTCGACTGGTTGCGACAGCGGGGTATTGAGGTGATCGACCTGGACTCCCCCGAGTGTTTCGAGCTGTTGAACGGTTTCATCAGGGCGCATCCGCAGGTCTGGGACGAGGACATCGGCGAGTCCTGAACGTGTTAGGTAAATCTCGCGCCGCAGCGTTGGGTTTCATGCAGATTTCATAACGCTGCAGGTGCACCTTCCGGATAATCCGCGCGCTCGACAATGGATAACATGACTCGGAGGTAAATGGTCATGATCCGCGCGCAAGGAACAGTTCAGGAAGTGTGCATTCGCACTGTGTGTATCGCGGCGGCCACGGCATCGCTGCTTGCGTGTAGTCAGACCGCGCAGCCTCCCACCATGAACAACGCGACTTCCATGGAATCGCCGCAGCGCGACATGGCGGTGGTGGTGATCAGGGCGTCACGTGCGGCGTCGCAACCTACGGGTTGAGCGTGGGCGGTCGAAGGCGGGCGGGAACTCGGCAGGTCCAGAGGCAGTCCGAGACCGGCCGCGTTACAATGGGGCGGCTGGTTTGGGCCCTTTCCTGGCGGAAAACTGGTGAGTACCTGCCATGCGAACCACTCTACTCGTCCTCGGGCTGGCTGGGCTGGCCGCCACGTTCGTTCCCCATGTCACGGCGGCGTCTCCAGACAAGTACGTATACCTGTATGGGCAGTCCGACCTGGACCGGTTGCGGACCTCGAACCCCATGCACTATGCGCGGGCGGAGCGGATCATGGCGGCGGCGAACTCGCTATGCCGGCCGAAGCCCGGAGATGTCTCGTACGTCCAATTCGACGCACGAGACATCTCCTGTATCAACATGCTGCTGAAAACCAGCAATCCGCCCAAGCGCCAGATCAGTTTCACACTGGACGACACCCGCTACATCGCATTGGTGGTCATCTCGGATGACCCGGCGCGCCTGGTGCAAGTGATCCGGTGAGCCCGGGCGGGTGGGGCGTCAGCGCTTGACGACCTCACATTTCGCTTTCGCCTTCTTCAACTTGGCGCAGGCGGCCTTGGCGTCTTCTTCCGTCATAGGTCCCGAGGCCAACACGTGGCGCTTCTCATTACCCGAGGGGGCCACGACTTCGAGGCCGGGCACATCGCTGCCGTACCGCTTCTGCGCTTCGTCATGCGCCTTCTGAGCGGACTTTTCGTCCTTGAAGGCGCCGAGCTGGACGCGATAACCCTGTAGCTTGTCGAGTGCCGCCCGGGCTTCGTCCGCTTCCGGTCCCTGACTGTACTTCTGCAGAAAGCCCTGCAACGCCGCGGCGGTGTTGGCTGATTGCGCCGTCTTCCAGTCCGCCGCGCGCTCGAGCGCCGCAACCTGGGTCTTGGCCTCGTCGGCGTGTGCCCCATTCGGCTCCTTCTGCAGATACTGCTGGTAGCCGTCCGTGGTGTTGGCCTTCTGTGCATCCGCCCAGGCCTGCTCGTCCTCCAGCTTCTTGATCCGATCGCGTGCCTCCTGTGCGTGCGTGTCGTTCGGATGTTGTGTCAGGAAATCCTGGTAGGCGGCGGCGGTGTTCTGCGAGTCCGCTTTCTTCCAATCCGATTCCGCCGAACTGCAGGCGGCGAGCACGGCGGCGGCCGCGATCAGCGGGTAAATGACGCGTGTTATTTTCACAGCAAGCTCCTTGGGGAGGTTAGATGAGGCCTTCTCGTACGGCGTACTGAGTAATTTCGGCGTTGTTCCGGCAGCGCATCTTTTCCAGTATACGCGAGCGGTAGGTGCTGACCGATTTCGGGCTGATGCTCAGATCCCGGCTGATTTCCGTGAGTGCGGCACCGAGAGCGAGCTTGCGGAAGATCTGCAGTTCCCGCTGCGACAGCCGCGCGTAACTGGGACGGTCGTCCTCGGAGTGCGCCAGTAGCTGGTCCGAAAGCTGGGGGCTCACATAACAATTGCCGGCGAGCACTGTACGCGCCGCCGCCAGCATGTCCTCACGGGTGCAATCGCGGGGGATGAAGCCTCGGGCGCCCTCCTTGAGGGCGCTCGCCGCGTATTGGCAATCCGAGCGGGAACTCAGAAACAAGAGCTGCGTCCGGCAGCGGAGTTTGCGGACGTAGCGCGCGATTTCGAGACCCCCGCGCTCCGGCAGCGAAATATCGAGGACGCACAGATTCCAGAGCTGCTGGCGCAGGCTCGAGAGCACTTCAGCACCGCAAGCCGCCTCGCCAACCTCGGCAATCGCGAGTGCCTCCGTCAGGATGGCTCTGATTCCAGCTCGTACCAGTAGATTGGCATCACCGATCAGCAGGCGGATCAAACGACGGGCTCCGGGCATTCGGACAGAAGTAGATACGCTACAGTATGTAGCGTAACTTGTGCAAGCACCGGGCCGCGGCGCCCGTTTGCTAGTATTACAAGCAGGAAAGGCTTCATGGTCGTGCGGCGATGACGGTAAGCACAAATTCGCGGCTCCGACGGGCCGGGTCGCTGACCGGCAAAAGTTCGACCACGGAGCCGGTGCTGGGAAGGCCGCGGGATGAGCGGATCGATACGGAAGTCGTTTCCGCGGTTCTCGGCGCGCTACGTAATGGTGGGTACAGTGCCGTCACCATCGACGGCATCGCCCGCAAGGTGAAACGAGCCCGCACGAGCATTTATCGCCGCTGGCCCAGCAAGAGGCACCTGGTCGCTTACGCGGTCCTGAGCGAGATGGGCGACAACCCCGCCGCGGACACAGGAGCCCTGCGCGAGGATCTGGAGGCGGCGGTGGAGACGCTCCTCAACGCGTTCGGCGGTCCCTTGGGGCAGGCACTTGCGGGCCTGGTCGCCGACATGTCGCAGGATCCCGAGTTGGCGCAGACCATCCGCCAGGAGGTACTGGCGGCGCGCCGTAAGTCCATGCGCGAAGCTTTCGCAAGAGCGAGGGCGCGCCGCGAGATCCGGGCCGATCTGGATGTCGATCTCGCTCTCGACATCCTGACCGGCCCCTTTTACTTCCGTACCCTTTTCGGGCACGCACCGATCAATCGCAAGATGGCGCGGGATATTGTCGATTACGTTTTACGTGTCGCCGCGCCACCCAAGTGAGACCAGGCGGGCGCCATCGCGCGACTGCGCAGGGCTGATCGTCGGCGCTCGGCAGCATGCGCGAGCCTCTCCAACACCTGCACCGACGTGTTCCAGTCGATACAACCGTCCGTAATGCTCTGCCCATGAACGAGCGGCTTGCCGGGAACCAGGTCCTGACGTCCGGCAACCAGGTGGCTCTCGACCATGACTCCGCCGATGCGCGTGTCCCCGCTCTCGATCTGCCGTGCGATCGCGTCGACGACGAGCGGTTGGTTTTCGAACCGCTTGCTGCTGTTGCCATGGCTCGCGTCGATCATCATGCAGGTCTGCAGCCCCGTGGACGCACCGACCTGCCAGGCTGCATCGACGCTCGCGGCGTCATAGTTGGGTGCTTTGCCACCGCGCAAAATGATGTGACAATCGGAGTTGCCGGCAGTCGTTGCAATGGCGCTGCGGCCCTGCTTGGTCACCGCCAGGAAATGATGGGCTTGCGCGGCGGCCTGTACGGCATCCACCGCGATCTTCACATTTCCGTCGGTGCCGTTCTTGAAGCCTACCGGGCACGACAGGCCCGAGGCGAGCTCGCGATGGACCTGGCTTTCGGTCGTGCGCGCGCCGATCGCGCCCCAGGAGACGAGATCCGCGATGTACTGCGGCGTGATCATGTCGAGGAATTCGCAGCCGGCCGGCAGTCCGAGCTGGTTGATATTCAACAGCAGGCCACGGGCCAAGCGCAGACCCTGGTTGATGTGAAAGCTGCCGTCGAGATCCGGATCGTTGATCAGTCCCTTCCAGCCCACCGTCGTGCGCGGCTTCTCGAAGTAGACCCGCATGATGATCTCGAGTGAGTCCTTGAAGCGCTCCCGCTGCTGCGCCAGCCGTCCGGCATACTCCATGGCCGACCCGATGTCATGAATGGAGCACGGCCCGATGACTACCGCGAGCCTGTCGTCCTGGCGGTGGAGGATGCGGTGCACGCCACGCCTCGCGGCGGCGACGATGGCCGATATCTCAGGCGTGATGGCAACCTCGCGCATCAGGTCCTCGGGAGTGGTGAGCTCCCTGATGTCGCGGATGCGTAAGTCGTCAGTACGGATATTCACAGTGGCGGCTCCGGTTGTCTCTCTGGGCCACTGGCGAAAAAAAACCGCCAGGGCTTCTGGCGGTTTTTTCGGGATCTGTCTGCTGTGTTTCAGCCGCGTGCAGCCCGCCTACCGCCAAGATGGTCTGGCCAGTAAAAGTAGGTAAAGCGGTAGCTGTGGACGGTGAATGTCATGCGCACCAGTAATAGCACACCGGCCGAGCTCGAGGCAACCAGCCTAGTGCGCGAGGTCCTCATATATATAAGTGGCGACTTCCGCCAGGCTCTGCTCATCGAGCAGCCCCGGGTAGAGCTTGGGCATCGGGGGCTTGGGGTCCTTGATGAAGGCCAGGGTGGAGGCGCGATCCCGCCGACCCTTGAGGGTGCTGAATTCGTGGCCGGCGACGAGGTTCCCGTCCGGCCCGTGGCACGAAGTGCACACCTGTTCGTAGACCTTGCGGCCCGTTGAGACGTTGGCAATGCCGGCAGTGCCGCCCAGCGTCATGATCACGACACTCGGCATCCCCAACGCCCCGAAGGCGTTGCGCGAAACATTGCCCGAAGCGAAAGCCACGTACTGCTTGCCGCCGGCCTCGTAGGTCACGACACCTCCGGCAAACGCACCGCCTGTCTGCGCTTTGTGCACGAGCTCGCCGCTCTTGCTGTTGAAGACGAGCAGGTTGCCGGCCAGGTCACCCGTGAACGTAACACCGCCGGCGGTGGGGGTAACTCCGGCGACCACGGGCTTTTCCGCGTGGTATTTCCAGCGGACCTGGCCCGTTTCGGCGTCCACCGCGGTAACCCACCCGGTCGCCGGACCGTCGGGCTCGATCGTGCCACCGAAGTTCGCCTCGGCCGCCGAATACTGCGTCGTGCCCAACTTGACGATGAAACACACATCGACCGAGCCGGTGATCAGGGTGTTGTCGAGTCGATCGAAGGCGGGCCCGTTCCACTCGACACCGCCCGCGTAGCCCGGGCAGGTGCGCACGCCGGCGGCTGTTGGGCTCTTTGGGGCGTTCACGATGGTGGTGACAGGACTGTGAAAGACCTCCTGTCGGGTGTCCCGGTCGACACCTCTCACGTACCCATCCTTACCCGCGAACACCAGAAGGTCGCGCGCCTGGCTGTCCCTGTATAGGACCGGTGCCGCGACGAGATCCATGTCCTGCCAGTCCTCGGGCGTGACCTGGTGCCACCACAGCAGTGCCCCGGTGTGGGCATCCAGTGACACGATCGAGTCGGTGAACAGGTTGGTCCCCGGGCGATAGGCCTTGTCGATGTCGGGCCACGGATTGCCAACGGGTACGAACAACTCGCCGGTAGTGACATCCAGGGACATCGAGCCCCACACGCCGCCACCACCGGTCTTGGCCGTCTTCGGCCGCTTCCAGGTGTCGGCGCCCGTCTCCTTGCCCATCGGGATGGTGTTGAATCGCCACAACTCCCGGCCGGTCTGGGCATCGTAGGCCATGACCCGGCCACGGGCGCCGAGCTCGCTGCCGCTGATCGCCATGTACACAACACCACCCCAGGCCAATGGAACGGCGGTCGCCGATTCGCCTACACGGGGTGAGCCGATGACCGTCTTCCAAAGCAGTTTACCGGTCGCCGCATCCAGGGCGATCAGTCGCGCATCCCCGGTGCCCCGGAATACCCGGCCGTCGAGCACCGCCAGTCCCCGGCTCGATGCAGAGGAGCGCTCCTCTTCGGGCACATAGGTTCGTTTCCAGCGCACGGCGCAGGTCTGCGCGTCGATGGCGACGGTCTGCAGCGCGGTGTTGGTATAGATCACTCCGTCGGCCACCACGAGTCCGGCGTGAAAGCTGGTCGGGCCATCGATCCGGACCCGGCACACTTCCTCCAGTTGGGCCGCATTCGCCGGCGTGATGGTCTTCAGGGGCGAGAAACGCTGGCCGTCGAGATGGTTGTTGTTCGACAGCCATTGTGAGCCTGGAGTTGCATCCTGCGCGCGGGCCTGCGGTCGGGGAGCCAGGATGCAGGCGCCCGCCAGCAGACAAACGGCCATGAAATGTTTTCTCATGGCTGACAACTGTATCGGACCCGATCCATTCGTATAAGCGGCCGGAAGAGCAAAAGTGTCCTTACGGGGTGACAGTTTGGCCGGCCACAGCGTAATCTCGATCGATGTCCTCACTTCCCGAGACGCCACAGGTCCCTCACTCGCCATTACGGGCGTATTACAGCCGCGAGGAGGATAGGCGGGAGTGGGTACGAAACCTGTTTGACCGCACCGCGGGTGACTATGAGCGGATGGAGCGTCTCATGGCCCTCGGAAGCGGCTCCTGGTATCGCCGTCGTGCACTGCAGCGCGCCGGGCTGCAGGCCGGGATGTCCGTTGTCGACGTTGGGGTGGGTACGGGCCTCGTCGCACGTGAGGCCGCGGGAATAGTGGGTGATAGCAAGCTGGTTCTCGGTGTCGATCCGAGCTCGGGGATGATTGCGAACGCAAACGTCCCCACGGGCCTACGCCTGGCCACCGGGGCCGCCGAATCGATTCCGGCACCCGAGAGCTCGGCGGACTTCATCAGCATGGGTTACGCCTTACGGCACGTGAGTGATCTGTCGACGGCGTTTCAGGAGTTCCACCGCGTTTTGAAGCCGGGAGGTCGGTTATGTCTGCTCGAGATCACCTCACCGCGTAACGGCCTATCGCGCGCGCTGTTGAAGGCCTATATGCGAGGGATCGTCCCCATACTCGCCCGCCTGGTGGCGCGGCATCAGAGCGTTCCGGAGCTGATGCGCTACTACTGGGATACGATCGAAGCCTGTGTTCCTCCGAAGTCGATTCTCGATGGCCTCACCGCTACGGGATTCGTCGACGTCGTCCGCTACGTCGAGCATGGCGTGTTTTCGGAGTATCGGGCCCGTAAGCCGCTCTGAGGTGCTGGTGAAATCCGTCGTCCTGCACCATGTCAAGTTGCTGACTTCCATCGTCGTCGGCGCGGTGCTGTATCTCTTGTTGCCCTTGGCGTGGGGCTTCCTGGCGCGCGTGTTGGTGAGCTGGAATGCGGGTGTCACCGTGTTCCTGGTCTGGGTGTTTCTCTGGATGAGGAACTGCACGGCCGAGCAGCTCTATATGAGATACAAGGAGGAGGACGAGAGCGCACTCGTCATTCTCGTCACGGTCCTGTTCGCGGCACTCCTGAGCCTGGTGGCCATCGTCGCCTTGCTGTCGACCGTCAAACAGGTAGCGGGCTTCCACAGGGCCACGCACGTGGCATTGTCGGCCGCCACCGTAGTCAGCTCCTGGGTGTTGGTTCCCACGATCTTCACCCTGCATTACACCGATGAGTTCTACAGTGCTTCCGACGACGACCGGCCGCTCTTGTTTCCGGAGACGCGGCGCCCGGTATTCTGGGACTTCGCCTATTTCTCCTTCACCATCTCGGCTGCCTGTCAGACGGCCGATGTAGCGACCGCCAACACCGCGATCCGTAAGGTGGTGCTGGCGCATAGCCTGATCGCATTCGTGTTCAACGCTTCGATCCTCGGCTTTGCCGTCAACGTCAGCGCCGGAATGTTCGCCAACTGAGAACTGAGAACTGAGGCGCGGGCCACCGCCGCCAGCCAGGGCGCATTTGCGCTAGAATGGCCTTTTTTGAGCGCCCTCATGACTGAACTCAATCTGCCGCCTGACGTCAACCTGCCCCTGTTCTACAAGCGCCTGGCAGCCCTCGATCGCCGCGTGCATACACGCCTGAAGGTCCGACGGCCCGAGAATTACGAATTCACCGCTGACGCCACGCTCATCCCGCTCCTGACGGGTGAGTTTGCCTCGGTCGCGCGCGAGTTTCCGATCGCGTTCATGCGTGAGACGCCGACCAGCGAGCCGGTGGCCGTGGCGCTGATGGGCATGCCGCAGACCCGGAACCTGTTCGTGCGCGCCGACGGCAAGTGGGACGCGCGTTATATCCCGGCCTACGTAAGGCGCTATCCATTCGTGTTCGTCGAGACCGAGCCCGAAAATTTCGCGGTGTGCATCGATCCCACTTCCACGATTCTCGACGAGAACGAGGGAACTGCTTTGTTCGACGCGTCCGGCGAGCCGAGCAACACGCTGAACGAGACCATCAAGGGTCTGAATGAATATCAGCAGATGATGCGGTTCACGCAGGAGTTCATGAAGAAACTCGCCGCGGCCAACATCCTGATGGAAGCCAATGCCAAGGCCGATTTCCCCGATGGCCGCTCCGTGGCCTGGCGCGGTTTCTGGGTCGTGGACGAGAAGCTCCTCCGCGAGCTGCCCGAGGCGACCCTGAAAGAGTGGTTCGCCACGGGTGAGCTGGGTCTGGTTTACGCACACCTGCTGTCGCTCGGAAACATTACCGAGCTGTTGCGACGGCACGCCAGCGCCGGGTGATGCGAATGCCTGAGCCATGGATCCCCAGATAAAACATGGCGAATCAGGCACCCGCGGCGCGCGCCGAATCACGCGCCGCCGGATCAAATCCGCGCTCGACACCCTGGGCTCGGAAAAGGCCAGTGATCACTCGATCCACGCAGCCCGCAAGGAATTGAAGAAGGCCCGCGCCACGCTGCGCCTGTTGCGTGACGCGCTGGGAAAATCGACGTACAAGCGCGAGAACGCCGCGCTGCGCGATGCCGCGAGGCCGCTGAGCCAGGTGCGCGACGGACGCGTGCTCCTGGATGCCCTGAAGTCATTGACCCAGTACTACGGTGCCCCGGCCTCGACACTACCGCTCGCTGGATTCAAACGGGCACTGAGCCGGCGTCGGATGCAATCCCGAAAGAACGTGCTCGGTGAGCGCGAGCCTTTACGCCATGCGCGTAAGACACTGCGTGAAGTGAGCTCGCGCTCCGCCCACTGGCATGTCGGCCATCATGGTTGGTCTGTGCTGGGTCCGGGTCTGAAGCGGACCTATACCAGGGGCCGCGACGCGTTCAGGCAGGCCAAGCTCAGGCCCACCAACGAGAATCTGCACGAGTGGCGCAAGCAAACCAAGTACTTCTGGCATCAGTTGCAGCTGTTCGAGCCGCTGGGGTCCGAGCGGGTCGGGGAGCTGACGGAAATCGCGCACAAGCTGGCCGACTTCCTCGGTGATGATCACGATCTGGCCGTCCTGCACGAGCGAGCCGTGGAGGCGCGCGATACCTTTCCACGGGCGGCCACCCACAAGGCACTGTTGATCCTCATCCAGCGGTGCCGGGCCAGTTTGCAACAGAAAGCCCTGCAGCTTGGTCTGCGCCTTTACGAGGAGAGCCCCGCGGTGTTCAGCTCGCGCGTCGAGAAGTTTTGGCGCGATTGGCGCGGGAGCTGAAGTCCCCCCGCGTGACCTGCCGCACAGCAGCCGTAACGCGCGGCGGTTAACTTATTCCCGTGCGAAGCTCTTCCCAGGCGCGGGTCCCCAGGCCCGGTGCCATTTCCCGACTTTATCGAGATCTGTGGTACCTGATCCGCGGCCAGCGCCGGATTTTCGCGGGTGCCGTCGTGTTGCTCATCGCCGCACAGGCCGTACTGCTCGCGGTGCCTTACATTTCGGGGCGCGCCTTGAACGCCCTGCAGCTGCGCGGGCAAGCCGGTCTGCACGATGCGGCCCTCTGGCTGTCGATGGTGTTGCTCGTCGCCGTTGGCAGTTGGGTTTTGCACGGGCCCGGACGCGTGCTCGAGCGCAAGGCGGCGCTTCTGATCCGGCAGCGTATGTCTGCTCTGCTGCTCGAGCGCCTGTTCGCGTTGCCGTTGAGCTGGCACGAGTCGCACCATTCCGGCGCGACCGCTCACCGGGTCCAGCAAAGCACCCAGGCGCTCTCCGCGTTCGCGCAAAGCCAATATATCTATCTCAACAGCGCGGTCCGGCTGCTAGGTCCGCTGGTGGCGCTGTGGTGGGTCGACCCGCTGGTCGGATTCGCGGCAATGGCCGGGTTCACGTTGGTAGTGGGATCCGTGGTGGGCTTCGACCGGGCCATGCTGCGCCTCGCGAACGAGGAGAATGAAGCAGAGCGTCGTTATTCCGCCACGCTCGTCGATACCCTCGGCAATACCGGTACGGTGTATGCGCTGCGTCAGGCGAAGGGCGTCATGGCTCGAATCGAGCGACGCCTTCTCGCTGTGTTCGTGCCACTCCGGAAAGCCATCGTTTTGAACGAGATAAAGTGGTGCACTGTGGATCTCGCCACGCGTGTACTGAACTGTTGTCTCGTAGCTTTGTTTGTGTGTCTCGCCTCGCGTGGAGTTGATGGTGTCAGTGGTGGCAAGACACTGCTGTTGGGTAGCCTGTACATGGTCTGGGCATACGCGGAGCAAGCCTCGTCGGTGATCGCCTCCGTCGCTTCCCACTTTCAGACCTTCGCGCGGCAGCATGCAGACTACGCGAGCGCCGACGTCATTCGTGATGCCGCGCCGGCAAAGGCTGCGGTGTCCGCCTTGGCCTCGCCGGCCAGTGACGGTTGGCAGTGCCTCGTGATCCGGGATCTGACGTTCCATCATTCGGCGAGTCGCACTGCCGGACCGACGCTCGAGCGGCTGGCCCTGTCACTCGAGCGAGGCAAACGCTACGCACTGGTGGGCGCCAGTGGCTCGGGCAAGAGTACATTGCTGCGCGTGTTGGCCGGCCTCTATCCCGCTGATCGAATCGCCATGACGGTCGATGGTGGTCCGACGTACGTGTCGCCAGCCGAGGCTGCGCAATTTCTGCGTGCGCGCACGACGTTGATTCCGCAGGATGCGGAGGTTTACGAGGGAACATTGGGTGAGAACCTCGGCCTGTGTGAGTCAGTAGACGGGCCGCCAGCACCGCATGCTTATGCGGCAGCTCTCGACCTGGCCTGCGCCACGGATTTCGTACAGCCCACGCCGATTGGCCTGGAGGCGTCCGTCGCCGAGCGCGCTTCCAACTGGTCGGGGGGACAACGCAGCCGGGTAGCTCTGGCACGCGGCATCCTTGCTGCGAGCGGGAGCACGCTCGTTCTCATGGATGAGCCCAGCGCGAATCTCGATCCCGCCACCGAAGCGCGGGTCTACACAAATCTCTTTGCTGCCTTCGCCGATGCCGCCGTCATCTCGTCGATTCACAGGCTCAGTCTGCTGGATCGCTTCGACGAGGTGTTGGTGATGGAGGCAGGGCGCCTCGTGGCGCAGGGCTCACCTGAGGGGCTGGCGTTGGTTTATCCAGAGCTCTACCAGCGCAGGAACGCTTCGTAAGGGCGGCTAAAGTAATTGAGAACGTGCGCCGGCATCACCGGGTGCGCGGAACTGTGGTCCAGCTGCGAGGCGAAGCAACGGATCGCACGCGATTTCGCGAGCTGTGCCGCCGGGCTCAATTCGAAGCGTACGAATTCCGCGTTCTGCCACGTTCCGGGCGCGGAATGATGCCAGGCCCAGATCGGATAACGCAGTACAGTCAGGCCGCGGCGGCGCGCGAGCATGAGGCAGACACGCCCTACCGCTTCGTGATCGGGATGCCCATCGTGCTCGAAAGGCGCGACCAATGTCGCATTCCCGGGCAGCCGTGTTTTGATGGCGCTCTCCACGAGCGGTTCGTGCGCCATCACGTCCCCATCCGGCATTCCCAATCTATGCCATTGAAGGTAGCGGCCTGACAGACAGCTCAGCGCCGCGCGCATTTCCCGGCGCCGCACTGTGCCGGGGCGGGCAAGGTCAGTGCGCGCGCCTTCACCATCGGTCACTGTGATTACCGCTACTTCGTGACCGGCGCGAGCGCAGCTGTGTATGAGGCCACCAGCAGCAAAGGTCTCGTCATCCGGATGCGCCGCGACGACGACAATCGGCCCCGGCGGCGGTTGCCACTCCGGGGCGCCGGCAAGCTCTGTCTGCCAGTAGCTGTCCGGAGTACCCAGCGCCCTGGAATCGATCACGCGCGGATGCGACGGCGGATTGGCATTGTGATTGAACACGCGGGGAGTGTGGCCGCTTTGGGTGACATCATCAAGTCGGCCGGATTCAGCGACACTCGTAGGACAAGGCGAGGTCCCGCTGCAGCGTCATGCGCACGCACCTCGAGCTGTTGGGTCACAGTACTCCACGCAGCGGTGACCCTGGCATGGCCCGCCCCCTGAGGAGATTGGCCTGTCGTACCATCGAGCAGACTGGACCGGCGCCTGCGGATGGGATAGGTGCACACGGCGGGGAGGGGGACCATGTCAGTCAAAATCGTCAGCGATCGCTCGACCGAGTGGACCGCGGCCGGACATTCGAGCCGGCTCGACTTGAACCTGCTCATGATGTTTCTCGATATCGTCAACGCCGGCAGTATCAGTCAGACGGCCGTCCGGGTGCACATGCCGAAGGCCACTCTCAGTCGCAAGTTGCGTCAGCTCGAGCAACAGATCGGTGCCGTTCTGCTCAAGCGCGGGCCACACAAGCTGGAAATGACGGAAGTTGGCCAGGCGTTGTATCAACATTGCGAGCGCATCGCGGAGGAGGCGGCCGATGCGAGCAGCATTGCCGCGGAGATGCAGTCGCAGCTCAAGGGCGCCATGCGCGTCAGCATTCCCTTCGGTATCGGCAATACCTGGATCACCCAGGCGCTCGCCCGGTTCGCGTTGTCGTATCCGGACGTGAAGCTCACCATTCACGTCAAGAACGGCTGGGTCGATGTGAGCGAGGAGCCCTACGACATCGCCATCCACATCGGGCGTGTTCACAATGAGCATCTGCCGGTGAGGCGGCTCGCCGACCTGCCGCGCGGCGTCTATGCGAGTCCGGCTTATCTCGAGCGCCATGGCGTCCCGGCGGCTCCGGCGGACCTGCTGCGACATGAATGCATTGTGTTGGAGACCCAGCTGGCGGATGGTCTGTGGACTTTCAACACCGCCGCGGGCGTCGAAACCCTGACTCCGCGCATGACTTCCTCCGATGTCGTGGTCGTGCGCGAAATGGTGACGGCCGGTCTAGGGTGCGCGATCCTGACTCATCCGCTGACGGCGCCGGATGTGCAATGCGGGCGGCTGGTGCGGGTGCTGCCCGAGTGGCGCATTCCTCCCGTGCCGGTCGTGGCGATGTTCCTGGAGCGTCGCCACATGCCGCAACGGATCCGGGCATTCATCGAGTTGATAGCGAAGGCGATCCAGGCGCCGCATGCGAACTGAGGACAACGTGACGATGCAGTCCGCCAACGCCGGCTTCCAGCTCATCATGCGCGAGGGAGTCCATCCGTCGCGTGTAGTGGGGAAGAAGGTTCCACCGCCGCCGGTTCCCGTCGTAATGCACGAGAGCGGGCTGCGCATCGAGCGCAACGTCTCGGTGCCTCTGCGCGACGGGGTGCCCATCTTCGTTGACATCTATCGTCCGGATGGCGCGGTTGGACTGACCGATCTCCCCATCATCCTCGGTTGGAGCCCCTACGGAAAGCACAACACCTCGAGCCGCCTGAACTGGCCGGAGGCCGATGTCGCCGCGGGTTGGATCTCCGCTCACACGGCGTTCGAGGCACCGGACCCGGCCTACTGGTGCGGACACGGTTACGCCGTCGTGTACCCGGATCCGCGTGGGAGCTGGTATTCACAGGGCGAGTTGCGTCATGGCGGGAGGGGGGAGTCCGAGGACTGTTACGACCTGATCGAATGGCTGGGTGCCCGGTCGTGGAGCAATGGCCGGGTTGGCATGTCGGGCGTGTCGTATCTGACCGCCATCCAGTGGCAGGTCGCGGCTCTGCATCCGCCGCACCTGGCCGCGATCAATCCATGGGAGGGTTTTACCGACTGGTATCGCGAGTTCTGTTATCACGGTGGCATTCCCGAGACCTCGTTTGTCGTCCGCGGCAGTTCCAACCTGCAGTACTCGACCACCCGGACGGAGGACACCGCGGCAAACGTTCGCGCCCATCCTCTGCACGATGCCTATTGGACGAGCAAGGAGATCGAGCTCGAAGCCATCGAGGTTCCCGCCTACGTCGTTGCGAGCTGGTCCGATCACGGTTTGCACACCCGCGGCACGCTGGAAGCCTACAAGCGCATCTCGTCCAGGGAAAAATGGCTCGAGGTTCACGGCCGCAAGAAATGGCACTACTACTACGAGCCCTCCCGGGTGGAGAAACAGCGCCAGTTCTTCGATCACTATCTGAAGCAGGAACCGGACACTGGCGTCAGCGCGTGGCCGAGGGTGCTCGTCGAGGTGCGCGAGCGTGCCCACGTCGGGAGTTTCCATGCTGAAAAGGAGTATCCGCTGGCTCGCACGCAGTTCCGCAAGTTATTCCTCGATGCCGCCAATGGTGCCTTGCGTGATGGGCCGGTGAGTGAAGCGAGCGCCGCACGTTACGAGATGACCGGTGCGACGACGCGCGCCGTGTTCGATCATGGCTTCGCTTGCGACACAGAGCTGACCGGCCACATGAAGTTACGTCTGTGGGTCGAGGCGGTCGGCGCGGACGACATGGACCTGTTTGTCGCCATTCAGAAGCTGGAGGGCGACGGGACCTGCGTGCCGTTCGTGTTCTATGCAATGAACGAGGACGGACCCGCGGCATTGGGCTGGTTGCGCGCCAGCCATCGGGAGTTGGATATGGCGCGCTCGCGGCCCGAGCAGCCGTTTCATCCGCACACCCGCGAGGAGCGCTTGCGGCCGGGCGAGCCGGTGGCCGTGGAGATCGAGATCTGGCCGTCGTCGACATTGTTTCGCGCCGGCCAGCGGTTGCGCGTGGTCGTTCAGGGAAGTGACATCGCCGACCATGGATTGCCCAACGCGCCGTTCGCTCGTCACGACCAGACGCGCAATCTCGGCACACACGTCATCCACACCGGCGGTCAGTATGACTCCCACTTGTTGGTGCCGCTCATACCGCCGCGCGCCACCGGTCAGCCGCGTTGACCGTTATCGCCCTGCGCCGGTTTGCCGTCGAGCAGTTCCTGGATGATCCGGGTCTGGGTCCGGGCGTTGCGCTCGATGACCTCCAGGCCGTGGAGCATCTGCTCCGGTGGATTCTGCGCACGTAACACCTGGGCCCAACCGATGATGGTGCTCAGCGGGGTGCGCAAATCGTGCGACAGCTTGGAGAGCGCCTGGTGTTTGTTCTCTTCCGCGAGGCTCACATCGTGTTGGGCCTGTTCCTCCACGCGCAGCAGCTCGGTCCGCTCCTCGAGGGCCGCCCGGCGGGCACGCGCGCCGATGCCGATGCTCAGGGCGGTGGAGATTGCGAACACCAGCAACGTCCAACGATCCGCCACCGCGAGCGTCGGCCGCTCGAGGGAGCCGCCCCAAGTGAAAGCCGCGGCGCAGATGGCAAACAACCAGCCCATGACGGCGGGCATCGCCCCAGAGTAGAACGTGATGGCCAGCAGAGCGGGAAAGAACGCCATGGCCAGCGCAGGGCCGCTGCCGGTCAGCATCCGGACGGCCATGGCCACCAGCAAGGCCAACGCCGTGACGGCGATGGCGAAAAGATAGCGTCGCCCGTCTCCGGGCCACCGTCGGCGCACAACTCACCCCGCGAGCTTGACGAGGCGGGCAACCGCCTCCCGATCGACTTCCTTACGCTCATGGCACAGCTCGTACAAGGTCACGACCAGCATGGACTGTTTCAGGAGGGGTAATTCCAACCCAGCGTTGCGTAACTCTTCCTGAACGGCCAGCAGAATGCCTTCGAGCAGTTGTCCGTTGAGCGCCTCGCGGGTGACGGGCTGGTAGGGTTGGGGCGCGGCGTCGCGGATTCCCTGGGCCAGGGCTTCGCGCTGTCCCTGGCCGGTCACGAGCCACTCGATACTGGTGCTGGTTTGCTCGCACACGGCGCGTAAGTCGGTCACGTTGGGCTCCGATTCGCCGCGCAACCACTTCCGGACGGCCCCTTCGGAACGCTCAATGGCCTTGGCGAGCCCGCTCGCACTGCCATAGGCGTCGATCACTTCTCTCAAGCGCGTGGCGAAACCACTGTTTTCCTGTCTTTCGCGCCTTCCGGTCATACCCGTTCCATTGCGCTCCGGGCCCATGGAGCACTGCAGCACAAATGTAAGGTCACAACTCCTTCGCGACGCGTTATCATTACATTAGTGTCTATGATTCGTACTAAAGTAACGTAACAGGATCGGGCCACGCAAGTCCGTAGCAGGGCTCGATCCATCCTCTCGAAGGGGAGAGTGGAGGAGCTCTATGGTGGCAGGCAAGTCGATCTCCAAGACACGGTCCGTGCGGGGTGAGCTTGGGGAGGTGGTGGCGCATCTGCGGCTCGTGCAATCGGCGGTGGTCGTCGCCGTGGCGGCCCTGAGGCAACAGAACTGCGAGCTGGATGAGGATATCGCGACGGTTCTCCAGCGCAGCGTGGCCGACCGCCTCCACGACCAGATCGACCGTCTGGAAGCGGTTATGCGCGCGGTGGGTAAGTAGAGGCAGTCATCCGCTATAATGCTTCGTCCCGACGCATGGCCGGAAGGTGTTGCCTTGCGCCCGTGCATGCGGTGCGTGCAGGCACATGCGAGAGTGGCGGAATTGGTAGACGCGCTGGATTTAGGTTCCAGTGGTAACCCCGTGAGGGTTCGAGTCCCTCCTCTCGCACCAGTGCCCCCCTTTAAAACAGAGCGCCGCGGCGCAGATCATTAGGATTCGAGGGTTTTCAGAAATGCAGGTTCAACTGTCCGCCACCGGCGGGCTCGAGCGCCGTCTCGAGGTGGCCGTGCCCGCCACCGAAGTCGCTTCCGAGGTCGAGCAGCGGCTCAAGCAGATTTCCCGTACCGCCCGGCTGAAGGGTTTCCGACCCGGAAAAGCACCCTTCAACGTGGTGCGCAAGCAGTTCGGTGACCAGGTGCACACCGAGGTCGTCAGCGATCTCATGCGCAGCTCGTTCGCCCAGGCACTGAGCCAGGAAAAGCTGACCCCCGCGGCGACCCCACGGATTGAGCCATTGGCGATGTCCCCGGGGTCCGATCTGAAGTTCGCGGCGGTGTTCGAGGTGATGCCCGAGGTGAGTCTCGCCTCTGTGGATGGTATCAGCGTCGAGCGTCCATCGGCCTCGGTTACCGAGGCGGACGTCGAGGCGATGCTGGAGAGCATGCGACGCCAGAGACCGAATTTCACGGCCGTCGAGCGTCCGGCGCAGGACACTGACCGCGTCATCATCGACTACAAGGGCCTGATCGACGACAAGCCGTTCGACGGCAGCGATGGAACCGATATCAACGTGATCATCGGCTCGCGCCAGTCCATGGCCGAGCTCGAAGACGGACTCAAGGGTGCCAAGGCTGGCGAAGCCCGCGCGATCGCTGTGACGTTTCCGGCGGAGCATCCGAACAAGACCATCGCCGGCAAGAGCGCGCAGCTGCATGTCACCATAAAGAGGGTCGAGGAGCAGTCCCTTCCGGAAGTGGACGAGGAATTCGGCCGGGCGTACGGTGTCGAAGAAGGTGGAGTAGAGGCCTTGCGGGCCGAGGTCCGCAAGAGCATGGAAAGAGAGCTTGCGGATGTGATCCGCAACCGCGTTCGCGGACAAGTACTCGATGCACTCTATAAGCAGAACCCGGTCGACGTTCCGCGCGCCCTACTTGAAGAGCAGGTGCAACAGCTCCAGATTGATACGGCGCGACGCATGGGAATCCGGGACGCCAGCCAGCTGCCGCCACGCCAGCAGTTCGAAGAGCCGGCACGGCGGAGGGTGGCCCTGGGATTGCTGATGAGCCAGATCGTGCAGTCGCAGCAAATCAAATTGGATCGCGAGCGGGTGCAGTCGAGATTGACCGACCTGGTGGCCGGCTATCCCGAGCAGCAGCAGGAGGAAGCGCGCCGCGCGTACCTGCAGAATCAGGACGCGGTGCGGCAGATCGAGTCCGCGGCCCTCGAGGACCAGGTGGTCGACTGGCTGCTGAGCAAGGCGAACATTACCGACAAGCCCATGACGTTCAAGGACATCACCGGCTTCGGTCAGGAACAGGTAGCTTAAATATGAAAGAGCATGCATTGAACCTCGTCCCCATGGTCGTCGAGCAGACGGCACGCGGCGAGCGGGCTTATGACATCTACTCACGCCTCCTCAAGGAGCGGCTGATCTTCATCGTCGGACCGATCGACGACTACATGGCGAATATCGTCGTGGCCCAGCTGCTGTTCCTCGAGTCAGAGAATCCGGACAAGGACGTCGCCCTCTACATCAATTCACCGGGTGGGGTCGTGACCGCGGGCTTGGCGATTTATGACACCATGCAGTTCATCAAGCCCGACGTGAGCACGATCTGTGTCGGCCAGGCGGCCAGCATGGGTGCCGTGCTGCTCGCGGGCGGCACCGCCGGGAAGCGTTTCGTTCTGCCGCACGCCCGGGTCATGATCCACCAGCCCCTGGGTGGCTTCCAGGGCCAGGCGGCGGACATGGAAATCCACGCCAAGGAAATGCTCGAGACGCGCGAGCGACTGAACAAAATCCTGGCCAAGCACACCGGCCAGAGCGTGGAGCGCATCAAGCAGGATACGGATCGCGACCGGTTCATGGACTGGCAGGAAGCGCAGCGTTACGGTCTCATCGATCGCGTTCTCGAGAAACGCGGTGAGGTTCCGCTGAGCGCCACCGTCCCTGGAAAACAGGGTTGAGTGCCCACAGCTAGAGAAATGGATCGCCGTCACGAGCGGCAAAAAGTGAACCCGGTCATACAACTCCTATCCACACAACGACTTAGCCGTGCGCCGGCGCTTTGCGTCGCGGCCGGACACCGTGCTATAAGAACCTGCGCTCCCCTCATTTTGAAGCCGCTGGAGCGGCGCGGGGTCAGGGCGCATGAGGGCCTTCGATGACTGAAGATGCACGCGGTCGCCACGATGACGGAAAACTTCTGTACTGCTCTTTCTGCGGAAAGAGCCAGCACGAAGTTCGCAAGCTCATCGCCGGCCCCTCTGTGTTTGTTTGTGACGAGTGCGTTGAGCTCTGCAACGACATCATCCGTGAGGAGCTCGAGGATCGCGCCGAGCGCGCGCGCGACAAGCTACCGAAGCCCCACGAGATCAAGAAAGTTCTCGACGAGTACGTGATCGGCCAGGAGCGCGCCAAGAAGGTGCTCTCCGTCGCGGTCTACAACCACTACAAGCGGTTGCAGAC
>DAITMW010000120.1:0-19456 GCA_036834945.1 Steroidobacteraceae bacterium
AGGGCAAACGGCGGTGCCAGGGCAAACGGCGGTGCCAGGGCAAACGGCGGTGCCAAGGCAAACGGCAGCGCCAGGTCGAGCCCCAACCCCAGCTCCAAGCCCAACCGCAGAACCAACCCCCGCGGCATCCACCATGGAAATCCACGAGGAGATCCCCGAAGTCCCGCCCCGAGTCCTGCAAACCATCCGCGGCCATGTCAGGGTGTCCGTACGGTTGATTGTCGACAAGGAAGGTACCGTCTTCGCAGCCCTGGTGGACGAGCCCGGTCCCAGCCGATACTTCGAGCACCTCGCCATCGAGGCGGCGAAGAAATGGACATTCCCGCCGCTCGACACCACGGGCTCGCGCCTCGAGCTCGTGCGCTTCGAGTTCACTCGGCAGGGAGCGACTGGCCGGGCTATCGAGATCGAGTAGCGACCGGGTTCGCAAGTCCGCTGAGTGGGTAGGGGAGGCACCCCGCCCACATGAGATAATGACGAATCGCCGGCTTGCCGGCTCAACTGTCGGATCGACGATGTACTCACCCACGCGGCGCAGGCCGCACTGGGCCATGTTTGTTGCGGCTGCGTCGATGGTGCTTGCACCCGGATTTCCCGCCATCAATCGGGCTGTCGCGGCCGATGCGATTGCCGCCGGCTCGGACGTAACCGCTCGCTTCGAGCGCGCGGCGCAGCTCTTCGAGCAGGCCCGCGCCGGCTCGGCCGCCGCGGTGGGTCCGGCTCAGGATGCGTTCAAGGACCTCCTGCAGACTGACCCGTCCAACCCACTGTTCATCGCGTACTACGGAAGTACCTTCGCCATGCGTGCCCGCGATGGCGGTGCGCCATGGCAGAAAATCAAGTGGGTGAATGACAGCGTCAACAACATCGATCACGCACTTTCGCTCCTGGGTCCGCGGGACGATACGAAGACGATCCGTGGGATTCCGATCTCTCTCGAGACGCGACTGGTCGCGATCGCGACATACATTCCGCTGCCCGCGCTCTTCAACCGGATGAGCGTGGCGCGTCAACAATTGGCGCTGGCCATGGCCAGTCCAACTTTCGCCAGCGCTTCCAACGAATTGCGCGGTCGCTTCTACTATGAAGACGCGCTCATCGCCCACTCCGATGGCGACACCGAGCACGAGCGCCGCGCGCTGCGCGAGGTTGTAAAGGGTGCGCCGCCTTCGTTGAACATGGACGAAGTCCGTCAAGAGCTCGCCAAGTTGGGCGGCTGATACTCCGACTGTTGGATTTGACGCTCCACTTGCGACGCGAGTAGCATCCCCGCCCGTTGCCGACGTCGGCGCGCGGGAACGCGCAGACGTTGGCCTAACAACAAAGTCGCAGGGAGAACCGACATGTCATTTCGAATGGCGGGTTGGATGGTGGCGGCTACGCTGTTGTTGCCGCTCGGGCTGATTGCCCAGCCGACAGGTACCCACTCGGACGACGATTTCAAATTCCGCTTCGGTGAAGCCACGGTTGCCCAGCTCCAGGCCGCGATGGCCTCGGGTAACCTGACGTCGGAGCAACTCACTCGCGCCTACATCGCCCGGATTTTCGCGCTCGACCAGGGAGGGCCGGGTGTGAATGCGGTCATCGAGCTCAATCCCGATGCCATCGCCATGGCACAACAGGCGGATGCCCTGCGCAGGAAAGGTCGCGTCCTGGGACCTTTGCACGGTATTCCCGTACTCCTCAAAGCCAACATCGATACCGGCGACAGGATGCAGACGACCGCCGGCTCGCTCGCCCTGCAAGGCACTCCGGCTCTCCATGACTCCACGGTGGCCGCGAAACTGCGCGCGGGCGGTGCCGTCATACTAGGTAAGACCAACCTGTCGGAGTGGGCGAACTTCCGCTCCAGCCTGTCGATCAGCGGTTGGTCCGCGGTCGGCGGGCAGACCCACAATCCCTATGGCATCGACCGCAATCCGTGCGGATCGAGCTCCGGCTCCGGCGCCGCGGCGTCGGCGAATTTCGCCACCATTTCGTTCGGCACCGAGACGGACGGCAGCGTGGTCTGTCCTGCGAATGCGAACGGAGTGGTCGGCATCAAGCCGACTGTGGGTTTGACGAGCCGTGCCGGTGTAGTGCCGATCTCCCACACCCAGGATACGGTGGGGCCCCATGGGCGCACGGTTGCCGATGCGGCTGTCGCTCTGGGAGTCATCCAGAGCCGCGCCTCCGACGGCCGTGACCCCGCGACTGGCTCGGTGCCACTGGGCTGGCAGGGGCGCTCACGTCCGACGAATCTTCCGACCGACTACACGAAGTTCCTCGACCCCAATGGATTGCACGGCGCCCGCATCGGTGTGACACGGCAGGGCGTAGACAGTGCACCGGCTCCCGTGATCGCCGCTTTTGACGCCGCGGTGGCTGCGATAAAGGCAGCGGGCGCGACCGTCATCGAGCTGGATGGGACCAATGGAGCAGGATTCACGTTCCCGTCGCCGGACGGTGAGACGTTGGTTCTGGAGTTCGACTTCCGCGGTGACGTGCAGGCCTACTTTGCCACTCGTGTTGGCGTCCCCGTGGCCGGCGGGACACTCGCCGATGCCATCGCCTTCAACAATGCCAACGCTGACGCGGAGATGCCTTTCTTCGGCCAGGATCTCTTCGAGCAGGCGCAGGGTCTCGCGGTCAGTCCGGACGCGCCACAGCCGGATTTCAACAACATGACATACAACCAGGCCTTGGAGATCGATCGCCTGTCCGGCGTGAACGGTGTCGACAAGGCGTTGCAACAGTTCGATCTCGACGCCATCGTCGCGCCTACGGACAACCCGGCTTGGGCAACGGACCTGCTCTATGGCGATCACTTCATTTTCGGCAGCTCGAGTCTCGCCGCGGCCGAGGGCTATCCGATCGTGCAGGTGCCGGCCGGCGCGGTCTTCGGCATCCCCCTCGGCATCAGCTTCTTTGGTACCGCCTTCAGCGAGCCGACGCTCATCAAGCTCGCTTCCGGATTTGAAGCGGTGACCCGGGCACGCGCCAAGAACCTGCCGACCTTCGCTCCGACGGTCCCGGATGATCACATCGCCGGAACGACGCTGCATTGGCCGCATCGCAAGCCGCAGGACGACAAGGGCTTCAAACCGCGCCATATGTAAGCCCCCGCCGGTTGTAAGACATCGCAGTCAAATGCCCGGTGAACGGCCCGGGCATTTGACAAACGGCCTGAATTCGCGTTGACTTCCACTCGTGCGCTGCAGGCGCCAGCAGGTTCGCGCGAAGGGCCAAGCCCACTGCCCACGTAGATTTCACTGCACGTCCACCACCGTGCCGCCTGATTGCGAACCGCAGGCTCGAAGCACGGAGGTTGTATGACGTCGCAGCAGTTACCCGCTCACCCCAATCTCGAGCAGCTCAAGAAACAGGCGAAGTCCCTGCTTCAGGGCGCGCGTGCCAACAATGGTGCCGAGCTCGAGCGGTTTCGAATTCTTCCGCGGCTTTCCGCAAAACCTATCACCGAGTTGAGCGCGCTCAGCCTGGCCTTGCACGATGCGCAATCGGTCATCGCACGCGAATACGGATTCAAGTCGTGGAACGAACTGCGCAGCTACGTGGAGGAGCGTTCGCTCACCTTCGCTGCCGCGGTTGATGAATTCGTTCGTTGTGCAACCGGCGGGGCGGCGGCCCGCGCACATCGATTACTCGCACTGCATCCCGGCATCGCCCATGCCAACCTGTACACGGAGCTCGTACTCGGGGACGCGGCAGCGGTTGACTCCCGCCTCACGAAACAGCCCGAGCTCGCGACGCAAAAGGGTGGAGTACAGGAGTGGGAGCCCCTTCTGTACGTCTGCCATACGTACTTGCATCACGAGAAGCCGGAGCGGGCGGCCGGCCTCGTGGCGATTGCACGTGGACTGTTGGCGCGAGGTGCGAATCCGAACGCCGAATATCATTTCCAGTGGCACCGCGAGCTCCCGCGCACCGCCTTGTGGGCCGCGCTGTGCGCGGCTGACTACCTGCCCTTGGCTGAAGTGCTACTCGAAGCGGGAGCAAATCCGACGGACGGTGTTTCAGTCCATATCACCGCCGGTAGCGGTAATCTCGCGGCCCTCGAGCTCCTGAATCGCTTCGGGGTCGATGTCAATGGAATACCCGGAGGGGTGCCACCGCTGCGCTATGCCATGGCCTGGACCGGCAGCAGTATCGCAAGCGCGCCCGGTCTGCGCTGGCTGTTGGATCACGACGCGGACGTCAATCTCTCCTGGGGCGAGTTGGATGAGTCTCCATTGCATATTGCCGCGCAGCGCTGGGACGTCGAAATGGTCGAATTACTGGTGCAGCGTGGCGCGGACATCCAGCGACGGCGCGCTGATGGCCGTACGGCTCACACGGTGGCTGAATTGCAGGGTAACCGCAAGGTCGCGGAGTGGCTGTTGCAGCACGGAGCCCAGGATGAGCTTTCGGTGTTGGAACGATTTGTCGCCGCCTGTGCGCAGGGCGATCGGACCCGCGCCGAAACGATGTTACGCGCGGATCCTGGCCTGCGCGGTCAGCTGCGGGCCGAGCACCATCTGATGCTGCAAGTGCCGGCCGAGCGGGGCGATGCCACGGTCCTCGAGGCCATGCTCGTTTGCGGCTTTGATCCGAATGTCGCGGATGGGGAAGGCATAACGGCACTTCATCGAGCCGCGATGGGCGGTCGCAGCGACGCGGTGCGTGTGCTTCTGGCACATGGTGCATCCGTCAATACGCTGGATGGATTTGTTCGCGGCACGCCGTTGCTTTGGGCGGCTCACGGATGGCAGGAAGACCCGGACACCAGGATCGGCGACCCCAAGGCGGATCATGTTGGAGTGGCCCGGCAGCTCATCGCTGGCGGCTCGCCTTTGGACTGGCTCGCGCCCGAAAACGCGCCGGATCCGCAAGCGACTCAGGAGCAGTTGGCCAACCTCATTCGTAGAGCGTCCGCCCCACCAGCTCCTCGATGAGTGAGAGATCCGGGCCGCGGTCACCAACATTCCCGACAATGCGTCCCGCGGGCAGGTGAACCACGCGGGGCGTGCCGTCGTGCCGCAGCACAGTCACGGCAGTCCCGCTGTCCCGTGCATGATCGACGGCGGGATCAAACTCGTGCACATCGCCCGTGCATTCATCCAGGATGAAGGATGGCACGTTGTAGAAATAGACCGAAATCAGATCCTGCGGAGAATAGTACTCCGAGAAGTACTCTTTCGTCTTGCAGGGGTGGGTGTGATAGAGACCGACGAGTATGTCGCCGGGCGTGAGTTGTTTGTCGGCATCCATGCCAACCGCGTCGACCTTCTTCAGCGTGCGCGGAAAGGCGTTGTTCATGATGTGGCCGTCGCGCAGAACCAGGATTCCGCTGTATTCCCAGCGATGTCCGTTCGGCGCATAGAAGGCCCAGCGCAACGCATGCACGGCGGCGGATTCGAGCCCGTCTGCTGCGCTTGCAGTAAGAGGGAGCCCGACGCAGCTCACGGTGAGGGCAAGGGCCAGAAGGCGCAGCTTCAGATTTGGCATGGTGGTCAAGCTCCGACATCCCTGTACTTCTTATCGGCTATCGGTGCTCACACCAGCACTACACGGATCGCACAATGAAGAGAAGCTTCCGAGGCACAGGTCACGTTTGCGCGCGATTCGCGATCGCAGCACAATCTCTGGTCTAGCTCTAATTTGTCTTCACGTCCAGAGCGGGACGGGGTGCCTCAGCTCAGCGGCCTGCCTGTGGCGATAGCCTCGCCGTAAGGCCGCATGCCGCGCCAGAACACGTAGATCGCGGGAATTCCCATGGAGATCGCCGCCACCGCCAGCGACAGGCGGATTCCGGCCTCACCGAACAGGTACTGATTCAGGGCGCCGATGATCATCGGGCCGAATCCCATTCCAATCACATTCATGATGAAGAGGAACAGGAACGTCATCTGGCCGCGCAGGCGGTTGGGCGTGACGGTCTGGATGGCGGCGTTCTCGGGCGAGGCGGCCATGATGGAAGTCAGGTTGGCGAACAACAGGCAGGCGACGGCCAGCCAGGGGCTGGGCATCAGGGGGCCGGCGATGCCGAAAGGCACCGAAATCAACGTGCTCAACACGACGACCCGGACATTGCCGTCGTGCACGCCTTTCTTCCAATAATGCTCGGCGAGCCAGCCGCCCAGGGCGAGTCCGATCGGCCAGGCGACGAAGAGACTCAAGCCCGCGACATAACCCACCTGTGACGGTGACCAGCCGAAAGTGCGGCCGTAGAAGGCCGGTCCCCACATCTGCAGGCCAAACATCTGCGTCGTGCGCAGACCCATGCCGATGAAGAGCGGCAGGTAGACGAGCTTGTGGCTGAGAATGAAGCGAAAGATTTCGGTGACGGGTGTTGGCTCGGCCTGCGCGCCACCCCGGCGCGGCGGCTCCCGCACGCTCGCCATGATTGCCGCGACGGCAAAGCCCGGAATTCCCACGAGCATCAACACCATCTGCCAGCCGCGCAATGGGCCGACGATAGGCAGGCTCAGGCCGGGATTCGCCGCCACGAAATCGATGATCCACGCGCCGAGGATCATGGACAGCCCCGTGCCCAACACGAAACCGACCTGCATGAACGAAATGGCGCGCGGCAGGCGCTGTGGCGGGAAGTAGTCGGACAACAGGGAATAGGCCGAAGGCCCGCTGGTGGTCTCACCGACCCCCAGGCCCATCCGCGCAATGAACAGGTGCCAGAAATTCGTCGCCAGGCCGCAGAACATGGTCATCACGCTCCAGATCGTGATGCCCGCGGTCATGATGAGCTTACGGCTCTTGCGATCGACCAGGCGCGCGATGGGCAGCCCCAGTACCGCATAGAAGAAAGTAAAGGCGAACCCCATGATGAAGCTCATCTGCACGTCGGACAGGCCGAGATCGTGCTTGATGGGCTCGACCAGCAAGGTGAGGATGCCGCGGTCGAGGAAGTTGATCATGACCGCCAGGGCCAGTGCGAAAACGCAGTACCAGGCCTGGCGCGTTGGCGGGTAGTCCGCCGTGGCGAGCGCCGACTGCTCCGGCTGAGCCGCGCGCGCGGCGATTTCAGCATTCACGGCCATATCCGACACCGCTCGTGTTGGGTTGTGCCGCCCGGAGCCCCGACTGCCGCGCTCCGGGGTGATGGAGGCATTGTATCAGCGGCGGGGCCGGATTCCTTGCTTTCCGCTATGATCGAGGGCGCCAACGGCACCGTTATCCAACCCAAAGAATGAATTCACGCCAACGAGTGGGCGAGCACGCCACGCCTGCCTTCCTCCTGTTGCTGGGAGCCATGTCGGCCTTCCCGCCGGTTACCACCGATATCTACCTCCCGGCCTTACCCGAGCTCACCCAGAGTCTGCGCGGGACGATCACCGAGGGCCAGATCACCCTGGCGGTGTACTTCGTCGGGCTCGGTTTCGGCCAGCTCTTCTACGGACCGTGGTCGGACCGTATTGGCCGACGCCCGACGATGTTGACCGGTGCGGCGATCTACCTCGTGGCCAGTGTCGGCTGCGCCATCGCCATGACCATGAATCAGATGATCGTCCTGCGGTTTTTTCAGGCGATCGGTGCGTGCTCCGGCGTAGTGATCTCCACTGCCGTGGTGCGTGATCGCTTCGATCAGCAGGAGTCCGCCCGGATCTTCTCCATGCTGCTCACACTCCGGGGTGTTGGTCCGATTCTCGCGCCGTTGGCCGGAGGAGTGATCGTCACCTGGTTGGGTTGGCGTGCCATTTTCTGGGCCGTCACTTTGTTCGGCATCACCCTGGGTTTGTCGGTGTTCTTCGGCCTGAAGGAAACCCGTACCGAGGCGGTCGCCGCGCGCGCCCGCACCGAATCTCCTATCAGGGCCTACGCAACAGCGCTGAGGAATCCGCGCATCGTGGGCTATATGTTGACCAGCGGTTTGAATTTCTCCTGCATGTTCGCCTGGATTGCCGCGGCGCCCTACCTGGTCATCAGTCTCTACAAGGTGCCGGCGCTGTATTTCGGCTGGATTTTCGGCGCCAACGCGGCCGGCTTCATGATCGCCGCTCAGATCAATCGTCGCCTCCTGAAAACCTACCGTGCGGATGACATCCTCCCGCGTGGCGCGATCGGGGCCGTCGTCGCGGCTGCCGTGTTGCTCATCGATGCGCTGACGGGTTTTGGTGGCGCTCTCGGAATATTTCTGCCGCTGTTCGCGGTCGTCGCCTCGCTCGGCTTCGTGTCCACCAACGCAATGGCGGGCGGCATGGCGGTGGATCCTTCCCGTGCGGGCGCCGTCTCGGCACTGTTTGGTGCAAGCCAGTTCTCGGTCGCGGGATTGACGACCGTGGCGGCGGCCGTGTTGTCGCGTCAACCGGCTCTTGCGATGGCGACGGTGATCATGATTTGCGCTTTGGGTGCGTTGGTGTTCCCGCTCCGGCTTCTGGCGCAGCGCGCCCGGCTGGCGACCCTCTAATCCCGGAGCCAGAGCGGCCCCTTCCAGTCCCCCAGCGCTTGCAGGAAAACCTGCAGGCGCTGGGGAAGAAACTTCCGGCCCGGATACACGGCGAAAACGGGAATCTGGGGTGAGGACCATTCGGGCAGGAGCCTTACGAGCTCGCCACTCGCCAGCGTGCCGTCGCAGTAGATCGAAGGCAGCAAACCCACACCGTGCCCCATGTGCACGAAGGCGCTCACGGAGTTGAAATCCCGGCTGGAGATCGGGCCGGATACGTGCACACGGGCTTTCTTTCGACCGCTCACCAGGTCCCAATCGGTCTCGTTGTTCTTGCCATGGAGCATCACGCAATCCAGGGATGACAACTCGCCCGGCTCCGTGGGAAGTGGGCGGCCCTTCAGGTAGCCCGGGGTGGCCACGACATAGCGGACACTCTTTCCCAACCGGGTCGCGACGACGCTGGAGTCTTTCAAGTCGCCGAAACGGATCGCCACATCGACGTTCTCGGCAACCAGGTCCAGGAAAGCGTTGGTGATGTAGAGGTCGAGCCGGATCCTGGGGTAGTCGTGCAGGAACCGGGAGACGAAGTCGAGAAAGGACTGTTGGCCCAGGACCACTGGTACTGACACCCGTAGCAACCCCTCCGGCTTTTTCTGCGTCTCCGTCAGCACCCTCTCGGCGTTCTGCAACAGGCTCAAGGGCTCCTGGCATTCATTGAAGTAGTCACGTCCCTGTGCGGTCAGGGTGAGGCGCCTCGTTGTTCTGCGCAGCAGCGTCACACCCAGATCCGACTCCAGCGCCGACAGCCTCCGGCTCACCGTTGAGATGGGCATCCCCAGCGAGCGCGCCGCGCGGCTGATGCTCTCGAACTGCGCCACCTTCATGAAAATCAGGATGTTATCCAGGTCGGCCATGGAGTCACTTTGCCATTGATGGAAATGAGATTCCAGATTATCCCATCTAATCAAAAGCCAGGTCGGCTCCCATACTTCCGCCCATCGGATGAGAACAGCGGTCGGGAGAAAAACACATGAGCACGAAACAGAAGACGATCATTGTGACGGGAGCGTCCCAGGGGATCGGTGCGGCGGTGGCCAACCTGTTCCTGGAGCGCGGCTACAACGTGGTCGGTACCTCACGCAACATCAGCAACAAGAATGAGCTGCAGCGCTCGGACAACCTGGCATTGGTCGATGGTGACATAGGGCTGGCGGACACGGCACAACGTGTCGTCGAGACAGCGATACGGCGCTTCGGCTCGGTTGACGGCTTGGTCAACAACGCGGGCATCCTTTTCGCGAAGCCGTTTGTCGAATACACGCCGGAGGATTTTCGCAGGTTGCGATCCACCAACCTCGATGGGTTCATTTACACGACGCAGCTGGCTGTGAAACAGATGCTCGCGCAAAAGACGGGTGGCAGTATCGTCAGCATCACGTCGTCGATCGTTGATCATCCGCTCGCCGTCTTCACGGCGTCGGTTCCCATGATCACGAAGGGCGGGATCGACGCGATCTCACGCAGTCTTGCAATGGAGTATGCGAAGCAGGGGATCCGGGTGAATGTCGTGGCTCCCGGTGTCGTCGATACACCCCTGCACAAAGACAACCCGAAGGATTTCCTGCGGACCTTGTCGCCGCTCGGAGAGATCGGTTCGAGCCGGGACATCGCGGAGGCGGTGCTCTATCTGACGCAATCCCGGCAGGTGACCGGTGAGGTTCTGCACGTCGACGGCGGCGCTCATCTGGGCCGCTGGTAACGGACACAACGAGGCCCACATCATGTCCCACGGAAATGTCGAGTTGCGATTGCAGGAGCTGGGGATCGAGTTGCCAAAACCGCCGATACCCCTGGGTGCCTACGTCGAGGCGGTGCGGACAGGAAATCTCCTGTTTCTGAGCGGAACGCTCCCGGTTGAGAACGGCAAAGTCCGCTATGTGGGTCACCTCGGCGCGAATTTGACTGTCGAGGATGGAAGGGCGGCCACCCGGTTGGCCGCTCTGAACGCCCTGGCGCTCGCCAAGGATCACCTGGGCTCGCTGGATCGGGTGACTCGAGTGGTTCGGCTCGGCGTCTCACTGGCGACGACACCCGATTTCCGCGATCACGCCAAGGTGGCGGATGGGGCCTCGGAGTTGATGATCAACGCCTTCGGTGTCGGGAAGGCTTCGACACGTCTCGTGTTCGGCCTGGCGAGCTTGCCGGTGGGCGCGTGCGTGGTTCTCGAAGTCATCCTGGAGGTTGACTAGGATTTCGGTTTCGATTTCAGGAAATCGACGAACGTGCGCAACGGTACCGGAACGTGGCGCCGTCCGGGATAGTAGAGGAACGGTCCGGAGAAACTCTGCCACCATGTCTGGAGGATTGGCTCCAACAATCCGGTGTCGAGATGCGGGCGTAGCAGATCCTCCCAGAGGTGAACGATGCCGAGGCCGGCCAGTGCCGCGTTGATCGGGAGGTCAAAGGCCGCGCCCGGCCTCACCAGCAACGAAGCCGGCGGATCGACCCGCACGACCTCCCCATTGCGCTCGAAATCCCACGTTGGAGTCGCGCCACCTCCGAATTGTCCCCGCAGGCAGGTGTGCGACAGGAGGTCGCGCGGGTGTTTGGGTTTGCCCCGTGCCGCCAGGTATTCCGGTGAGGCGGCGGTAGCGAAGCGTTGGACGCGGTTTCCAATGGGGACCGCGATCATGTCCTGCTCGAGGCGCTCGTCATAACGGATGCCGGCATCGCAACCGGCTGCGATGATGTCCACGAAGCCGTCCTCGACGACGACCTCCACACGGATCTCCGGATACTCTTTCATGAAGGGCGCGAGGATCCGGGGCAAAATAACTCGCGCCACTCCCGCCGGCACGTTGAGCTTGAGCGTGCCCACCGGCCTGTCCCGAAACGCATTGAGTGCGTCCAACGCGGCTTCCATGTCGGAAAGCACGGGTGTGAGCCTTTCGATCAGACGTGAGCCGGCCTCTGTTGGAACCACGCTGCGCGTCGTGCGATTGAGCAGCCGCAAACCAAGTTTCGCTTCGAGCCGGTTCACCGCTACGCTGAGGCCCGAAGCCGACACACCAGCAACTTTCGCCGCATCACGAAAGCCGCCCGCCCGAGCCACGGAGACGAAGGCCGCCAGGTCATTGAGCTCGAAAGCCATTGTTCATCCTTTTGAACAGCCCGTACGAATTGGGGGTATTTATTTTACAGTACCCCAGGCGCCATAGTGGGCTCATCGGCTCATTCTTTCAGGAGCGGTGTCATGGCCCACTCTCGCGGACGGCTCGAAGGCAAGATTGCTTTCATAACCGGCGCATCCAGCGGTATCGGTGCTGCGGCCATGCGCCTTTTTGCAACCGAGGGCGCCGTCGTAGTCGGAGCCGCACGCCGCATGGATCGGATGGAAGCCCTCGCTGCGGATCTCCGGGATGCAGGATTGCAGGCGGATGCGATTTATTGCGACGTGCGTGACGAGAGCTCGGTGCGTGCCGCAGTCAGCCAGGTGGTCGCCTGGCACGGGCGGATCGACTGCGCATTCAACAACGCCGGAATCATCGGCAGTGGGCTCGACCTGCACGAAGTCCCTGTCGAGACGTTCGACGCGGTTCTCGCTACCAATCTGCGCGGCGTGTTCCTTTGTATGAAGTATGAGATCACCGCGATGCTCGCTTCGGGCGGCGGGACCATCGTCAACACATCCTCGATCGGGGGCCTCGTTGGCGGAGCTCACAACAGTGACTACGGCACGTCGAAGTGGGGACTCACGAGCCTCACCCGATCGGCGGCCCTGGCTTACGGCCGACATAACATCCGGGTGAACGCCATTGCGCCAGGCGGCACCGAGACCGAGATGCACGAGTTGCTGGTCACACGTATGGCCACCAGCAACATCCTGTCGAGGAGCGAGGCGCGCGACTTGCTTGCCAGCCGCAATCCTCTGGGCGGTATTGCCCGGCCCGAGCACATGGCGCAAGCGGCCCTGTTTCTGCTTTGTGACGAGTCGCGGTGGACGACCGGGACCGTACTGCCCTGCGAGGGCGGAATGTCAATCGACTGAATTCACGGGAGAGGAAGACTATGACCAGCCTGAGTAAAGCCGGAACTTTCCAACTGGGTGATCGCCGCGTGAGCCGGATGGGTTACGGTGCCATGCAACTTGCCGGCCCACATGTTTTCGGGCCGCCCAAGGACCGTGGTGTCGCCATCAACGTGTTGCGCGAGGCCATCGCCTCCGGGGTCAATCACATCGACACCAGCGATTTCTACGGCCCACACGTCACCAACCAGATCATCCGCGAGGCACTGCAGCCTTACGCGGATGACCTCGTGATCGTCACCAAGGTCGGTGCGGTGCGGGGCAGCGATGGCTCCTGGCTTCCGGCTTTGGATCCGGAGGCCCTGACCCAGGCGGTACACGACAACCTGCGCAATCTCGGACTCGATGTGCTCGACGTCGTCAATCTGCGTGTCATGGGTGACATTCATGCCCCGTCCGAAGGCTCTATCGAGAAGGAGTTCACGGTTCTCGCCGAACTCCAACAGCGTGGTCTGATCCGTCATCTCGGGCTCAGCAACGCCACCTCGGCCCAGGTCGCCGCAGCCCGAAAGATCGCCCCGGTGGTCTGCGTGCAGAATCAGTACAACCTGGTGCAGCGGGCCGACGACGCGTTGGTCAACGAGCTGGCGGCCAAGGGAATCGCGTATGTGCCGTTCTTCCCCCTCGGCGGCTTCTCACCCATTCAGTCCTCGGCCCTGTCGCAGCTGGCCGCGAGGCTCGGCGCGACCCCGATGCAGGTCGCGCTCGCCTGGCTGTTGCACCGCAGTCCTAACATCCTGTTGATTCCGGGTACCGGCTCACCCGCGCACCTGCGAGAGAACCTGAAGGCCGCCGAGCTGAGCCTGTCCGGGTCGGTATTCGCCGAGCTCGATGCGATCGGTGCACCCCAGGGCCGATGAAGGTCTACTTGCCGCCCGGTTTTTGCGCCCACACCTTGCACCAGCCTCCCTCGGGCACGGTGTGGCCCGCGAAGATCGTGCAGGCGGCCGTCGCTTCGCCCGCCTTCCCCTGGTACTGCGCGCAGTTGCCGCACTTCTGTGTTGGTTTGTAGGTTGGGTTGGCTTTCGCATCCACCTTGCTGGCATCGGTGACGAAATTCAGAGACTTGGCGAGCGGATCGGACGGGTCGAGAGGTGTCAGGCCGGCGGCGGCCTGCGCCTGCCCGGCGGTCAGTCCGAGCACCGGAACGCCGAGTCCGGCGATGAGACCTGTTTTGACGATCGCTCGGCGTGAAATGATCTTTTTCATACGGAGCTCCGCGTGAGGTAAAGGACACGTGACCAATGCGTGCCGGCCCGTCCTGTTCCAACGGAAGCGGCGCCATATAGTACTTTTGTACGGACCCGGCGTATTGTAGGTATAATTTCCTCACATGCCAGCACCCTCGATCCTCAACAGTCCTCCCGTGTGGACAGATGGGCTACGCCCGACACGATTGGAGGTCGATCTGGCACGTCTGCGGAACAACTACCGGATCATCGCCAGGCATGTCGCACCCGCGCAGGTCATGCCGGTGCTCAAGGCGAATGCCTATGGGCACGGGCTCGTGGCCGTGGCGAGGATGCTCGAAGAGGAAAAACCGTTCGCCGTGGCGGTCGCCTATCTGGAGGAGGCCGTCCGACTGCGGGAAGCCGGAGTGCATATGCCGGTCCTCGTGCTCGGCGGCATCGTGGGTGCGCAGATCCCACGTTTCCTCGAACAGGACGTGACGCTGACCGCCTCTTCGGTGGACAAGCTGCTGGCCATCGAGGCGTGCGCGGTTGCCAAGCGTGTCAAGGCACGCGTGCATCTGAAGATTGATACCGGAATGGAGCGTATCGGCACCCACTGGTATGGCGCCGAACGACTCCTGGAAACCTCGCTCCGGGTCCGAAATGTCGCGGTCGAGGGCATCTTCACTCATTTCGCGAACGCGGATGCCGCGGATCTGACACAGACGCGCTTGCAGCTCGAGCGGTTCCAGGAGGTGCTGCGCTTCTACGAGCGCCATTCATTGCCCACCCCGTTGCGGCACGCGGCCAACTCGGGGGCGATCCTGCAGCTGCGGGAAAGCCACTTCGACATCGTGCGTCCCGGAATCCTGTTTTTCGGCGCGAGCCCCTCGGCCGAAGTGGCCCTGACACTCGAGGTCGGACAGGCGTTGCGTTGGCTGAGCCAGGTTGTGTTCTTCAAGGTGGTGAAGGCGGGCAATCCCGTGAGCTACGGCTCGACATGGCGTCCGCGTACCGACACCCGTGTCATCACACTCCCGGTGGGCTATGGGGACGGATATATGCGCGCCATGAGCGGAAGCGCCCAGGTCATTGTGCGCGGGCAGCGAGTCCCGGTCGTAGGCCGCATCGGCATGGACCAGATCATGGTGGATATCGGCCCTGGAGGAACCGCTTACAACGGCGACGAAGTGGTGTTGCTCGGTGAGAGCGGGCAGGGCGGCGGGTTGTCCATCCGGATCGAAGAGCTTGCGGAGTGGGCCAACACCATTCCCCACGAGATACTCACGACCATCAATACCCGCGTGCCGCGTCTCTACATCGACAAGGACCGCGGCGTCACGTCATAGCGCCGGTAAGGAGCTTTCATGAGCGAGTCTCTTCCTGTCGTTCTCATTCCAGGCCTGCTGGGCTCGCCGCGCCTGTACGCAGGGCAGGTTCCGGAGCTATGGCGTTTCGGACCGGTCATGGTTGCCGACCATACGCGCGATGAAAGCATGTCCGCGATCGCGCGTCGTATCCTCGCAGCCGCGCCACCGAAGTTCGCGCTAGTCGGGCTCTCGATGGGCGGTTATATTTCCTTCGAGATCCTGCGGACGGCGCCCGAGCGCGTTGCCAAGCTGGCATTGCTCGACACGAGTGCACGTCCCGATCTACCCGAGCAAACGCAAGGTCGTCGGGAACAGATTGCGGAAGCCAAGGCCGGCCGCCTGTTGGAGGTGTTGGATCGGGCCTTCGCGACATGGGTCCATCCCGCGCGTCGTGACGATCGAGCGCTGCGCGACCTGGTGGTCGCCATGGCCAATGAGACCGGTGTCGATGGATTCGTCAATCAGCAGCTGGCCAACATCGGCCGTGTGGATTCGCGGCCCGGTCTCGCTGCGATCCGCTGTCCAACATTGGTTCTGGTCGGCGAGCAGGACGCGGTCACTCCACCTGAGCGCGCCGCGGAGATCGCCAACGGGATTCCGGGTGCTCGCCTGGTGATCGTGCCCGATTGCGGTCATATGTCGGCTGTCGAGCGGCCGGAGAAGGTCACCGGGGCGTTGGTCGAGTTACTGCGAGCCTAGCCGGCGGGGCTCAAACTCAGAAAAGTGCGTGCCGCCCGCCAACGGCGCAACAGCGTCTTCTCGACTGTCCAGACGATCAACAGGGTGGCGCCCAGCAGGGGCAGCACGATTCCCAACAGAAGAATGATGGCCATGAAGCTGGCCGCCAGCGGCGACCGGGCGAGAGGTGCCGGTGCTCCAAGGACTCCGGCAGGCCGGCGCCGCCACCACATGACGAGCGCGCTGATGCAGACGACCCACAGGCTGATCGCGGTAAACAAGCCCAGCAGCTGATTGAGCGGAGCGAACAGCTGACCTTCGTGCGCGGCTATCCCGGTGCCGATGACCCGATCCAACAGGGGCCGCTGCGAGAAGTCGTGGCGGGAAACGATGACGCCGCGGGAGCCGTCCAACTTCAGCTCCGCTCGTAACGGGCGGTTCTGGGTATCGGACCTGGCCGACCAGCTCGCGTTGGCTCGCGACGGGGGCTCAATCAGCACGGGCGGTGCCAGTCGTGCCGCCTGTACCACGGGAACCAGCTTATCGAGCGATCGATAGTCCCTCGGAGCGGTGTCGACAGATCCGCCGGATGCCGGGTCGTGATGATGGTGGCCCGCGTGCTCATCGGATGCGGGAGCCTCCATGCTGAGCGCGCGAGCCGCCAGCTCGGATGATCGCCCTGTCGTCCAATCCTGGCGTACGGTCGCCGCCGGGGCGCTCCAGTGGCGGACATCCTTCAGGAGTCCACCCCAGGACTTCGCCCAGGGAAGGCCGGAAATCAGCAGAAACAACGCGAAGAATGTCACCCAGAAGCCCGTCACGGCGTGCAGGTCGCGCCACAGCAACCGCGAGCGCCGCTGTAACCTGGGATAGACGACGCCGGCGAGGCCAGCTGCATTTCTTGGCCACCACAGGTATAGACCAGTGATCAACATGACGAGCGTCCATGATGCCGCGGTCTCGACGACCATCGAGCCCCTGTCGCCCGACATGAGCTCACCGTGCAGATGGAATATCTGGTTGGTGAAGCGGCTGTCCTCGTCGATGATTTTCAAAACCTGCAGCGTCGCCGGGTGTACGTACACTCTTTTGAGCTGCGCACCCTGACCGACGAGGACCTGGACCGCGGAACGGGGGCTCCGGGGCAGCTCGTAGGAGCTCAGGACCGAGCCGGGTACCGCGGCAAGGGCGGCGGAAACCTGTGCGGTGGGGTTGGTGGTCTGCCTGCCATCCAGAGCGAGATTCTCGTAGGGCCGGTCGAGCCAGGCGTCGATCTGTGGCTTGAACAGATAGATTGAGCCAGTCGCGGCAAGCCACAACACGAACGGAATACACAGCAGCCCCGCATAGAAGTGCCAGCGCCAGACCGTCAAATGGTCGGGCCATCCACGGATGACCGTGAGGGTAGGCTGAGTCATTTCCGGCGCGCTACTCATACCGGTTAGCTTACCGCGCCGACGCAGGATGCCCCTGCGTCAATTTGTCGCGGGCGAGGGTGCCGCGCCCGCACACATAATGCCTGAAACTATGGCATTAAAACGGCACCGCTGGTTGATGTTGTTCCCGATCGCCGCGGCGGGAGGCCTCGCGTGCGCGGCGGATGCCGAGTCGGCAAATGACGCAGTGTCCGCAATCGTCGTCACCGCTTCCCGCGGCGGCGATACGTTGCTGCAGGACATGCCACTGCACACGACGGTGATCAGCCAGGCCGACATTGAAAGCTCACCGGCGCAGACCTTGGACCAGGTGCTGCGTAACGTGCCCGGATTGTTGATCCCTGGTACACCCGCCTATGCCACCGATCCCACCGGGCAGAACATCAAGTTCCGCGGGATGGACAAGAAGGTCCTGGTGTTGGTGGACGGCATCCCGGTACTCGATCCCTTCTACACCACCATCCAATGGTTCAAGGTGCCCCTCAGCTCGGTCGAGCGTGTGGAGGTCGTCAGGGGAGGGGGCTCCAGTCTCTGGGGTAACCTCGCCGTCGGCGGCGTCATCAACATCATCTCCAAGCGACCGGTCACCGATGAGGGTGAGGTCTCGATCCGCGGCGGCAGCTTCAATACCTGGAATGGAGCCCTCAGCAAGACGGTCGTCCTCTCCGACCGGCTGAGTTTCAGCTTCTCCGCGGATGGAGCGACCACTGACGGTTACAACACCGCCTTGCGGCCTCTCCGTGGAGCTTTCTGGCCCGGCCGTGACGCGTCGGCCGCCGACTCGCAGAATGTACGGATCGGTGTGAACTTCGCACCCACCGCGGATCTCAGCGGGTTTTTGCGGGTGGGCTACCACCGACTCGATGAGGACATCGGCGGCTACACCTACGGCGACAATGTGCAGAAGAGTCCCGACGTGCAGGCCAGTGTCACGAAACTCTTCGGCGAGCGGAGCCAGCTGGTTGCCGATGCCTACGCGCAGTACGTCCGCTTCGACAAGTTGAATGGTGCCGGCTGTTATGCCGCGGCTACCTTTGTCTGCGGCGCCCCGGCCGCTGGCAGCGGGGCCAGCATCACTCAGCAGTCTGCCGCTGCACTTCAATATGCGACCTCGCACGATCTCAACACTTATCGGGAACGCGGGGCGTCCCTGGTTTTTTCCAAGGGAATGGAGTGGATGCTGCGAGACCTGCAGGTTGGGGTCGATTACCGCGCCATCTCCGGCGACGACTCGCAAAGTACTTACCGCACACCAACGGCAGGTCTGCCGAGCATCTTCAGGGTGCAACGCACAAATGCAGGGTCGGGGGGACAGACGTTCGCCGGGCTCTTCACGCAGCTGAAGATCGTCCCTGTCACACCTCTGGAGGTCACCTTCGCCGCCCGCGTGGATACCTACAACAGTTCGGATGGCGTCGCTCTGCAAACCGACTATTCGAATACGGCAGTGCCAGTTCCCGCATCGCCGACCGGCGGGCCATTGCCGAGCAGCCACAAGACGGCTTTCGATCCGAGTCTCTCCCTGCGCTACGCGGTCAGCGACGAGCTGTCTGTGCGCGGCTCGGTCTACAAGGGTTTTCGCGCGCCAGGCCTGAACAACCTGTACCGGACCTTCGGCAGCAACGCGATCTCGATTTCCAATCCGCTGCTCGGCCCGGAAACACTCGTGGCGGGCGAGCTGGGACTGGACTGGCGGACCGAGCACACCACCCTGAGCGCCACACTGTTCGAGGCACAGGTCGATCACGTCGTGGCCACTTATTCGATCACGACCGCGACACCCATCCCGGCGGCTGTACAGGCCATCTGTGGCCCCGGCTACACCGGTGCGCCCAATGCCTCGTGTCCCGGCACTGTCAGCTTCTATACCAACGGACAAAATCAGCACTCGAGCGGCATCGAGCTCGATGCAACCTGGACGCCGACCGAAAGTGTGAGTGTAGGAATGTACGCGACCGGGACGAAGGCCTACTACACGAGCACCTCGACTGGTGATCCCACCGACCGGCAACTCCCACTCGTTCCCCGCTACGTCGCCGGTGCCCACCTGACATGGAACAGGGGCTCGAGGTGGACGCACTTCGCCGAGCTGCGCTACAACGGCTCGATGCTGCTCAGCAGTCTGACGACCAACCCCTTGCTGCGGCAGGGCTCTTACGTGGTGCTGAACCTCAACACGTCCTGGCACCTGGGAAAACACTTCGATCTGACGGCCTCTCTCGTCAACGCCCTGGACCGTCGATATACGGACACCAGCGCCAACAACCCACAGAGCATCAGCCTGAGCCTGCCGCGAGTCGTCACGGTGGGGTTGCGCGCGCGTTTTTAGA
>DAITMW010000121.1:0-3553 GCA_036834945.1 Steroidobacteraceae bacterium
GCCTTCGCGAGGTAGGACACCCCACCCGTGCCGCCGGTGCCGGGCTTGTAGCCGATGATGCGCTCCACCGTTTTCAGATGATGGCAGCGCCAGAGCTGGAAGTTGTGGTCGAGGTTGACCAGCCGCTCCGCCAGCTCGTACAGATCCCAGTCTTTCTCCGCGTTGTGATACACACCGAGCCAGGCGCCCGCGACTTCCTTGCTTGCCTTGTATGGCTCACGGAAATCGCGCGAGAGATAATCGTCCGGAATGCCGTATCCCCGGCGACTCAGCAAACGCAGCACCTCGTCATAGAGCGACGGCGCATCCAGTGCCCGCTCGAGCGCCTCGTACGCCTTCGGATCGCGCTTGTGCACCTTGATCAAGTCCGCGTTCTTGTTGCCGAGCAGGAACTCCAGCATGCGGTACTGAAACGACTGAAAACCCGAGGAGCGCCCTAGAGCATTCCGGAATGCGGAATACTCGAACGGCGTCATGGTGGAGAGCACATCCCAGGTCGAGATGAGCTGGGTCTGTACCCGTGAGACGCGTCCGAACATCTTGAACGACGGGTCGAGATCGTCGCGGCGGATGCATTCGAGCGCCGCGTTGAGCTCGTGGAGCATCAATCGCATCCACAGCTCCGAGGTCTGATGCACGATGATGAACATCGTCTCGTCGTGCTCGTAGGAAAGCGGCTTCTGGGCGTCGAGCACCTTGTCCAGTTGCAGGTACTCACCATAGGAGAGCGAGGAGCCGAGCTCCCAGTGGATCGACTCATCGGAAAGATCGACGTGCCCGCTTTTCTTATTCATCACCAAACACCCAGGACGGCACCCGGCGCCAGCCATCCAGCAACTCGCGATCGAGACTTTCGTACTGCGGACAATGTCTGCCCACGCGCTGCCAGAAGCGGCGCGAGTGATTCATGTGCGCCGTGTGCACGAGCTCATGGATGAGCAGATAACGCACCACGGGCGGGCGCTGAAACAACAGGCAGCAATTGAGACTGATGGTCCCGCGGGTCGAGCAGCTGCCCCAGCGAGTCCGCTGACGACGGATCAGGACCCGCGCGAAGGCAAATCCCAGCTCGCGCGCGCATTCTTCCAACGCCGGCGTGAGCACTTCGCGCGCGTGCTCCATGAGCCAGCGTCGCAGCAGCAGTCGCATCGCATGCTTGTTGCGGGTGTCACCACTCAGTGCAAGCAGCCCTGGACCCACGGTAGCCACCCGGGCCCGGCCCTCTCCTCCGGAAAAGTACACACGCCAGTTCTCTCCACAGGCCGAGAGATCGATGCGCGGTGGCGGAAATGGGGTATCGGGGACAGCTTTTTGCCGGGCTTCGTGGCGTTTGCGCTCGATCCAATCGCGATGGCGCTCGAGAAAATGCTCAACTGCACGGGGAGAGGTTCGCGCCGGCACAACCACTTCGACGCGCCCGGTGTGGAACACACGCACGGTCAAGCGGCGGGCGCGCGTACTTTCTCGAACGACCCAAGCCTCGGCGGCGGCATCCTTGTCCGACCACAACGGCAACTGTGGCGTCACCATGTCCGGCATTTCCCGGTGCATCACGGAGCCATAATACCAGTCGCTGATGCGCGTGCGGCGCCGGAAGCTTAACGCCGTTCCGGCGATCCGCTAGGATCGCGCGCGGCATGACCGCACCCATCCTCGAAGTCCGCAACGTCGTCAAGCAATACCCCACAGTGAACGCGGTGGATGGGGTCTCGTTCGCCGTGCCCGAAGGCATCTGCTTTGGCCTTCTCGGACCCAACGGCGCCGGCAAGACGACCACCATCGAGATCATGGAAGGCATCCTGCAGCCGACTTCGGGCGACGTGCTCTATCGCGGGGAGCCCGCGCGATCCCGCTTTCGCGAGGAAGCAGGCATTCTGTTCCAGAAAACCGCACTGCAGGACTTCCTGACCGTCCGGCAGACCCTCACCCTGTTCCGTGGTCTGTACGACCGCGGGCTCGATGTAGAGGAAGTGATTCGCCTGTGCGCGCTTGAAAAGCTCGCAGGCCGCGACAACCGTAAACTGTCGGGCGGCCAGCAGCAGCGGCTGCTGCTCGCCGTGGCACTGGTGAACGACCCCGCGATCCTGTTCCTCGACGAGCCGACGACCGGCCTCGACCCCCAGGCTCGCAGGAATTTCTGGGAGCTCATCCAATCGATCAAGGCGCGTAAGAAAACCATCATCCTCACGACGCACTACATGGACGAAGCCGAGATCCTTTGCGATGACATCGCGATCATGGACCGCGGCCACATCATTGCGCGCGGCGGCCCACGCCAGCTCCTGCAGGAACACTTCGAGGAAGTGCTGCTCGAGCTCCCTCGCCACGACTTCCCGGATGACGCGCGTCACCTCGTCACGAAAGTGATCGAATCGGCAGACCGTGTGGAGATCGCTACGCAGGACCTGGAGGCCACGTTGCGCGCTTTGATGGACGCCCACGTTTCTCTGCAGAATTTACGAATCCGCCCACCGAATCTCGAGGACCTCTTCCTGGAGCTCACGGGTAAAGAGCTGCGGACATGATGCGGCGCCTGTTCGCGGTCTGGCATGCCCGTAACCTGGAGTTCCTGCGCGACCGGGCCACTCTGATCTTCACGCTGCTGTTGCCCATCATGCTGGTCATCGGCATGGGCTTCGTGTTCGGCGGACCGCAGCGCCCCCTCTTCAAAGTGGGCGTGATCACGCCAAAGATCGATAAGCAGTCGCATCCTTTTCTGCAGGAGCGATACGTCGAATTCGTGCCGATCGCGAGTGAGAGCGAAGGGCTGCCGAAGATCACCCACCAACAGATCGATCTGCTCGTCGATCTGCACGGGACGCCGCGCTACTGGGTGAACACCGACTCCCCGAAAGGCTACATCGTCGAGAAGCTGTTGCTCGCCGCAACGCCGGGCGCGCAACGTCAGCCGGTCACGGGCGCTGCCGTGCGCTACGTCGACTGGCTCTTTCCCGGAATCCTGGGAATGAACATGATGTTCAGCTGCCTGTTCGGCGTCGGCTATGTCGTTTTACGCTATCGCAAGAACGGCTTCCTCAAACGCCTGCACGCCACCCCGCTCACGGCGTTTGAATTCCTGAGCGCGCAGGTCTTGTCCCGTCTGTGCCTCATCCTGTTCGTCAGCGGCATCCTCTACTTCGGCATCGGGACGATCATCCACTTCCATTCCGCCGGGAGTACGTTGCTGCTCCTCCCGATCGCCGTCCTCGGCTGCCTCTCGATGATCGCACTGGGACTCACGATCGCGGCCGGCATCTCCAGCGAGGAGCTGGTCGGCGGTCTCCTCAACCTGCTCACCTGGCCGATGATGTTGGTATCCGGCATCTGGTTCTCGCTCGAGGGCTCGCCGCGCTGGGTACAGTGGACGGCGCACGTTTTCCCCCTCACCCACCTGCTCGATGCCTCGCGCGCCGTGATGTTGGACGGCGCGGGTATCGCGCAGATCATCCCCGACCTCGTCTACCTGGCCGCGACCACCCTCGTCTTTCTCGCCTTCGGCGCCTGGCAGTTCCGCTGGAGAGTGGAGTAATTGAAATGAGGCTTGCGTACCGGC
>DAITMW010000121.1:3653-4939 GCA_036834945.1 Steroidobacteraceae bacterium
GGGGCCGCTTCCCCCGAGATGCTGAACGCGCTCGTCGAAGTGAATCACGGCCTCGTCACGGCGTATGGCACCGACGCCTGGACGCGAAAGTTGGATGACTGTCTGAGCACTTATTTCGCCGCACCGGTGCGCGCCTTCCCCGTGTCCACGGGCACTGCGGCAAACTCGCTGAGCATCGCGACTCTGAGCCCCTCGTACGGCGTCATCTTCGCCCACGAGGAGGCTCACATCGCGAACGACGAGGCAGGCGCGCCCGGCTTCTTTACAGCAGGGGCGCAGCTTTCTCTCATCCAGGCGCCGGACGGCAAGGTCACTCCCGCCGCGCTTACCGCGGCTTTGGACGCGCATCCGGTTTCGGTGCACACCACACAGCCGACGGTGCTCGCTCTTTCCCAGGCCACCGAGCTCGGAACCGCGTACCGCCCCGAGGAACTCACCGCCATCTGCAAGATCGCGCACGACCGCGGCCTCAAGGTGCAGATGGACGGCGCACGCTTCGCCAACGCGGTCGCATTCCTCGATTGCCATCCCGGGGACGTCACGTGGCGCGCGGGAGTCGACGTCCTCTCTTTCGGAGCCACGAAGAACGGTGCGCTCACAGCAGAAGCCGTGGTCTTCTTCGACCCCGACCTGGTGCGGGATTTCGAGCTCCGCCGCAAACAATCAGGACACCTGCTCTCGAAGTCTCGCTACATCTCCGCGCAGTTGCTGGCGTATGTTGAAACCGGCCTGTGGTTACGCAATGCGCAGCGCACCAACGGGTTCGCGCAGCAGATCGGACGCGCCGCGGGGAAAATGCTGATGCATCCCGTAGAGGCGAACGAGATCTTCCTGGCGCTCGGCCAGGAGCGCAAAGTCGCCCTGCGCCAGCAAGGCTTCGAGTTTTACGACTGGAACATCGGGGGCAGTGGACAAGCTCGCTTTGTGGTCTCGTGGGACCAGCGTGAGGAAGACGTCCACGCGCTGTGTGCCGCGCTCGAGCGACTCAGGTAACTGACGACCCAGAGCGCAGTCCAGTGCCGCGCTCAGCACCGCCGCGCTCAGCACCCTTGGCACCCCGCCGCCGTGGCACCCACGGCACCCGTGCCGCCCACGGCGCCTTGGCGCCTGAAGCGCTCTTTAGTGCCGCGCTCAGCACCCTTGGCGTCGTGGCGACAGCCAGGGCGCCCCGCCTACAGCTCCCGCAAGCCCACGGTCACCGGCAAGCGCGCGGCGCGGACTGCTGGAAACAGTCCGCCGATGAACCCGATGGCCAGCGCCCACTTGAGCCCGCTCCACAGCAGCGC
>DAITMW010000121.1:5039-19288 GCA_036834945.1 Steroidobacteraceae bacterium
GCCTGCGTGAGATTCTCGGACTGCTTGTTGTAGTACTCCCGCGTGGTGCTCACATCGACCTTGATGCGCGGATCAGTGGTGAGCGCGGCCTTGAGAGCCTCGAAAGTGCCGGGGTCGGTTAAGCGCATGCTGATCGAAGTCGTACTGTTACCACGGCGGTAGGTGGAGCTGACCACGCTGGTATCTCCCCAGACCTCCGAGTTGTGCGAATCGCCGGAGTCGAACACTCCCACCATGGTCCACAACTGGCCGTTGAGCTTGAGTTTGGCGCCGACGTTGAGATTCTTGAACTGGTTGACAGCGCTTTTTCCCGCGACCAGCTCGCGAAGGCCCGGGTTGAATCGGCGACCTTCGATGATCTTGACGTTGGGTCTGAGCTCCCAGGCGTGCTCGCCCACGCCGCGGATCTCGACGTTGGCATCCAATCCATCGCTCTTCTTCTGCAATGACGCGACGACGACCAGCTCGGGTGATGCTATGGGCTGGCCACCAGCGTTGTGCAGCACCTGTGCGGCCTGCGAGACGACGACAGCCGTGTCGTGATCGACGACCGAATTCAGCTCTGTCTGCGCGCCCGCGCGCGTAACAATGACCGTGTCGTCGCTGCCGGTCTCGCGCAATGTGGCTTCAAAGCCGGCGGCCATGGACAGCAGCGCCACCAGAACGCCGACAACACCGGCAATACCCACAATCACCACCGAGGAGGACCCCAGCCGCTGCGGGATGGTCGCGATACCAACGGTCGTCACGGACCATGATTGTTGTCCCATGCGCGTGAACGCCAGCCAGGCTGCCCCGGCCAGGAGGATGACCACCATGCCCCACCAGGGCATCAGAGCAATCACGGCAGCCACCGGCAGCGCCACGAACAGCAGTAGCGCGGTGGCGAAGCCCAGTTTTTTCCAGGTGCTTTCCATTTCAACGACCCGACAAGGCATCCACGATGCGCAGCCTCATACCGCGCAACGCCGGCAGGGCGCCGACGATCAACCCGATGGCCACCATCAGCGCCACACCCAGGAGCCAGATGGAGCCACCCAGCGGGGCCAGCGGCAAGTTGGCCCCGAGCTTCGCACGCACGACGTCGATCACGACTCCGGCCAGCGCCATGCCGACCGCCCCACCCAACACCAGCAAAAGCACGGCCTCGGCCAACACCAGGGCGAGAATGCTGTGGCTCGAAAATCCAATGGTCTTGAGCACCGCCAGCTCGGGGATGCGCTCACGTACCGCCTGCGCCATGGTGTTGCCCGTCAGCAGCACGAGAGTAAAGAACACCGCCCCCATGATCGCTCCGACGATGAGCCCGATGTCGGCGAACTGACTGATGAGGGAGGTCGTGAAAGACTGCTCCGTCTGGGTCTTGGTCTCGTGGTCGGAATCCGTGGACAGGGCATCGATCGCCTGCGCCACCCGGTCACCCTGCTTGCGGTCGGTGAGCTTCACCGCGTACCAGCCGACCGAATTGCCGCCGCCGAACTGGGTGGCTTCGTTGAAGTGATCCCAGTTGAAGAACAGCACGTTCTCCTGGCCCTGCAACTTCGAATCCTTCACATGAAAGATGCCGACCAGGTCGAATTCCCAGGTATTCGAGCCGTTCTTCTGGGGGAAAATGGTCGCCTGCAACGGAATCTTGTCGCCGATCTTCCAGTTGAACTTCCTGGCGAGCGTCTCTCCGATGACCGCGCCGCTGCGGGTTTGTCTGAACGCCTCGCGCTGCTCCTTTGGCATCACCCACTCGGGATACAGATCGAGAAAATTCTCGGACACCGCCTCATTGGGAAAGAAGTTCTTCGGGTCCTGGTAGATGCCACCGAACCAGTTGGCGTAAGCCACCTCGGCGACACCCGGCACCGCCTGGATACGCGGCAGCAGGCTCTTGGGCAACGCCATCGTGAAGCTGACCTTGGAGAACGTCACGAGGCGATCGACTCCAGCCACACTGCCGCCCGCGTTCGCGAACGCGGTCCGCACCGAGTCCAGGAGTCCGAACAACAGGAAGGCCGCAAGAACCGATAGCAGCGTAAACAGCGTGCGCGTCTTGCGCCGGAACAGGGCCGCCCACACGAGGTGGAAGTACTTCATGCGGGGGCCGCTTCCGTGCGCTCGACCAGGGTGCCCTTGTCCAGATGCAACACGTGACTGGCGTACTCCGCCGCCTTCGGATCGTGCGTCACCATGATGATCGTCTTGCCGTGGTCGCGGTTGAGCTGTTGCAACAGGGTCAGGATCTCCTCGGCCGAGTGACGGTCGAGATCGCCGGTGGGCTCGTCGCACACCAGCAGGGTCGGATCGGAGACGATCGCGCGGGCGATCGAGACGCGTTGCTGTTGCCCGCCGGACAGCTCGCTCGGCTTGTGTGCGGAGCGATCGGACAGGCCCACCAGCTCCAGGGCGATCGCGGCGTTGCGTTTGCGCTGCGCGGCCCCGAGCTTGGTCAACAACAGGGGCAACTCGACGTTCTTGCGCGCGGAGAGCATCGGCAGCAGGTTGTAGAACTGGAAAACGAATCCCACGTTCGAGGCCCGCCATTTCGCGAGCGCGCCCTCGCCGAGGTTATCGATCCGTCGGCCCGCCACAGTGAGAGTCCCCTCGGTGGGTGAGTCGAGTCCCCCGATCAGATTCAGCAGAGTGGTCTTGCCGGAGCCGGACGGCCCCATGAGCGCGAGAAAATCCCCTTTCTCGATGTCGAGATCGACGTGGTGCAGGACCTCGATCTTCTCCTTGCCACGCTCGTAGACCTTGCTCAGCTTGCGGATCTCGACAAGAACGGTCATGTCCAGCCCTCACTGTTTGTTGACGACGACGCGTGCTCCATCCGTCATGTCGGACGGCGGAGCCCGAACGACGCGCGCACCGTTAGTCAGTCCCTGCACCAGGCGCAGGTCTCCATATGTCTGGCCCGGCGTTACGGTCACCGCCCGGGCATGATCACCGTCGATTGTGAACACTGTGCTGTGCCCGTCGCGCTCGACGATCGCGCCGGACGGCACGAGCACGCCCGCCGGCGGCGCCGACGCATCGGCCTCAGAACCACCCTTCTTCGCCTCTTCGAGGAACGACACACGCACCCCCATATCGGGGAGGATGCGCGGATCCTTCTGCTCGATGGCCACCCGGACTTTCACCGTGGCCTTACTGCGATCCGCGGTGGGCACGATGGCGATCACGTGCGATGGGATGGTCCAATCCGGGTAGGCATCGAGCACAGCCTCCGTCGGTTGGTCGGCGTGCACACGATGGATGTACGCCTCGTTGACGTCGACTTCGATCTCCAGCGAATCCATATCGACAATGGTGCCAACCCCGGTGCGGGTGAACCCACCCCCAGCCGAGATCGGCGAGACGATCTCCCCTCTCTGGGCCGCTTTGGCGGTCACGACGCCCGAAAACGGCGCTCGTATAGTGGTGTAGTCGAGTTGCACCTGTGCGCCGCGCTGGGCGGCCTGCGTCAACTCGACCTGTTTGTGTTGTGAGGCCACCTGCGCCTCGAGCGTCTGTACCTGGGTTCCAGCCGTCTCGAGCGCCTGCTGCGAGACGAGGTGGCGGTCGATGAGGTCCTGATTGCGCTTCAGATCGCGACGCGCCTGCTCGAGCTGCGCCTGGTACTGCACCAGGAGCGCCTGGGCAGCCTGGACCTGCGCCGCGCTCTGCGCCAGCGCGGCGCGCTGCGCGGTGTCATCCAACCGGGCCAACACCTGACCGGCCGTCACACGCTCGCCCTCCTCGATCAGAACCTCGGTCAGAGCGCCCGTGATCTGCGCTGATACCGTGGCCTGTCTCCGGGCTGTCACATAGCCTGTCGCTTGCAGGATCGCGGTGGGACCGGCTGCCGTCGCGGGCGGTGCCGCTGTGGCCGCCTCGACCTCGAAACGATGACCCCGCAGCATGAAGTAGCCGACACCCGCCGCGACCAGCGCGACGACGGCTATAGCAACACCGATGGCTCTCCACCGGCCGCGCCCGGAGTCGACATGATCCTCCCGACTGGCAGGATCGATCCGCAGCTGTTCCAACAGCAGTTTCTTGTCAGTATCAGGAGGCATCGGCACGATTCCGTTTCTTCAGCCGCGAGTACTGGGGACGACCGCAACGATAGCATGCCGGGCGCCGCATGGCCCGGTCACGCGTGTCGGACAGGCGCTGCGAACGTTCGCTTCAGCTTTCGGCCGGCCACGCCGCGAACGGAAAAGGCGCCAGCTCGGTGACAAATGTCAGAAATTCGATGACCTGGCGTGCGTAGCGCGCGAGCGATGCACCGAAGCGGGTGAGGTCCGGATTCGCGCGGCCGTTCAGAAGCCGTACGATGAGTTGCACCACGGTCGTCGCCAGCAGAATCCAGCAGAGCGCCCAGAACACTACGGCGAACAGGAGCATGTAGATCACGCGCAGACCGAGATCCGGCATAGATGGCGGTGTAACGGGTTGGGGGACATTCATCGCGCGACCCTCCAAGCTAGCGTGTCTGGACCTGCCTGACAGGTCTCCATTCAACCCGATGTTATGCTCGACAGCAACCTCTTCGCCTGGCCGAACTCCGGCGCGATCAGCAACGCGCGTTCCAACGCGTCACGTGCCGGCACGGCATCCCCGTTCTTGAGATAACACCGCCCGAGCCAGGTGTAAGCCTCGGCGGCCCCCCAGCCGGGTACCTGGTCGACGTTGGCGCGCTCCGTTTCGAACACGGCAGCGGTGTTCTTGAACTTCTCGCAGGATCGCGGACCTTCCGCGGTTCGCGGATGCTCGTAGTCGCTCACCGCGTCCAGTAACAGCACGCGCGGATTCTTTGGAGCGATCTGCAGCGCCTTGCGCATCTGGCTGGCGCTCTTGGGGCCGGCGAACGGGGCCCGCCACGTGCTCAGCTCGGCCTGCCGCTCGAGGCAGGCCGACTGCAGCGCGAAGGCGTCGGCAAAGTCTTTTTGCGCGTCGAGCGCGTGATCGAGGGAGCTGATGCAACGCTCGACCATCTGCCGCGCCTCATTTTTACTGCGGTCGTTCTTGCGGGCGGCCGTTGGAAGTTTGTCCGTCTGAGCCTCCGCAAGCTCCGTCTGACGGTACGCCAGCAGACCTGCGTAGTAGCTCTTGAGCGCGTCGTGAGAATCACCTGTACCGAGTGATTCGACGAGGGTTCGCAGAGCGCGTTGGTCTTCGGTGAAGTAGCCGTACTGAATGCGGCTCTCAACGTCGAGCCAATGAGTGTCCGCGGCCCGTACCGGGGCTATAACCGCCAGCACCCATACCGCGGCGGTCCACCACGGTAGAACAGACCTGCTGCGCCCTTTTTCAACGCACATTTTTTGGGAAATCCGCGTCCAGTAGAATGGCGCCAGAGCATGCCGAACCATACCATACCCCACCCCTCTACTGCCGCGCTTACGCTCATAGATATCGGAATCAATCTCGGTCACGACAGCTATGACGGTGACCGGGACGCGGTCATTGAGCGCGCGAAAGATGCAGGGGTCATTCAGATGATCGTCACCGGCGCGAGCCTCGAGGGCACACGCAAGGCGATTGAGCTTGCCCGCACCCGTCCGAGGGAGCTGTTCGCGACGGCGGGCGTCCACCCTCATCACGCGACGGAACTGACCGCGGACGCGCTGAGCGAGCTCGAGGAGCTCGCGCGGCAGCCTGAAGTCGTCGCCGCCGGTGAATGTGGCCTCGACTACTTCCGCGACTTCTCACCCCGACCGGTTCAGCAGCAGGCATTCCACCGTCAGCTCGAACTCGCGGCCCGGGTAGGTAAGCCGGTGTTCCTGCACCAACGGGATGCGCACGAGGATTTCCTCGCGATCCTGAAGGAGCACCGCAAGGCACTGACCAAAGGTGGAGTGACCCACTGCTTCACCAGCGGCGCTTCGGAGCTCACGGCTTATCTCGAGCTCGGTTTCGCCATCGGCATTACCGGATGGATCTGCGACGAGCGGCGTGGCGCCCATCTGCTCCCCTTGATGCGGGAGATTCCCGCAGACCGCCTGCTCCTGGAAACGGACGGACCGTATCTGCTCCCGCGCGACCTGCATCCGAAGCCATCCTCGCGCAGGAACGAGCCGGCGTATCTTCCGCATATCGCCGCTGTGGTCGCTCGTGCTCGGGAAGAGCCCGTCACCACGCTGACAAGCTCGAGCACCGCCGCGACCCGGGCGCTGTTCGGGCTGCCCTCCCTTTGAACCTTCAGGAGACGCAACATGGATCTCGAGAAGCTGCGCGCAGCGGTGAACAAAGTCTGGGACGAGTCGATTGTCGAGCGCCTCACCGCGTATGTCCGCATTCCCAACAAATCGCCCATGTTCGACCCGCAATGGGAGGCTCACGGCTACATGGACGCGGCGATCCAACTGATGGCGGACTGGTGCCGCGCCCAGCCGGTCCGGGGCATGAAGGTCGAGATCAAGCGGCTGGCCGGCCGGACTCCCCTGTTGCTCGTCGATGTGCCCGGCGAGCTGCCCGGCTCCGTTCTGTTGTACGGCCATCTCGATAAGCAGCCCGAATTCACGGGCTGGCACCCGGGGCTCGGCCCCTGGGAGCCGGTCGTGCGCGATGGAAAGCTGTACGGCCGCGGCGCCGCCGATGACGGCTACGCGGTGTTCAGCTCATTGACCGCGATCGCAGCCCTGCAAGCGCAAAAAGTCGCCCTGCCCCGCTGCGTGTTGCTCATCGAAGCGTGTGAGGAAAGCGGCAGCGTCGACCTGCCCGCTCACCTCGATGCGTTGGGCGACAGTATTGGTGACCCTTCGCTCGTCGTATGCCTCGATGCGGAGTGCGGCAATTACGACCAGGTGTGGTGCACGACATCCTTACGCGGGAATATCACCGGGCGATTGCGCGTGCAGGTGTTGACTGAAGGCGTGCATTCAGGAATGTCGACGGGAATCGTCCCAACACCGTTCCGCATCGTCGAGCAACTCCTCGCCCGCATCGAGAACCCGGTCACCGGCGACCTGCTGTTGGAAGAGCTGCAGGCCAGCATCCCCAAGGATCGCCGTGCCCAGATCACCGCCGCCGCGCAAGTGCTCGGTGACAGCGTGGCGGGCAAGATGCCGTGGGTCCAGGGCGTCAAGGCCCTTTCCAACGATCCGACGGAACTCATCATCAACAGCACCTGGCGGGCGACGCTCGCGGTGACAGGAGCCGACGGCCTGCCAGCCGTCGCCTCCGCCGGCAACGTGTTACTGCCTGAGCTCTCTTTCAAGCTGTCGTTGCGCCTCGCGCCGACCACCGACCCGGCCAAAGCCAGCAAGGCGCTGCGCGAGACACTCGAGCGCGATCCACCCTACGGCGCACGGGTGAAATTCGAATCCGATGGCGGCGCCGCGGGTTGGAATGCACCGGCGTTCGCGCCCTGGCTGGAGGAGTCGATCACACGCGCGTCGCAGGCAGTCTACGGGCGCGATGCGGTCAACATCGGCTGTGGCGGCTCGATTCCGTTCATGGGGATGTTGGGCGCTCGCTTTCCGCGCACACAGTTCTTCATCACCGGAGTGTTAGGTCCGCACGCCAACGCGCATGGACCGAACGAATTCCTGCACATCGACTACGCGAAGAAGCTGACAGCGTGCGTGTCGCTGGTGTTGGCGGATCACGCGCGGACGGTAGGCTAGCGCCCCTACCGCGAACGGTGGGCTGGCGCCCTATCGCATGTGCGCCATGTAACTCGGCTTGACCGCGCCCTTCAGACGCGACCACGAGTCGTTGTAGCGGCTGGCAGCGGTCGAGTCGTAGTCGGCTGACGGAAACTCGGCGCGCAGGGAGTCGACCATGAGGGTCCACTTCGGCAGGCCTTTGGGGAATTTGCCCCGCCGGGTGAAGACGATCCGTCCCTCGACGGGCACTTCACCGGCGACGGCCTTGACCGCCGCGATGCGGTCGTAAAGCGAGCTTTGCGGATTGGTGAAGGTGAACCGGCGCGGACCGTCCATCACGGTCCAGTCGGCCATCTGGTCGCCACCGAAGATGTTGCCCTGCACGTCACGCAGATCCACGACCAGGATCCCGCGGGCGGTCAGCAGCAGGAAGTCCACGTGAAAGCCGCCGCCCATGCCATCCGGTACCAGCATGTCGACGAGATGGTCCGACCCGGCGGCCGTCACGGCGGCGCGTAGGACCTTACGCGCGGCGTAGTGCCGGTACCAGCGCCATAGCCACGATATCGCGAAGCCCAGAGCGGCGGCGCCAATGATCAGCGCCCACGCGGTGGGTGGAAGATTGCTCAGTTCTTCCAAGACGAACTCCTCGGGCCGAGAGCGGCACGCAACGCCCCCAGGTTCGCCTCGATCTCGGTGCACTCCGTCTGCCGTGCGAACAATTTCGCCAGCGTCTCGGGTACCGGGATCGGGCGGCCGATGAGGGGCTCGACGATCTCACGGAATTTTGCCGGGTGCGCGGTGGCAACAACAACCCACCGGCCCTGTTGCTTGGGCGTTCCGTGTCGGGCAGAGGATAACCTCTCGAAGGCCTCGGCGCCTGTCGCCGTATGCGGGCACCAGACCTGTCCAAACTGCTCGAAGCCGGCCCGGATGCGGGCCCTGATGGCGTCGTCATTCACAGTAAACGCACTCACCGCGCCGCGCATGGCACCCGCTTCGGGGAATAACGCACGCAGACGCTCCATGTTGCTCGGGTTACCTACATCCATTGCCGAGGCCAAGGTTGCGATGCTCGATCGGGGCTTCCACTCACCGCTCTCGAGATAATCAGGCACCGTCCGGTTGGCGTTGTGGGCCAGCACGATCTCACCGATTGGCAGTCCGACCTTGCGCGCCCAGAGACAGGCAGCCACGTTGCCGAGGTTGCCACTCGGGACGACGAACGACGCCGGCTCGCCGTATCGCCGCCAGATCGCGAGACTCGTCGCGGCGTAATAAACCGCCTGCGGCAGCAAGCGGCCCAGATTGATGCTGTTGGCCGACGACAGCTCGGTCTGTGAGCGCAACTGCGGATCGAGAAACGCCTCCTTCACCATGCGCTGGCAGTCGTCGAACGTGCCGCGCACGGCAAATGACTTCACATTCCCGCCCCAACAGGTGAGCTGGCGCTCCTGGGTCGGGGATACCAGGCCCTTGGGGAACAGGACGCCGACCTCGATGCCGGGACGGCCGTGGAACGCCGCCGCCACCGCGCCGCCGGTGTCGCCGGAGGTGGCCACGAGAATCGTCAGAGGCCGCTGCTCCGGCTTGCGCAGCCGGGCCATGCACGCCGCGAGGAAACGGGCGCCAAAATCCTTGAACGCCGCCGTCGGCCCATGGAAGAGCTCCAACACGGACAAACGTCCGCTGTCGCCCAGGGGAACCAGGGGAGCCGGGAAGTTGAAAGCATCGCTCGTAATGGCCGGCAGCAAGGGCTGGAGCGCGTCGCCCGCGGCGAACGGAGTCACCAGGTGGGTCGCCACCCCGGGAAGGTCGCTCTCCTTACCAAAGCCCTCGGGTCCGACCGTGGGCCACGTTCGCGGCACGTACAGGCCACCATCAGGCGCCAGCCCCTGCAGGAGGGCCGCCGCGAAGCCAGCCGTATGGGCAGAGTCACGAGTGCTCGTAAATTCCATCGCCGCAAAGCTCACTTGTCGCTCAAACCAGGCAGGCGCCCGCCGACTGCGCGTCCACCACCCATTCGTCGATGGCGATGGACTGCTTGCCGAACTCGCGTCGCATGGTGGCCAGCACAGCCGCCGCATGCTCCGCCTGGGCCCACGCGAACATTGTAGGACCCGCGCCCGAGATGGAGCAGCCTAGCGCACCTGCCTGCATCGCGGCCTGACGTACGTCGTTGAATCCAGGAATCAACGCCTGGCGTTGCGGCTCGATGACCACGTCCTGGAAAGAATCCCGGATCAGGTCGAGATCGTTCGTGTAGCAGCCCGAGATGAACCCCGCCAGGTTCGCGGTCTGCCACACGAAGTCCGACAGCTCCACGGAGCGCTTCAGGATGGCCCGCGCCTGCTTGGTCGACAGAAACATGTGCGGATGGACGATGACGGACTTGATGCCCGCCGGCACCGGGATCTGCTTGACCCGCGGATTGTCGATGCCGACCGTCAGAACGAGCCCGCCGAACAAGGAAGGCGCGATGTTGTCGACATGAAGGGAGCCGCTCGCGACCTTTTCACCCTGCATGGCGAACTTCAGCAGCTCGAGCTTCGTGCAGGGCCGTGGCAATAACGCATTTGCCGCCACGACCGCCCCGACGGCGGAAGCCGCCGAGCCGCCGAGCCCGGACCCCAGCGCGATGCCCTTCTCGATTTCCATCTCGAAACCGAAGCCCGGATTGAGCGCTTCCTGCATGGCGAGCAAGGCACGCCCTGCCGTGTTGCGCGCGGCCTCCAAGGGTAGATCTTTGGCGACACCGCGTATGGCGGTGATACGCACGCCGGGCTCGGCACGACGGCTGACCGTAACTCGATCGCCCAACGCTCCGACGGCGAGACCCAGAATGTCGAACCCGATCGCGACATTGCCGATGGAGGCTGGCGCGAAGGCTGTTGCACGCTCTTGGTTCACAGCCTGGCTCCCAGATACGCCGCCACTCGCAGAAGATCCGCGAACACCCCACCCGCCGTGACCTCCGGACCCGCGCCCGGACCTTGCACGATCAGCGGATTGTCGCAGTAGCGGTGGGTCGCATAACGGACGACGTTGTCCGTCAAGGCGATGTTGGCGAACGCGTGTTTGGCATCCAGCTCGACCAGTCCCACCGTCGCGTGTCCGTCGGCCGTCACCTTCGCGACATAACGCAACACGTTACCGCGGGCCCGCGCATTCTCATAACGCTGACGCATCGCTGCGTCGTGCTGCGGGAGACGGGTCATGAACTCGTCGATCGAGCCCGTCTCGAGCCCGGCCGGTACGAGACTCTCGACCTTGACGTCCGACATCTCCAGATTCAGTCCCATCTCGCGACCCAGGATGATGAGCTTGCGGGCGACGTCCGTGCCCGACAGATCGTCGCGCGGATCCGGTTCTGTGTACCCACGCTGCCGGGCATCACGCACGATGTCAGAAAACGGCTTCTTGCCGTCGTACACGTTGAACAGATACGCCAGGGTGCCGGAGAAAATACCCTCGACACTGAGCACTTCATCGCCGGTCTCACGCAGATCGCGCAGCGTCTGCACGACCGGCAGGCCGGCGCCGACCGTCGCCTCGTAGAGATAGTGTGAGGAGCCGTTGTGACGCGCTTCGCGTAGCCGGCGGTAGAACGCCAGGTCCGCGCTGTTGGCCTTTTTGTTGGGCGTGACGATGTGGATGCCCGCTTCCAGCCACTCGGGATAGTGGCTCGCGACTTCGGAGCTCGCCGTGCAATCGAGCAGCACGGTGTGCGGCAGATAGTCGACGTGCACGTGATCGACGAATCGCTTCAGATCGGCGGCGGTCGGGCTCTCCTCGTACTGCGCGCGCCAATGGCGCAGATCCAACCCGCCGTCCGACAGCAGCATGCGCTTCGTGCCGAGCAGGCCACGGATGCGCAGGTCGAGCTTGAACTGCTCGAGCAGACGCACTCGCTGCGACGCGAGCTGCTCCAACATCACCCGGCCGACGGTGCCGGGACCGATGAGGCCGATCGAAATCGTGTTGGGCGAGAGATAGAGGCCGGCGTGAACGGCTCGCAACGCGCGTGTCGCATGCTTTCCTTCCACCACGACCGATATGTTGCGCTCCGACGCACCCTGCGCTATCGCCCGCACGTTGACGTTCGAGGTGCCGAGGGCGTTGAACACTTTGCCCGAGACACCGGGGGTGCCTGCCATCCCATCGCCGACGACGGCCAGGATGGACAAATCCGGATCGATGTCGACGTTCTGGATCTGCCCTTCCTTCAGCTCGCGCTCGAACGCGTGACGGACGATGGCAGCGGCGCGCTCCGCCTGCTCCTGCGGGATGGCGCAGCAGATGGAATGCTCCGAGCTGCCCTGCGAAATGAGGATGACGGAAATGTTTTCCTCGCGCAGGGCGCCAAACAGGCGATGTGCCGTGCCCGGCACACCGATCATGCCCGCGCCTTCCAGGTTGATCAGCGCGACGCGCTCGATCGTCGTGATGCCCTTCACCGGCAACGATGACTTCGGCGCCGCGCAAATGAGCGTTCCGATTTTTTCGGGCGCGAACGTGTTGCGGATCCAGATCGGGATGCTGCCTCCGACGGCCGGGGCCATCGTCTGCGGATGAATGACCTTCGCGCCGAAGTAGGCGAGCTCCATGGCCTCGTTGTACGACAGCGAGTCGATGACAGTCGCGTCCGACACGCGCCGCGGATCGGCCGACAACACTCCGTCGACGTCGGTCCAGATCACGATTTCGGAGGCATCCAGCAGAGCGCCGAAGATGGAGCCGGAGAAGTCGCTTCCGTTGCGGCCGAGGGTGGTCTGCACACCGTTGCGCTTGGATGCGATGAAACCGGTGATGACCAGGGTGCCCTTGAAGTCCCGGTCCACGAGGTCCCTGAGATTCTCGCGCGACTCTCCCCATTGGATCCCCGGTCCGAGCGGCCCCCACTCGACGACGACGACACGCCGGGCGTCGACCCATTGCACCGGACCGCGCCGGCTACCGCGTTCTTCCAGGAAGCGGTGAAACAGCTTCGTCGACCAGATCTCGCCGTAACCGGCGATGAGATCGACAACGTTGCTCGCAGCCTCACGCGTCAGTTTCACCGTGTGGAGGATCCCCTCCAGATCGTGGCAGTCGCGGTCAAAGCCCGCCAGGTACAGTCGAGCCGACTCGGGCGTCAACAGAGTCTCGGCGATCGTCGCGTGGCGGGTCCGGAGCGCGCCGATTTCGGAGCGATAGCTGTCGTCCTGACGCTCAGCCAGGGAGACGAGCCGCAGCAGCGCATCGGTAACGCCCCGGCATGCCGAAAGCACGACGCCCAGCCGCGGGGCCGGGAGGGAATCGAGAATAGCCGCGACACGGCGGAAGCAGTCGGCGTCAGCAACGCTCGACCCCCCGAATTTGTGCACGACCCAGGGATCGTTATTGGCCATCGCAGTGAGTTTTTCCGAAAAAAAGGCCGTGCGACTCTACTGACGAGCTCGAGCGCACGCAATGCTGATATTCGCGGCGCGCGCGATATCATTTATATGATTTTGCAATAGAACATGCCCGCGAAAGCGGGCGCAGGCTCTCAGTCCCGATCTCAGGCCGGGAGCGACGCCGGAAGCGTTGTCGGCACCGGTCCGGGACCGACTCCCCGGGTCAGCAGATCCGCCGTATGCCGCAGGAAGCGCCCCACGAACTCCTCGTCGCTACGGACCCCAAACACCCGGGTCGTGAGCGGGAGCGTCAGAAACGGAAAAATGGCAAGGCTCACGATTGACAACACGAGCATGCGTGGATCGAGATCGGCACGCAGTTTTCCGGCGGCGATCTCCCCTTCCACCAGGCGTTCGACCATCGGCGTCAGGCGCTCGGGAAACTCTCTCAGAAACATCGCACGCATCGGACCGTCGGGAGCGAGAACCTCGCGCACCACGAAACCGGCGACCCAGGGATTCGCGGCCCAGGAGCGCGTGATGTTCTCCAGCACTTGAGTGATTTGCTCCGGTGAATTCGGGGGCTCACTCATGGCGTCGAGTGTCTTGCGGGCCGGCTGCATGACGCCCTGGAGCATTTCGCGGTAAAGGCCCGGCTTGCCGCCGAAGTAATAGCGGATCATGGCGAAGTTCACGCCAGCGGCGGCGCCGATCTGGCGGCTCGAGACGCCACGGTAGCCGTAGCGCGGGAAGAGCTCGCGTGCCGCGTCCAGCAACTTCTTCCGGACGTCCTCGGAATTCTCGGCGGACGGACGCCCGCGGCCACGGCGCTTGCGAGGTGCTACCGGGTCTGCTGCCGACTGCTGTACGGCCGGCGGTGGAGCCAGCAATCCCGCTTTATTCACCATGGGTGTAATTAAACGGTGCGTGGAAATACAAAGGTATCTCCCTTAGGGGAGACGCTCGGACCGCAAGGCGAGGTATGACCGGAGCGACGCGGGGCGACCGGCGTAACCGCTGTCGGAGCGAGACTGGCATAATGGAAAGCTCGTGGAATCACTACTAGGCCCTCTTCTTCCCCTGTTCGACCGTGAGCGCGCCGCAGGCAACGCCCTGGCGGTCGGCATCCTCGTGCACACGGCCGGATCCACCTACCGCAAGCCCGGCGCGCTCATGCTGATCGCCGCGAACGGCGACTCCTCGGGGCTGCTCTCCGGGGGATGTCTCGAAGGTGACCTGCGGCAACACGCCCACTCAGTAATAGAGACGGGCGAGCCGCGAATAGTGA
>DAITMW010000122.1:0-5365 GCA_036834945.1 Steroidobacteraceae bacterium
ATCGCCAAGCGTGACGCCACGCTTGACGAAGCCGTGCTGCGCATCAATGCTTTCGCGGCACGAATCGGCAGAGCGGGTGCTTGATGAAAAAACCCACACGCGTCAACCATCCCCCATCGGTTGAGCTGCCCCCTGACAATCATTCGGTCGTCGCGCCCATCTACCAGACGGTCAAGTTCGAGTTCGACTCACTGGAGGAGACGGAGCGCTATTTCCGTGGCGAGCGGCCCGGCTTTTTCTACACGCGGGCTTCCAATCCCACGACGCGGCAGTTGGAGCTGCTGCTGGCCGAGCTGCAGGGACGCGAAGAGTGCCTGGTGACATCGTCCGGGGTCGGTGCCATCTCGCAGACGCTGCTGGCGTTGACGAAGCAGGGCGATCACGTGCTTTGCTTCATCGAGACCTACAATCCCACGCGTTATCTCATCCGCCGCCTGCTCGGCCGGTTCGGGGTGACGCACACGATGATCTCGATCGAGGATATCGCCGGAGTCGAGCGGGCCCTGACAGCGCATCAGACCCGGTTGGTCGTCTTCGAGAGTCCGACGAATCCGGTCACGAAGATTGCCGACATCAAGGCCCTGACCCGGCTCGCCAAGGCAGCGGGTGCGCTCACTGTCATGGACAACACCTTTGCCGGCTTTCACCAGCACGGCGAGTACGACATCGACATCTTCCTGCATAGCCTGACGAAGTACGCCTCCGGTGCCGGCGATGTCATGGGTGGCGCGGTGATCGGCCGCAGCGATCTCATTCGTGGCATGCGGAACGACTTCGGAGCCCTCGGCGGGATGCTCGATCCCCATGCGGCGTTCCTCATTCTCCGCGGGTTGAAGACCTACTTCGTGCGCTACAAGGAGCAATCCGCCAGTGCAATGAAGGTCGCGGAGCTGTTGGCGGCGCATCCGGCGGTGGCGCGCGTGCACTACCCGGGCCTGCCGGGTCATCCCCAACATGCCCTGGCGCGTGAGCAGATGAAAGACTTCGGCACGATTGTCAGCTTTGATCTCAAGGGCGGCGCCGAGGCCGGTGCGCGCTTTTCCGATGCGCTGAAATTGTTTGCGCTCACCGCCAGCCTGGGGTCCACGGAGTCGCTCGTCGTGGCGCCTCAGATGATGGGTGGACGGGATCTCACGGCGGATCAGTACAAGGCCTCAGGGCTCACCGAGGGCACCGTGCGCCTGTCGATCGGGTTGGAGGACGTCGACGACCTGTTGGACGATGTGAAGCAGGCACTGGTCGTGGCGGAGTAGGATGAACCGGGTCCTGATCATCCTGGGGACGGTGCTGATCGTCGCCGGCCTCATGTGGCCCTGGTTGCGGCGCATGCCCCTGTTTCATCTTCCGGGCGACATTGTCATCGACCGGCCCGGGTTCAAGTTCTTTTTCCCGCTCACCACCATGCTGCTCGTGAGCCTGGTGATCTCACTGCTCACCTGGTTGCTGCGCCGTTGATCCGATGCGGATGGTAGGGCAGCACTTCCAGGACATCGCCCTCCCTGAGGCGGTGTTGTAAGTGGCGCCAGAATTGCGCGGTCAAGATCTCGCCATGCACTCTCAGCAAGGCCGCCTTCTGCGCGTCGGTGAAGGCCAGGAAGCGGATGAAGGTTTCTGGGAATATGTCGTTGTCGCCGACGTAGAACCAGGCTTCCCCGCGCATCTCGTCCTCGAGATTGGTAGCCTGAGGCAGATCGCGGAAGTGACAGTCGGTGACGGCGCACAGCTCATCATAGTCATAAAAGATGACGCGTCCGTGCCGCGTGACGCCGAAGTTCTTCAATAACAGGTCGCCAGCGAAGATGTTGGTATAGGCGAGATCGCGGATACATTGTCCGTAGTCGAGCACGGCTCGCTCGCAGGCCGGCTCCGAGGCCGAGCGCAGGTAGAGATTCAGGGGCGTCATCCTCCGCTCGACGTACATGTGATCAAACACGAGGTTCGGGCCGTCCTCGCGTACCGTCGTGGCGGTTTCGCTCAGTAATTCCTGCAACAGCTCGGGAGCGAACAATTCCCGCGGGAACCGCAGCCGTCTGAATTCCTGGGCATCGACCAGGCGCCCGGCGCGATCGTGCTTGAAGACCAGCTGGTATTTGGCCATCACCTCTTCGCGCAGCACGTTCTTCGGATACGGGAACCGGTCGCGGATCACTTTGAAGACGACATCGAACGAGGGCAGGGTGAAGCACACCATCACGAGGCCGCGCTCGCCGGCGGCGTGCACGAACTGATCCCTGGTGTGCTCGAGGTGTTGCATGATCTCGCGCCAGCGCTCGGCTTTGCCCTGCCTGGCCCGGCCCAGGACCGTGAACAGCTCACTCACCGGTTTCACGGGAAGAATGGACTTCAGGAACAACACCGCTTCGCCGACACGCTCCAGGTCTACATGGAAGTAAGAACGGGTGAAGCTGAAAACGATGCTGACGTCGCCCTCCGAAAGCATGACGGCGTCGACCAGAATGCCTTCGTCGGTGTTCTTGAGCGCAATCACCAGGGGGATCAGAAATCCTTGCCCGACGACGCGGCCCACGAGATAGGCGCGGGTGACCTGGTAGAACACGGGTCGGATCATCTCGACCCGCTGAACCGGGCGCCGCTCGTTCAGCGCGTGCAAGTGCGCGGTCACTTCATTCGCTACGTACAGGATGCTCTTGTCGAGGTCTTTCCAACGTGAGCGAAAGCGCACATCTCCCAGGACGTCCTCGAACAACAGGGCCAGTGAGCCGTGGTTCGGGTAGGTGTTGGTTCCAACAGGGGACGTGATGCTCGCCAGCGGATCCATGTCCGTCGCGACGAACTCGATTTCCGGCGCCACCCCGATGGTTCCGAACAGCCTCCTCGTGGTGGAGCTGAAGAAGGTTTTGGCGAATTCGGGATCGGGGAGGCTCGCAATCTCGGCCGGGAAGGCTTCCTTGATCTGCTCCCAGAGCTTTCTATCCAACGCCTGCTCGCCCAGCTTGGTGCGCAGCTCGGCTACCGTTCGGTTTACGAATCGATCATAGAGCTCGATGCGCTCGACTGCGTCGCGTTGGCTTGCCTTGTGGTCGCGCGTATCAAACCGCACTGGCGCTCGTCGTGTGATCGCGCGGAATTCGGCGTTGTAACGCACGAATTCGTCCGCGATTTCTCTCGCGCAGACATGCGTCATGGTTGACGGCAGTGGCGTGATGTCTTGCGGCGCGGCTGTCATGCGCGCATTTCTGCATAAACCCGCAACTTTTGCCAGTCGGCGGGGGATGCCGTCATTACTCTGTGGCGTGCATCGGGGGTGCGGGTTACCAGACGCAGATCAACGCCCTACTGCGAGCTTACATGGACGAGCATCTGCGGCAGAGGAAATAGCGGTGCAGGCGGTATCAATCGAAGTCGGTCGGTAACGCGCGGTTGAGCTGATGTTCGTAGAGCCGCTCGATCTGCGAGCTCAAGGCGCGGCCCGTGGAAAGCTCGGGTAGCGAGCGCACGGGAAAGAAGTCGACGCCATCGGTTTCATTGCTGAGCTTGGGGGCGCCACCGGTGCGCTCGCACAGGAAGAACAGCTTGTAGATGTGATAGACCGACGGTGGGTGAGGGTGCCGGTTCCTGTCGACCAGCATGGCGAGCTTGAGGGCCTTGGCCGTGTAGCCCGACTCTTCCCAGATCTCGCGCACCACCGCCTCCGATGGCGCGTCGTTCACATCGACCCAGCCGCCGGGCAAAGTCCATTTGCCATCGGACCTCTCGCGGACCAGGAGGACCTTGTCGCCGTCGAACACGCCGCCGCGGACGTCCACCTTGGGCGTCGCGTAACCGTCTTCCTTGTTCCAAAGAGCCCTGGCAGAGCCGAGCGGAATGTCGAGCTCGACGGCCAGGATCGAGTCCGCAAGCTCCTTGAGCTGCGTATAGCGATCGCGCTCGAACGAGTCCTGGGTGAAGAGCAGGCCATTTTGCGCAATGGCCTGCACCTTCCGCGCCCACTCGAGGACTCTCGTGTCGGGCTTGTCGCTCACTACAGGTTGCGGATCAGCGTATCGCCGAAGATGGTCGTCGACACTTCCTTCGCGCCGTCCATCAGGCGCGCGAAGTCATAAGTGACCACCTTTTCGCCGATCGTCTTGTCCATGGCGCCGATGATGGCGTCGGCGGCCTCGTACCAACCCATATAACGCAACATCATCTCGCCCGACAGGATGACCGAGCCGGGGTTGACCTTGTCGAGGTTGGCGTACTTCGGCGCCGTGCCGTGAGTCGCTTCGAATACCGCGTGACCGGTCTTGTAGTTGATGTTGCCGCCGGGGGCGATGCCGATACCGCCCACCTGCGCGGCGAGGGCGTCCGAGATGTAGTCGCCGTTGAGGTTGAGTGTCGCGATGACGTCGAACTCATCGGAACGGGTGAGCACCTGTTGGAGCGCGATGTCGGCGATCGCATCCTTGATGATGACTTTGCCGGCCTTCTTCGCGGCGTCCATCTCCGCATTGGCATCTTTTTCGCCCTTCGCGGCCTTGGTGCGCTCCCACTGTTCCCAGGTGTAGGTCTGCGCGCCGAACTCGCGCTCCGCGAGCTGATAGCCCCAATTGCGGAACGCGCCTTCGGTGAACTTCTGGATGTTGCCCTTGTGAACCAGCGTGACGCTCTTGCGCTTGTTCTGCACGGCGTACTCGATCGCCGAGCGGATGAGGCGCTCCGAGCCTTCCTTCGAGACGGGCTTGATGCCGATGCCGGAGGAGTCGGGGAAGCGGATCTTGGCGTACGACTTCGGGAAGGCCTGCTTGAACAGGTCGAGGAACTTCTTGTTTTCCTCCGTGCCGGCCTCGAACTCGATGCCGGCGTAGATGTCCTCCGTGTTCTCACGGAAGATCACCATGTCGACTTTCTCGGGGTGCTTCACCGGGGAGGGCACGCCCTTGAACCAGCGCACCGGGCGCAGGCAGACGTAGAGGTCCAGCATCTGGCGCAGGGCGACATTCAGGGAGCGGATGCCGCCGCCGACGGGCGTCGTGAGGGGGCCCTTGATCGAAACGAGATATTCACGGCAGGCGGCAACGGTCTCATCCGGCAGCCACGAATTGAACAGCTTGTTCGACTTCTCGCCGGCGAAGACTTCCATCCAATGCAGCTTGCGCTTGCCGCCATAGGCCTTCTGTACCGCCGCATCCATGACCCGCACGCTGGCGCGCCAGATATCCGGACCCGTTCCGTCACCCTCGATGAAGGGAATGATCGGATTGTCGGGGACAACGAGCTTGCCGTCGCGGATGGTGATCTTGGCGCCCTGGGCGGGCGGCGTGACCTTCATGGGTGCAGCCGTGGACATTGAGGATTCTCCGAAAAATTTCTTCGGGAGCGCTGCGGATGGGCGCCGCCGGACCCGAAATGCTAGCACAGCGGC
>DAITMW010000122.1:5465-19233 GCA_036834945.1 Steroidobacteraceae bacterium
CCCCCTGTGAGAGACTGCGGGCTTTTATATAGAGAGCCACCGGGGAGTACCACCGAATTGGCCCCTTGCGGCTTCCAACAACAGTCTCTATCAAAGGGGTCTTGATGCCGCCATTTCTGCGTCAAATGCTGGCCGTGCGCCCTGTCGATCCCGCCGACCGGTCCGGGGCCAAGCGACTGAAGCAGGTGCTCACGGCCTGGTCGCTCACCTCGATCGGCCTGGGCGCCACCATCGGCACTGGCATTTTCGTGCTCACCGGTACCGTCGCCGCGCAGCACTCCGGCCCGGCCATCACCATCTCTCTGCTGATAGCCGCGTTTGGCAGCGGCCTTGCGGCGCTGTGTTACGCGGAGTTCGCTACCTTCCTGCCCGTCCCGGGCAGTGCTTATAGCTATACCTATGCGACCCTCGGTGAGGGGCTGGCGTGGTTCATCGGATGGAACCTGCTGCTCGAATACGGTATCTCCGCCTCCGCGGTGGCGGTGAGCTGGTCCGGATACGTCGTGAACCTGCTGGGCGATCATCTTCATTTGGCGCCGCAGCTGATCAACGCGCCCGTGGCACAGGACGCCAAGGGGCATCTGTACCTCACACACGCCGTGATCAACCTGCCCGCGGTTCTGATCGTCGCGGCGATGAGCTACGTTTGCTACATAGGCGTCTCGCACTCGGCCGCGGCCAACACCTTCATGGTGACTCTCAAGGTCGGCATCATCGTGATCTTCATGATCGCCGGCTTGCAGTTCGTGGACACGTCCAACTGGCACCCCTACGTGCCGCCGAACGCGGGCGAATTCGGGCATTTCGGCTGGAGCGGCGTCTTGAAGGGTGCGGCCATCATCTTTTTCTCTTATGTCGGGTTCGACACCGCATCCACCACGGCGCTCGAGGCGCGCAACCCACAGCGCGACCTGCCCTTGGGCATCCTTGGCGCGCTGGTCATCTCGTCAGTGCTCTATGTTGGTATGTCGGCAGTGATGACCGGCATGGTGCCGTTCTCCAAGCTCGACGTGAACGAGCCTGTCGCGGCAGCTCTCGACGCGCATCCGCAGCTCAGCTGGCTCGCCGTACTGGTCAAGATCGGCATCATCGCTGGGATGACGTCGGTCATTCTGACCTCGCTGCTCGGACAGCCGCGTATTCTGCTGGCCATGGCCGATGACGGACTCCTGCCGCCGTCGATGAGTCGGTGTCACCCGCGCTACAAAACACCGCACGTCGCTACCCTGTGGACCGGGGTTGGTGCCGCACTGATCGCTGGCATATTTCCCCTCGACGTTCTCGCCGACCTCATCTCGATCGGCATTCTGCTGGCCTTCGCGGTGGTCTGTGCGGGTGTTCTCGTGATGCGCAAAAGGCGGCCGGACGCACCTCGCCCGTTCAGGGTCCCGTGGGCGCCTTTCACCTGTATTCTGGGAACCGTCGTTTGCCTTGCGATGACGCTCTCTTTGGGCGTGCCGACCTGGATCCGCCTGGTCGTCTGGACATTCATCGGCATGGCGATCTACGCGTTCTACGGTTACCAGCACAGCCGCTTACGGAAATGACTCAGACCCTGAGCACGACCCCCGCCTCTGACGGTTTCTGGATGCCGGCCGAGTTCGAGCGGCATGCCGGTTGCTGGATGCTATGGCCGGAGCGGCCTGATAACTGGCGCGAGGCGGGGAGGCCGGCCCAACATGCCTTCGCCGCCGTGGCTGCGGCGATCGCCCAATTCGAGCCCGTCAGCGTCGGTGTGAGTGCGAGTGAGTTCCAGGTGGCTCGCGCGCTTCTCGATCCGAAGATCCGGGTTATCGAGATGTCGCACGACGACTGCTGGATGCGCGATGTCGGGCCCACTTTCGTAGTGGATCGGCACGGCAACCTGCGTGGCATCGATTGGCATTTCAATGCCTGGGGTGGGCTGCAGGGCGGGCTCTATTTCCCGTGGGACCAGGACGATCTCGTGGCACGCAAGGTGTTGGAGATCGAGGGTCGCGATCGCTATCGGGCCCCTATCATCAACGAGGGTGGCGCGATCCACGTCGACGGCGCGGGCACCGCGCTCGTGACCGAGGAATGTCTGCTCAACATCAACCGGAATCCACTGTTGAGCCGTGAGCGCCTGGAAGGTTATTTGCGCGACTACCTCGGTGTCGAGACGATCATCTGGCTCGGTAAAGGCGTTTTCAACGACGAGACGGACGGGCACATCGACAATCTCGCCTGTTTTGCGCGACCCGGTGAGGTTTGTCTCACCTGGACCGACAACAAGCGCGATCCGCAATATGCGATCTCAATGGACGCATGGGAGCGGTTGAGCGACGCTCGTGACGCGCGTGGCCAGCGTTTGAAAGTCATCAAGCTGCCAATGCCTGGCCCTCTCACATTGAGCGCCAAGGAGGCTGCCGGCATCGTACCTCGCGAGGGCACGAAGCCCCGCGGCGCAGGCGAACGGCTGGCGGGAAGTTACGTGAACTTCTACATCGCGAATGGCGGTATTGTCATGCCTCTGCTGGATACACGGACCGACAAGGCTGCGCTGGCGCGTTTGAAGCGGGTGTTTGCCGACCGTCGGGTCGTCGGCGTACCGGCGCGAGAGGTCCTTCTCGGTGGCGGGAACATCCACTGCATCACGCAGCAGGTCCCGGCCGCCGCAGTCAAGAGACGGCCGTCTCAATAACTGACAGCTCGCGCTGTCATAACCTCTGACAATTGTTAAATGTCGGCGTTGGGCAGCGTTGCTTGACGCCGACACGGGTTCATTGTTGCCGGACACGGTAAGGTGTGGCCAACGTGTCGATCTCTGCCACACACCTGTTGAGAGCTGGCGCCATGAGTCCGTTGCGTTCCTGCCTGATCGGCGTTCTCGCCGCCTTCTCTCTCGCGTTCACAACTGCGAGCGCGGGTTCCAGGGAAACCAACCCTGTGCTGACGCATCCCACTGGCACTTCGGCCGAGCCCCTGCGTTTCCTGGTGAAGTTTCGTGCCTCGACTGCTGCGATGGCACGGACGCAGACGCGTGGGGTCGTAACCCAGTCGGTGGTCGAGGCCACGGTGCGCGATGTTCAGTCGCTCGCTCAGCGCTCCAGCCTGGCACTAGGGAACTCCCGCAGGATCACATCCGGGCTGCACGTGATGCAGGTCACGCCGGGCCAGGCTGAGAGTGCGGCGACGGTGTTGGCCCGCCTGCGTGCCGATCCGGCTGTCGAGTCAGTTGACGTTGACCAGCGGCGCTATCCCCATGCCTTGCCGAATGATCCGCTCTTTGCAAACCAATGGTACGAACAAAACAATCAACCGGCCGCGATCGACGCGATCACCGCCTGGGATACCACCACCGGCCGCACCGACGTCGTCATCGCTGACCTCGATACAGGCATCCGCTTCGACCATCCGGACCTCGGGCCCGCGGGCGGCGCGAAGCTCCTCGCGGGTTACGATTTCGTCACCGATGCGGTAGTCGCCAACGATGGCGATGGACGGGATGCCGACGCTTCCGATCCGGGCGACTGGGTAACCTCGGCCGATGTCGCCACCAGCAAGTTCTCGAATTGCACGGTCAGCGACAGCTCCTGGCACGGCACCCGTACCGCCGGCATCCTCGGTGCCATCGCCAACAACTCGACCGGCGTCGCCGGCATCAGCTGGGGAGCGAAGCTCCTGCCCGTGCGGGTGCTGGGTAAGTGCGGCGGCCTGGACTCCGACATTCTGGACGGCATGCGGTGGGCGGCCGGCCTGCACGTCGACGGTGTGCCGGACAACACCCATCCGGCCCAGATCATCAACATGAGCCTGGGTGGCACGGGCAAGTGCACTTCCGCCGAGCAGATCGTGATCAACGAGGTGCTGGCGGTCGGTGTTCTGGTTGTCGTCTCCGCGGGGAACGAGGGCGGGCCGGTGGATTCTCCGGCCAACTGTGTGGGCGTGGCCGGTATCGCCGGTCTGCGCAATGTCGGCACGAAGGTTGGGTTCAGCAGCCTGGGGCCCGAGGTCGCGCTATCGGCGCCCGCGGGTAACTGCGTGAACACCAGCGGCGCCTGCGTGTATCCGATCGATACGACCAGCAATGCCGGTACGACGACTCCCACCATCAACGGTTATACCGACCAGCTCAATCCGAGTCTGGGCACCAGCTTTTCGGCGCCGATCGTGTCGGGCATTGCCGCCCTCATGGTGAGCGTCAATAGCGGCCTCACCGCGCCGCAGTTGATCGCGCGTCTGAAGGAGGGCGCGGCACCGTTCCCCATCTCATCGGATACGACGATTCCCAACTGCCATGTCCCGACGGGCTCCTCCGATTTGCAGACGACTGAATGCAACTGCACCAGGCAGACCTGTGGTGCCGGCATGGCCAATGCACCGGGAGCATTGAAGGCGGCACTGCGTCCGATTGCCGCGATCCAGGCCCCCACTATGGTGAGTTCCGGCCAGAATGTGAGCCTGTCCGCGGCGGGTAGCGCGGCCGCCTGCGGCCACTCGATCGCTACCTACGCCTGGAGCGTTGTTGCCCCGTCCAATGTCCCGGTACAGGGAGCCAACACGGCGGGCGCAGTTGTGGTCGCGCCATCGTCAGGATCGATAACGGTGCAGGTCACCGTTACGGACAATGCGGGTCTGACTGACACCGCTCAAGTTACTATCAGCTCGACTACGACGACGACCTCTGCTCCGGCGACAGTCAACAAGGGAGCTTGTCCGGCTCCGGCCTTGCCTATCAATGTTTCGGTGACTCCGGCGACGGTGACACTCCTTGCAGGGGCATCGCAGGCGTTCACCGCGCAATTGACCAATACGTCGAACACAGCGGTCACATGGAAGGTGAACGCAGTCGCCGGTGGAAATTCGTCTGTTGGGACGATTACCGCGGCGGGTGTTTATACCGCCCCGACGGGGATTTCGGCGCCTACCACCGTGACCGTGACGGCCGTTTCCGCAGCCGACTCGAGCCAGTCCGGGTCGGCCACGGTGAGCGTCAGTCCGACGGCCACCGGCGGCTCGACGCTAGCCGGTGGCGGTGGGTCAGGCGGCGGCAGCGGCGGCACAGGCACCAGTGGTGGTTCTAGCGGCGGCTCCACCGGTTCGACCACCAGCGCAACCGGCGCCGGATCTTCGGGCGGCGGCGGAGGGGGCGCTATGGATGCGATGACCCTGTTAGCCTGTGGGGGGTTGGCACTAGGTGCTGCCTCCCGTCGTCGCAAGCGGTGTTAGATCAACCGCTCCGCCGCGTCCAACCAGGATTTCTGTGCTCTGCGATAGTGGGCTGGCGCGATGCGCGCCTGCTCCAGCAGCTCGCGTGCGACCTTTTGCGCTTCCTCCCGGCGACCTTGTGACTTCAGCAGTTGCGCATAGCGCACCGCGGCCTCGGCTCCGGGATAGGAAGGAGCCAGTACCTGGTACTCCTCCAGGGCCTTGGTGACGTTGCCTTCAGTTTCCAGCGCGCGCGCATACAACAGGTGACCCTGTGGCGAGCGGAAGTCCGGATTCAGGCGGATGAGCTCGTCGAGAGTGGTACGCGCGGCTGCCGCATCGCCCTTGGCGAACTGTGCCTGCGCGATCCCGAGCATCAGGTTGGGATCGTGCTCGTAGAGGCCGGTGAGCGCCTCGCGGTATTGTGCGATTGCTTCGTCATACCTGCCGTGCCGAGTGAGCTCCTCCGCATAGCGCTGACGACTGGACACGTTGCCAGCCAGCCGAGCCTCGCTCTCGTAACGGCGGAGGTCGACGGTTGGATCCATCGCCTTCTTGAAACCGCGGGCGGTCCGCTGAGCCGTGCGGCTGCGGAACAGGTCCGGAATGATCTCCACGGCAATGTAGGCGATGATCCCCGGATAGGACAGCAGCGCCAGAACCCAGATCCAGATCTGGTTCCGCCCCGTCTTGATGACGTGGATGATGAGGCCCGCCTGGATGGCGATGGACAGAATCAAAAAAGCCATTCAAATCTCCGCGAACGTAACTCATGGCGGCCCATTGGGCCGGCCTTCAAGGGCGCGGTGCCGTCGTAGGCAGCGCAAAGGCAATAACGTAATCCCCACGCGGGGTTTTCAGGCCGCCGTGGCCGCCCGCGGCAATGACGACGAACTGCCGTTGATTGCGACCGGCGCGATAGGTCATCGGCGTCGCCTGTCCGCCGGCGGGTAGATGATATTTCCACAACTCTCGCCCTGTCTCGATGTCGAAGGCCCGGAAATAACTGTCCATGGCCGCGGCCACGAATACCAGGTCGCCGGCGGTGCCGATCGGACCGCCCAGGTTGGGAGTCCCGAACTCACGCGTGGGCGCAAACCACGGACCGATGCCTGCTGTCGAGCCCAGCGGCACTTGCCAGACTATGCGATTGCGACGCAGATCGACACTCACGAGCGTCCCCCAGGGCGGAGCCGTGCAGGGCAGACCCCAGGGTGAAAGCAGCGGCTCGCGACGCATGGCGTAGGGAGTGCCGGATTGTTTGCCGAACTCGGAGTTGGGAAACAGGCCCGACTTCATCTGGGTCTCGGCCTCCGCCTGGGGAACGAGCGTCAGCACCATGGGCAGGTGGTTGACTGCCGCAATGACGCGCTGGCGGCTCTCGTCGAATACGACACCGCCCCAGTTGACACCGCCGAGGTAGCCGGGTGAAAGGATGGTGCCGCGTGTATCCGGAGGCGTGAAGATCCCCTCGTTGCGGTGCGCCGCGATCATGTCGCGGCACTTACCCCGATCCCAGAAAGTGACTCCCCAGGCCTGCTCGGGATCGAGCGGCTTCTGTGACACGAGCGAGGGGATGGACGAAAACGGTTGTGTTGGCGAGGCCTGCTCACCCGCGATAAAGCTGGGCGGAACGGGTTTCTCCTTGATGGAGAAGAGGGGTTGGCCCTTGGTGCGGTCGAAAATATAGAGCATGCCGGTCTTGGTCGCCTGGATGACCGCCGGCACCGGAATCCCCTGGACTTCGATGTCTCCCAACACGGGCTGGGCCGCGATATCGAAATCCCACAGGTCGTGGTGCACGAGTTGTTGGTGCCAGACGAGCTTGCCGCTCCTGGCATCCAGCGCCAGGAGCGAATCGGCGAAACGGTTGCTGCCGATGCGCCTGCCGCCGTAGTAGTCGGGGCTCGCGGAGCCGGTGGGTACCAGCACCAGGCCATTGTCCTCGTCGATGGACATCACGCCCCAGGAGTTACCCGCACCTGTTGCCAATGCCTGTGACAGATCCCACTCCGCGGCGGCAGGGTGTGAGGGTGAGTCCGGCAGAGGGTCGAAGGACCATAGCAACGCACCGCTGCGGGCGTCGAATGCCCTGATGACGCCGCGCTCCACATTGGAGGCACGGTTGTCTCCGATCGCGGAGCCGACGACGACGACATTCTGGTAGATGGCGGGCGGTGAAGTTACGAGATAGTCCGCGCGATCGCGGATTCGCAGGCCTGAAGTGAGGTCAACCTGGCCGTCGGTGCCGAAGTCATTGCAGGGCGTGCCCGTGCCGGCGTCCACGGCGAGCAGACGGGCATCGAGTGTACCGGTGAACACCCGTCGGGTGCAGGCTCCCTGGTGTTTTGTGTCGGGATCTTCCCAAATACTCACACCCCGCGAGCTCGCTTCGGCGTAAGGCCGTGACCGATCGATGTGCGGATCGAATCGCCAGCGTTGCACGCCGGTTTCGGGATCCAGCGCGATGATGATGTTCGTCGGAGTCTCGAGATAGAGGAGGCCGAACGCCAGCACGGGGGTCGCTTCGAAGGACAGTTTGCCGGCGCGCGCGAAACCCGCGCCGTTCTCGCCTGTCCGATAGGTCCAGGCGACCGTGAGATGTGAGACGTTCTTGCGGTTGATCTCGTCCAGACTGGAGAAGCGTTGCCCGAACATGTCGCCGCCGTAGTAGCCCCAGTCACTGGCATCCGGGGATTGGGCGAGGGCCGGGAGGGCCGCGACCGCCCATGCCGTCACTCCGCTTACAATGAGCGCCCGGAAGGCGCGACTTGCGGCGGCGACCAACCCGAGGGCCTGCGGGCTAATCGTGCTGGCTGTGAGCGCGCAACGCGCGCGCCGCAAGCCCGAACCTCGCGACGCGCGGCTGAACTGGTCTCTCATGTGTGAATTATCGATGACAGCGCCTGCTGGCGGCGAGGGTCCTGCGGGCTTTAAACGTGCCCAAGGTCGAGTTTCCGTGGCTGCTTGCTGGTATTCTTACGTCGTGATTTCACCACGGGCGGTCAGGCCCCGTCTCGGGGTATTCAGCGTTCTTTGTGCCGTTTTCTGGCTTGCGGCTTCGGCCGCGACCCCTGCGCAAAACCAGCCTGACACCGCGGCTCCCGGGGTGTCTGCTCCCGCACACAGGCCGCGCATCGGCCTGGTCCTCTCTGGCGGTGGCGCGCGCGGCATCGCTCACATCGGCGTGTTGAAGGTGCTGGAAGAGCAGCGCATCCCTATCGATGCGATCGCCGGGACGAGTATGGGCGCGGTCGTGGGGGGGCTCTATGCGAGCGGCCTGAGCGCGACCGAGATCGAGCGTATCGTCACCTCGCTCAACTGGCAGGACGCCTTCCGTGACCGCCCGCCCCGGGAAGACCTCACCCTGCGCCGCAAACAGGAAGACCAGAACTTCCTGGTCAAGTTTCCGCTCGGCATCCGCGGCCACAAGTTGTTGCTGCCCAGGGGGCTGATCCAGGGACAGCGACTCAACCAGATGCTGCGTCGTCTGACCTTGCCGGTGTCGCGCATCACCAATTTCGACGATCTCCCCACGCCTTTCCGCGCACTCGCGACGGACCTCGAGACCGGCGATCCCGTCACGATCGAATCGGGGGATCTCACCAGCGCCATGCGCGCCAGCATGTCGGCACCCGGGGTCTTCTCCCCGGTGGACCGTGGCGGCCGGCTGCTCGTCGACGGTGGGATCAGCGAGAACCTCCCGATCGATGTCGCCCGCTCCATGGGAGTCGATATCCTAATCGTCGTGGACGTCGGGTCGCCGCTGCTGACCCGCGACAAACTCAACAGCGTGCCGGTCATCTCGAACCAGATGATCGCCATCCTGATCCAACACAACTCGAAGGAGCAGCTCGAGAAGCTCGGGACGCAGGATGTCCTCATCTCGCCGGCACTGGGCGACACATCGTCCTTCGACTTCGGCAACGTCAAGCGCGTGATCGCGGTGGGTGAGCGCGCCGCCCGGGCCTCCTCCGAACGCCTGGCCGCACTCGCCATGACGCCGCACGAAGCGGAGCTCTATGCGCAGCGACGGGAGATTGCCCGCCAGGCGCCGCCGCCGCGCATCGATTTCGTGCAGGTCGATCCGGGCTCGAAGAATTACTCCGAACGCCTCAACAGCCTGTTCGACGACCTCACCGGCAAGCCGCTGGACCCCGATGCCCTGGCGCGCCGCATGACGACGCTCTACGGTCAGGGCAGTCTCGATACCCTCGATTATCACGTCGTGGAGGAGAACAACCACTACGGTCTTGCGCTCGATGCGCGGGGCAACTCCATCGGCCCGAATTACGTGCGCTTCGGCCTGAGTCTGCAGGAGGACTTCCAGGGCAACTCCACCTACGATGCGGCGATGCGCTTCGTCATGTCGGAGATCACCCGCTCGGGCGGCGAGTTCGTGCTGGACCTCCAGATCGGCCAGACCTCGCTCATCGCGACCGACGTCTTCGTGCCCCTCAAGGAGTTTTCCGGCTGGTTCGTCGACCCGCACGCGCGGATCGCGGCCAGCAACATCCCCTGGTTCGGAATCCAACCCAACGGCAACAAGGCGGTCGACCAGGCCGAGATCGCGCAATACCGCCTGCACACCTACGAATACGGCCTCGACTTCGGCAAGCAGTTCGGCAACTGGGGCGAGATCCGCGCCGGCATCCAGCGCGAGGAGGGCCATTCGCACCTCGAGATCGGCGATCCGAACGACGAGTTCCTGCAGAAACAGCCCAACCAGGATTTCGGCGTCCGCAATTATTTCGTGCGGTTCTCCTATGACCGTCTCGACGACGTCAACTTCCCGCACAACGGCCAACAGGCCGCCCTGCAATGGGATGCCAATCGCAACACAACGGGTGTCGACCAGGTCACCAACCAGGTGACCTTCAATTACCTCGGGGCAAGGTCATTCGGGCGCAACACCGCGGTGTTCTCGACCAACGCCGGCATCACGCTCGAGCCGGACGTCACCGACGTGCGCCTGTTGTATCCGCTCGGTGGATTCCTGAACCTGTCGGGCCTGCGGCAGGGCTCGCTGATGGGACCGGACTTCGCGATCGCCCGCCTGCTGCTCTATCGCCAGATCGGCCGCGGTGGCCCGGGGTACTTCGATGTACCCACCTACCTCGGCGTGTCCTTCGAGACGGGAAACGTCTGGCAGAGCCGTGGGGCGATGTCGTTCGGCAGCACCCGCAAGGATGGGAGCATCTTCCTCGGGATGGATACGTTCCTGGGCCCGGTATACCTGGCTACCGGGTTTGACCAGCATGGGGACGAGGCGTTTTACCTCTTTCTGGGAAGGACCTTCTAGCCAGCAGCCCTTACAGGCCGCGGCTTTCCGCCAGCTTCTCGACCTTCTCGAAGACCAGCGACGGCTTATCGGTCGCCCGCGAGTATTGGTGCCGCCGGCTCATCTCGGCCAGCGCGGCATCCCGCTCCTCCGGCGACGGAAACCAATGAATGCGGTGCCACTCGGGCCCGAGCAGCTTGCGGAAGGGGTCACCGGCGGGAAGGCTCACCCGCACCCCGTAGGGGCGGAGCTTCTCGATCGGCGGGATACGGAGGTTTTGCGGTTGGCTGATTCCCATGGCGGGGCGAAGCTTACGGGGTGGGGTGGTAGGGGGGCAAGCGGGCGGGTCACGCCGGCCGCGACCCAGGCCTTCACGGGGCTTGGCCCACCCTTTGGCGGCTTGAGTTACCCCCCTACGGTCCTCACACTCGCTGCCTCAACTATAGGAGTGCCGCCCATGGCCTTGCTTCGCAAGAAAGCCTCGATGCCCACCCAGCAAGAAGCCCTGCCCGGACGCAGCGAGCCGCTCAAGGTCCCCGAGAAGCACTTCGTCAACGGCCATCGCATCGCGCCCCCGTTTCCCGCCGGCCTCCAGGAAGCCGAGTTCGCCCTCGGCTGCTTCTGGGGCGCCGAGCGCCTCTTCTGGGAGCTCCCCGGCGTCTACTCGACCGCCGTCGGATACGCGGGCGGCTTTACGCCCAACCCTTCATACGAGGAAGTCTGCACGGGCCTGACTGGCCATGCGGAAGTGGTTCGCGTGATCTATGACCCCGAGAGGATCGACTACGAGGATCTGCTCAAGGCGTTCTGGGAGTCGCATGACCCGACGCAGGGGATGCGGCAGGGGGGTGATATCGGGACTCAGTATCGCTCGGCGATCTATGTGTTGGATCCGGAGCAGCGTGCGGTTGCCGAGGAGTCGAAGCGCATGTACCAGGCGCGGTTGACGGCTGCGGGGCGCGGGACCATTACTACTGAGATATTGGATGCTCCGCAGTTCTTCTATGCGGAGGATTATCACCAGCAGTATCTGGCGAAGAATCCGGATGGGTATTGCGGGTTGAAGGGCACGGGAGTTTCGTGTCCGATTGGTGGAAGCGTGCAGGTGCCGGCGCACTGAGCGGTTGATCGCAGAAAAATGCTGAGATTTTGGACAGTAGAGACGTCTACCGGAAATCCACCGGAAGGGAGGCCGGTAAATAGTCCGCCGGGAAGAGCAGACTGGGCATAGACGACGGATGGAGTCATATGCACCTGCACCTCAGCGACAAGCTCAAGCCGGGGCCAAGTGACTTTGCTCATGATCCTACTTTAGACTTGGCGTATGGAGTCGAAAGTCGCCAAAGATGCTGAACGGGCTCTCGTCGAGGCCACCCAACGCCTCAGTCCGGAAGAGCGCCTGAATGCTTTCCTGGCGCATTGCCGCCTGGTGATGGAGTTGTATGAGGCTGGCCAGCGGGCGCGGACGGCGCAACCGCCTCCATGAGAGCTACGCGATCAGGTGAATCGGCGCTTCTTCTTCTGGACGTCATCGAGCTGCTGGCCGACCAGAACATCGAGTATGCGGTTGTTGGAGCGTTGGCGGCGTCAATTCACGGTGCCGTGCGGGCGAGTATGGATGCTGATGTGGTGTTGTCCGTAGGTGTGCCACAAGCGGAGGGAATAGGTCAGAAGCTCAAAACGGTTGGCTTCCATACCGAGCTGACTCGTGGCGACTTCGATGATCCCATTCCGGCCTTGCTCAAAGTTCTCGATCAGTATGGTAACCGGGTCGATCTCTTGATTGGGCTCAAGGGTCTCGAGCCGCAGGCATTCTCGCGAGTTACTACTGTTGTATTCCAAGGGAGCACGGTCAGGTTTATCGGACGGGAGGACTTCATCGCCATGAAGGTCTTTGCCGGCGGACCGATGGACTTGGTTGATGCCACCCGCGCAATGACCGCTGCCGGTGCCTCTCTCGATCTGGAACTGGTTCGGCGCCTCGCCAAGCGCTTCGGAAGAGATGCATTGGAGTCTCTGGAGCGGCTCCTGAAGAGCTGACCCTGGGCCGAAATCCAGCCGGTGGTCCAACGGGGGCACTCCGCGGTGTACCGGGAGTTTGCGGATATCGCCGACTTCGCCGCGCGCGCTTGGTGCTCATCATCAGCTACATCGACCGGGGCAATCTCGCCACAGCGCTACGACACGGGTTTGACACCCCGAGTCAAGAGCGCTCAGGAGTTCCGATTTCGTCAAGTTGTGACTGTCTGCAACGAGGAGATCGTCATGTCAGCAATAGGTACCAGCAAGATCTTCGAGAACGACCGCGTGATCGTCTGGGACTTCATCCTCGAGCCGGGCGAAACAACGACGGTACATACTCATACTCGCGACTACGTGTTCTGTGTGCTCGAAGCGGGGGGTGGCGAGGAGCTGTTCGATGCGAACGGCACGTTGTTAGGTGCCGGCAAGATTGAGCCAGGCGAGGTCCATTACGTCGAGCTCCAAGGCAGGGAGTTGGTGTCGGACTTCATGCGATATCCCGCTAGTCACGCGCTCCGTAACAGCGGCAAGACGCGCTATCGCGAGGTCTTGATCGAGCTGAAACAATAGCCAACCAGGATGTGCTGGAGTTCCGCTGCGTCCTCGTCCATGTGTGCGCAGGTCGTCTGTGGACACTGATCGGCGTCCTTGCGCTGGAACTGTTGCGCGAGGAGGAGCGTTTGCGCTCAGATGGCCGTGCCTTCGATGATAGAAGCATCCGAGGGCGTCGAAGCAAAGTACGATGAGGCGCTCGCCGAATTCAGCAAAGTCCAGACAGCGTTCAAAGACTGGCCGGTCGCCATCGCCGCCATTGGGTTTGTAGATGGGGTATCAGGGAAAAGAAAAGAGGCCTTGAGCGCTCTTGACGAACTCCAGATGCTCGCAAAGACGCAATACGTGACTTCTTACGGCGTCGCACTGGTTTATGCCGGGCTAGGCGATCGCGATAGCGCCTTTAAGTGGCTCGATAAGGCCCGCGACGAGCGCACGCATTGGTTGGTCTGGCTCAAACTGGACCCACGTTGGGACACATTGCGAGCAGATCCGAGATTTGCCGAGCTTGTCCGGCGGGTGGGTCCAGTCCGAAAGTAAGAACCCTCATGGATATTGCGGGTTGAAGGGAGGCGTCTCATGTCCGATCTACGAGAAGGGACCTGGTAGCCTCTCACTGATAACTCATGGTGAAAGTAGCCTGCGCATGAACGCTGCCCGCGGACAATCCGGCCGGGGCGGTACCCGCGGGGTTGGTGTCATCGCGATAGTACTGCACCGTGAGTGGAATGCCGTTGACGCTGC
>DAITMW010000123.1:0-15886 GCA_036834945.1 Steroidobacteraceae bacterium
CCATGACGCAGTCGAACAGATGCAAAGGTTCCGCAACCGGGCGCGCCGCCATGTATTCCTGCAGAGTCAGCGGCTTCTTGAACAGCGCGTGGGGAAACCGAAGCGCATTCTCCCTCTGCGCGACACAGAGCTTGCCGAAATCCTCCCGCCGCGCCCCGCACGTCCGCATGTAATGAGCGGTCAGGAACGCGAAACTCGCATTCGGTCCGCCAGCCCCATAGGGATAAACCGCATCCTGCGCAAACCGGCTGAACTGACCGACTGTCGTTCTAAAAGTGTCCTTCTGGTTGGTGTCAGCAGCGACACAAGCAACCACGGACGCGTCTCCGGACTGCACTGCACGCAGTGCACGCCGCAAGGCCACCACTCCCGACGCGCCTCCCATCGGTATGTGGTCGAGCCAGCGTAATGTCAGCCCAAGGTGCTGCGTGACACCCACTGCGGTGTCGGGTGCCAACGTAAAACTCGACAAACAGAAGCCATCGAGATCGGCCTTCGCCAGTCCGCTCGACTCGAGCAACGCCTCCAACATCCGTGCAATGAACCAATGCGCGCCATGGGGCGAATAGCGAACGTAAGGAACCGTAACGGGTACGGCAACCACTACGTCATCGTACCCGTTGCGCCGAGACTCAATAGGCGTCATGACGCCACCGTAGTCCGCTTCTTGAGAGAGCGCAAATCGACATAGGCGCCGCTCGCCATCAGTTGCCGCGCCAACTCCTTCAGTTGCGCCCTCTGGATCTTCTCGGTTGGGGTCAATGGAAGCCGCTCGCAGAACGCAACGTACCCCGGCGCCTTGAAATAAGCGAGCCGATCAAGGCAGAACCGCAATACATCGCGCGCATAAGCTTCCCGGTCGTCCTCCTTCACGACGCCGCGAGGGACGATGCATGCCATCACCTCGTCACCGCGAACTTCATCAGGAACCGCGGTAACCCCAACACTGGCAATCCCGGGATGCTGCAACAGGACACTCTCGACCTCCACGGCCGAAATGTTCTCCCCGCTACGCCGGATGACGTTCTTCTTGCGGTCAACGAAATGAAAGTCGCCATCCGCATCGACCGAGACCATGTCGCCGGTATGAAAATACCCGCCCCGCCACGCGGCGGCCGTAGCGTCGGGATCCTTCAGATACTCACGAAAAAATCCAAATCGTCCGGAGTCACCCGCCCAACGGACCAACAGCTCGCCAGGCTGACCAGCAGCCACATCGCGGCCCTCGTCGTCGACGACGCGCCATGCCACTTGCGAGCTCGCTTTCCCAAAACAGGCGGTGCCCACCTTACGAGGGTCATCATTGGCAATAACAACCGCCCCCGCGCCCGTCTCCGTCATGGCCCACGCCTCGAGCAGCGGGAAGGCAAAGCGCTCCTCGAATGCCGCGTGCAGCCGAGGACTCACTCCTGCGCCGAATCCGAAGCGCACCGAGTGCATCCGATCGCCTTCATCGGGCGGCGCGCCCAGTAACATGGCGGGCATCACCCCCAGATAGTGGACGATGGTAGCCCGGGACTCCCGCACACTATTCCACCACGTACCCGGATGAAATCGATCCAATGGCACGATGCATCCGCCCGTCAGTAGCATCACCATGGTCGAGAAGGCCATGGCATTCATATGACTCATGGGGAGCGGCGTAATCAGGCGCTCTTTGCCGGGCACGATGCGACACAGGCCGCCGACTTCCACATACCACTGGCCCGCCCAGAGAAAGTACTCGTTGGGTAACACGCAACCCTTCGGCCGGCCCGTCGTCCCGGAGGTATAGAGCAACGCGCACTCGGTATCTGCATCCGGAGGAGCGTCTCCGGAAGACACCGCATCTCGCACCGTAGCCAACAACGCCAGATCCGGCGTCGTCACCACAACACGGCGCTCAGCATCAAGTGCGGCAAGCTTCAAGTCCTCGACGCGCTCCGAAGGCACGACCGCCACCGCGATCTCGGAGTGTCCCACGAGGTACTCCAACTCCGCACTGCGCCACTCCGGATTGATCGGCACCACCGAAGCGCCCAGCCCGTTGAGTGCCAACCAGTGGAAGAAAAACGCCGGACGATTCTCCAGCATGAGCCCCACACGCTGCCCGATCCTCACGCCCGCGGCGCGATACCTGCGCTCGAGCTCGGCAACCTCCAGCACCGCGTCCATGTAAGAATAAGTGGCCGCCTCGATCGAATACCGGGCAGCCGTCTGCGGCAGGATGCTCAGAAAATCATGATCCGGATACCGCTCGGCAGTCCGGCGAAACGCCTCGTAAACCGTGCCTCGAACTGACATGCCGCGGCTACAACAGAAGCTCGATGGAAGGGAAAGCCGCGTCGCAGTTGACGAGCTCGATTTTTTTCAACTGGATGCGCAAGGCCTCATCGAGAACGATGAGATGATGCCACGTGACCCCGGCGAGAATGAGCTGTCGATCCAGGCGGGTCTCGACATACATGAACGGAGTGCGCAGCACGTAGCGGTCGGCTTCGGGATCGGCGATCTCCAGACCCGGCGCCTGCAGGACGTGCTGACAGAAGCTCGGCTGCTGCTGTGAGAACGCATTCGGATGCCGCATCCGCTCGATCCTGACTTTCAGCAGGAGCTTGTCCTCGTAAAAGAGCGAGGTGAGCGTCTCGCCATTGGGCTGCCCACGGGTGAGAGGCATCCAATAACGCGCGTCGTCCGTGAACAGGTCATACCACTCATCGAAACGCTTCTCATCGAGCAATCGCGCCTCGTGATACACGAACTCAACGAGTGACTCCAAGGCAGCCATCTCTCAACCCTCCCGCGCCGCCGACATGCCGAGCGTCATGAACTCCGCCCAGGCACGGAACTGTCCCCTCATAGGCACCTCGTTCGTCGCGCCATACGTGCCCGCGACACCTTCAGCCTCCGCCGCCGTGTGATTACGATGCAAGCTCACCCATTCATTGGCGGCGGACGCCAGCCCCTCCTGAATGGAGCGATAACAGTGCAGATCATCGTGCCCCACCATGGACGTGGGTGCATTGATGAGCCGGCTATACGTAGTCGTTCGCGCGAGCAACTCATCCGGTGCCCCGACCAACCGGAAGGTCCAACTCTCGATGAGAGTCTTGTCGACCGCCACCGGCCGGGCCACACGGATCGCCTGGATCGCGCCCTTGATGGTGAGGTTCGGGTAATAGACGGTGTTATGCCGGGCCTCCCCCAGAATCCGCTGTGCACGCTCGGCACCGTAGGCTTCCACCATGCGGCGCTCGTAATCTCCGACGTGCGAATACTTCGAATGGATGGAAAAATTCACGCCGGTGTAACTGTGCCCGTTGGGGTAGACCTTCACTCCCATTTTCTCGAAGAAGTCGTAGTTGTTCACGAACGGCACGAACTGCTCGATGACCATCGGAGCGGGACCTTCGCGCCCTGCTGCTCCGGAGGACTCCCACGTCTTCTTCGCCGTCCCCGCGGAAGACTCGTGAGCCACCATCGGATGCATCGCATCGTTCAGATTCTCCACGTACATCTTCCAGTTGCAGTCGTGCATGTAACGCAAGACGCCACCGGCCACCTCGAGCTTCCCTTCGGGTGAGCGATCGACCATGTTGTCGATCGAGCTGAGCGACTCCCCGAAATAGTCCTCGAAAGCCGGACCACGAGCAGAGAGCCGGGCGAACACGAAACCCCGGTGGTTGACAGTCGGCAGCTCGCGCAGGCCTTTGGTGGCCTCCGAGCTCTCGAAAGCCGTCCCCTCGTAACCCGACCGCAACGGTACCGAGCGCAACGTTCCATCGAGCCGGTACGTCCAGCCGTGATAAGGGCAGCGCAGGACGCCACCGGAACACTTTCCATGCACCGCGCTGGCGAGCCGCGTCCCCTTGTGCGCACACCGGTTCGGCAACACCCGCACCACACCATCGCCACCGCGGATCATGATGACCGGCTCGCGAGCCAACAGTGCCGTGTAGAAATCCCCCGGGTTGGGAACCTGGCTGTCATGTCCGACATACAGCCACGTATGACGCCAAAGCTGCTCCATCTCGAGATCGAACAGCTCCGGGTCGACATACACGTCGCGATGAATCTCGTCAGGGCGGACGAGAGCCCGGATCGCCTGCGGATCGTTCCTGTAACGGCTCATGAAAGCACCTAAACGACTCGACGTGGCCCGAATTTACTTCAAGCCTAAACCAATGTCCGCTTCCCGGCCAGCGCCGGAAGACCGTCCTTCGCATAGCGTACATCAGCGTCGCATCGAGTTGCCTTCAGGACACCTCGAGGGCCTGCTGACCGGCCCGCGCGCCCTCTTCCGCCGCCGTCTCCCACATCTGCGCCCCACTCAACTCCGAATGCCCGAACGTGAGGCGACAGAAGCGCTTGCGCAGGACGTCCCTGGGCGCGGGCCTGCCCTCCGTGCCGAAGAAGAAACCCGGCGGGTCGACGACATAGGCATGACCCCAGCGGTTGGTAATGATGCCAGCGATGTCACGCTGCGCATCGAACCCAGAGTCACCGAACAGTTTCGTGAACTGGGCGCGGACGGCGGACTCGATCTGCGCATAGCTCATGTTGAACAATTCCATGCGCGCGAGCGTGCATTGCTGCGGAAACGGCACGCCCGGCAACGGAAAGGGGTTGTACATCGTCAGCACCGTGGGCTTGGCCGGGTCGAGCGGCTGCGTGACCTGCCCTGGAATTTCCAGGTTGCGACGCAGACTGACCCACCAGCCAAAACCATCGAACCAGCGCGCCGAGGCAATGCCGAGCTTCTCCATGAACTTCCAGTTTCTGACGGCCACATTGACGGTCAGCATGGGCGCATGGTGAAAATGATTCATCGCCTCCCGATACTGCGGCGAGATATCCCGACAAATGTGCCGGTTCGCGTGCTGTTGGCCGCAGAGGATTGCCACCTTGGCACGCGCACGGTAGAGCTTTCCGCCGCGGGAGTAGGTCACCACGACTGACTGCGCCGACTCCGGCGAGCCTTCGTGCCTGACCGCTACCACGGTCGACGACAGGCGCATCCGTACCGGAGCGTTCGGCTTGTCGAGTTGGTCCCATTGCACCGGACTGTTGAGAATGTCCGCCATGCGGTACTCACCCCGCAACGCCTCGGGGAGGATTTTCTTCAGGAAATGCCGTGCGGTGCCTGCGTGCCCCCCCGGAAAACTGGCGAGATAAACCTCGTCGGTCGGGTCGACACCGCCCGTCGCGTACCGGTAGTAACCCAGTACGCCGGGTTGCAGGAAGTTGTAGGCCGAATAGGCCGAAATCACATCAGCCCCCAACCCGCAGCCCATGGCGCAGGTAATGGGCGACAGGTATTTCAACACCTCGGGCAGATCGCCTGGCGCGACGCCAGCGACGTCCGTCAGAAATTGTTGATAGGTCATGCTGTCGAGCCACTGCTCCCAATCGGGACGCCGCGGCGGCGTCCGATAGAGCTCCAGGTCGACGAGCGCCCTCTTGGCGGAGTCTGAAATCGGCGCATGCCGGAACCCGTCACGCCAGGGATTGCGCACCCACCCCTTGCCTTCATAGTAAAAGCCCGTGTCCGAGCGCTCCCAGGCGACATGCATCGGCGACCACGCGTCCTCCGGTACGAGAATGTCGCGGCTGAGACCCGTGGGCTTCTGGTAGACGAACTCGTCCGGAAAACCGAGATCGGTGGCGAAGTGCGTCCACATCCCGGCATCCTTCGCCTTGTTGAATGGGACCACGATGCCGGTGGCGCCCTGGGGCGCCGTGAGATGATAACCGTCGACATCGAACTCGTTCTGTTTGGCCTCGCCCCCGAAGATCGGATGCTGATCGAGCATGAGGACCGTCGCATCGGGCCGTCCCTTGCGATAAGCCCAACACGCCGACAAACCGGCCATACCGCAACCTACGACGATCGCATCGAGGTGCTCTCCGGTCTCGGTAGCGCCTCGCAGCGCCTTGTCGAATTCCTGGTTGCGAATGCCCCCATGCGCGGCGTTCACCACCTCGTGGGTGTTGCCGTTCGAGCGCGCGTAGTCCCCGACTCCACCAGGACCGGTCCATTCCGGTCCGAGACCTTTCATGGCGGACGGAATGGTCTGCGCCTGGGCGGTACGAACCGTGGCAGGCGAAGCCATACCCAACAGTGCCGTCCCCGCACCAACCAGTGTGCCGCCCACGAAGTCGCGGCGGGTGATTTCCCCGTGACTCATAGCGGCCCCTTGAACCCGCCGTTCACGAAAACATCCCCCTTACAGACCCAGTGTCCGCTTTCCTTCGACCATAGAAACAGGACCCGCACCAGGGGTGGCGGATATTCCTTCGCCTTCTCCGGCCGCACGGTTGCGTAGAAGTTGGTCCAATCCCAACCAGCGTTGCCGTTCACGACGGTCCGCACCGATTCGATGCGCACCGAGGTCACATCCTTGACGTACTTCCGGTACGCCTCCCGGAACTGGTCGCGCCCCACCATGGTGCCGGGGTCACCCTCACCGATCGACACCGCATCCGGAGCATAGAACTTCGTAACGATGGTCTCGGCGTCGCCCGCCGCCCACGCGCGCTCCTTCAGGTCATACAGCTGCCGGATCGTCGTCTTGAACGCCGCCAGCTCCGCCGGATCCGGCTCGACTGCCGACGCAGCCCGTGGACCCGCGAAAATCACAGCCCCGGCGATCCACAGAGCAAGACCCGCCAACGCGGACCGCACCACCCCCAAGGTCCCAAACCTCGTAGCCATACAGTCCACCTGTTAATACAAGTCAGTTGACTTGTAGTAGACTCTAAGGCGCCCCAGCGACGCCCGTCAAGGACACGTCTGATGCGTTTTTCGATCCGCTCCCCCGGCCACCATCCCTACGACGAGAATTCGAGCTCTCTCAAGATCGTCAAAGCCGCCAAGCAGGTGTTCCTGCGCGAGACCGACTCCGGTTTCAGCATCCGTAACGTGGCCCGCGAGGCTGAGCTGAGCATGGGAGCCGTCCAGCACTTCTACCCGACGCGCGACAAGCTGATGGCCGCGATGCTCGAGTTCGTCGTGAACGAGTACGAATCCGCCTACGAGCGGGTGTTCAGCGAGCTCCCATTCAACGGCGAGGCGCGTCTCTTCAGCGTGATCGAATACCTGGCACTCGACATCACGCGGCCGGAAACCCGGCAATTCTTCTTCGGACTCTGGGCGCTCGGCTGCCGCAGCAAGTTTGCGGCCGCCCGCATCGAGGAGATGTACTCCCACCACCGGCGCCAGCTGGCCGCGCTGATCGGCGCCGCGCGCCCGGCATTCAGCGAAGAGCAATGCTTCGAAATTGCCATGCAGGTGGCCGCATTGATCGACGGTCTGATGATCTTCACCGCGCCCGGGACCCGCCACTTCCCCTCGCGCGCGTCCTTGGGGAAGTCCGTCAAGGAGTCTGTGAGGAAACTCCTGACAGCCGCTGAATGAGCGCGGCGCGGGCTGCCTTTACACCGACGAGCGGCGTACGACGATAATCGGCGACCTCCAGGGCTGTGAACGGCTTGAAGTGGGCCGGCCTGGTGCTACCGAGATTTTGCACCATCCAATTCAACAACTCGGCGAGCTCGGCATCCGACAAGGTCGACTGCGATACCCCGGGCACCTGGACGAGGAAGCGTCGCCCCGCGGATGCCGCGGCAAAAGGCACCAATGTCTCCTTGATCGAGGGCACCCGCCCGGGCTCGCCTGAGCCGTCCGGGGTATGACACCCCATACACTGCAGCATGTAGTTGATCCGGGGCTCGTAACCCAGGGCGGCCTGGCTGCCTGCCGCCAAAGTCATCAACACCCAACGCGCAACGACGTTGTCGCGCACCCGACCCTACTTCGCCACCGCGACGATTCGCGCCGTGGAGCAATGATACGGAATGTTGGCCTTGCTGCTGCCGGAGCACCAGTTGTAGTCGTTCGATTCGAACGGCACGTAGATCGGGGTATCGCGCTCATTCCGGTTGCACAGACAGCGGCCGCACGTGCTCTTACCGCAACAATCGTTGTAAGACACGACGTAGTCGCGGCCGTCGGCCGGATTGTGACAAGTGCCAACCCAGGTTACGGCCGACTGCTCCGTGCCCGGAGGACACGTATTCTGCGAGCCACCGCAGCATCCGCACAGATACCCGTCGATCGCGCAGTGCCGCCAATACTCGCAGCTCGTCGGATCCTGCGAGTTGTCGGGCTTCGCACTACCCTGGCCGCCCTCGGCGGCCTGCGCGCCCCGCGACACCGGCAACAGTGGGAAGGCCGCGGCACCTCCGAGGAGCAGAGCTCCGAGCGACCCCAGAAAGCCGCGCCGCGACGTACGCCTGGCGACGGCACGCGTGGAACTCTCCGTTATGGAATCGAACCATCTCATTCGTTTCACCCGCGGACCATGACTAGGGAGTGACGAGTATCGTGGGCGTCGTGCCAACATGCTCCACGGAGCGCAGCCATTGCCCGCTCGTGGCATCGTAGACATCGAGCGTCGTGCTCGCGATGAAAGCCGAGAACAACAGCGGCTTCGCATCGTGCGTGACCTGGATCGACCCGGAATCGTTTTTCATCATGATCCGCTGGATGCGCTGGTGTTTGGCCAGGTCGTACACCCAGACCTCCTTGCCGGGGTCCTTGTGGGTCTCCGGTCCGCCGCGATGCATGATCGAATATAGCCGGTTCAGGCCCGCGTGAGCCGCCAACTGCTGCAGCCCACCCGGCCGCCACTGTTGGGCCTGGTCCGCGGCGCTGAGCAGCGGCCACTTCGTGCCCAGCGTCAGACCGCCATCCTTCGCGACCTGGATGGGATACATCACCCCGCCGTAGGACACGAACTGCCAGGTATCCCCGACCCTGACTGCTTTCTCGGTGACCGGATCGCCGGCGACATCGAACATATGGCCGGTACGATCTCGGGAGCGCGCCTGCCCCTTGTCGTCGAGACGCACATTCAGCAGCGAGCCGTCGGCACAGATGCTGAAAAACGACCTGGCCCCGGTTGGATACACGAGGGCGCAGCCGGCGGTTTCTATCTCCCCGACGAAGGTTCGGCTGCGCGTGTCGATGACGGTCACCGACTGCGCCGGGGTGAAGTTGTAGATGAGCAGGAAGCGGCCGTCGTCGGTCAGCTCGGAATCCGCCATCATGGGCATATTCGAGGACCGCTTGGACGGGATGACGATCTCACCGACGGGCGCGAGTCGCGCCGGATCGTACATCGTCACGACGTCCGTGCGGGTGCCACGGGTGCCGCGTGAAAAGTAAGTCTCGGGCGAAAAGATCGTCTTACCGTCTTTGGCGATATTCACACGGGCGAAGCCGAAGCCCGTGCTGAGCAACCCCAGGAATCGCCCGCTATCGCCATCCACGAGCAGCGCCTGCCCGTCGGGCATGTGCGGAAAAACGAAATCATTGACCCAGACCCAGTGTGGCGAGGCGGCCGGCAGCGAGGCCACCGTGCCCAGGGGGTCGGCCGGCAGAGGCGGCGGCGCACCCCTCACGGGCATATGCGCCAACGCGAGGGCAACAGCAAGTACCCGGAGGCACGCGGAAGCTTTCATGTTTCTTGGTAGCCGCAGCACGTGTAGCCTCGGAGTCTGCCAGCGAGCCCGCTCACGCTGCAATGCTCCCCAAATCGTGCTTGGCCGAAAGGGGCGCCCCGAATTAAGCTCCGAGGCGGGGGTGGTGCCGGCGTCGGTGCCCGGCCGAGCGCAGTGCCAAAATCTGCCGCAGCGAGGGCCTCATGCCGGTGCTGGCGAAAATTGATCAAGCCACGGTCGACGCAAACATCGCGCGACATCTGCCGAACACACAGAATGTCAGCACGGCAGACAGCCTGGACGAGGCCTGTGACGTAGTCGGAAGGAACATCTATCCCCACCGGCTGCGGCTCGCCGCCCCATCGGGTCCGAGCGTCATGTGTCTCACCTCCGCCCTGAACCTGGGTGAGTGCGCGTTGGGCTATGTGCAATACGGCCATGACGTGATCATCGAGTCGGGCGTCATAACGGAATACCTGTTGGTGAAGTCGACGATCGGCGGCCACGGCCGCGTGACGTGTGGCGACCATTCGGTCATTTCCACGCCTCACTCGATCATCATGACTTCCATGACGGCACGTACGGACATCCTCATGACTTCCCAATGCCGTCATCTGACGGCGCGCATCTGCCGGGAAGCCCTCGAGGCGCGCATCGCAGAAAAACTCGGCCGGCGGCTCACCGAGCCCTTGCGCTTCGATCTCGAGGTCGCCTCCGACTCCGACTTCGGACGCGGCTGGCACCAGTTGCTCGCCCATATCTGTGACCTGTCGGCGAGCGCGCCGACGGTACTGGCCTCCGAGGACGTCCGCCGGCAGTACTCGCGCACCATGATCGAGATGTTGGTTCATTCGGCTCCGCACAACTACTCCCGGGCACTCGAGCAAAACCTGACCCAACCGATCCCCTGGCACGTCCGCCGGGCCCGCGATTACGTGCACAATCACATAGCCGACATCCGCTCGGTCGCCGACATCGCGGCCTCCATCGGCATTACAACTAGAACACTGCAGACGGGCTTTCGCAAAGCCTTCGGCATGACGCCGGCCGAATACATCCGGCGCACCCGCATCGAGGCACTCCACCAGGCGTTATTGGCGGCCGACGGCGGGCGCAGCGTCACCGACCTGATGCAGGCCGTCGGCATCGTGAATTTCGGCCGTTACGCGCACTACTACCGCCAACAGGTTGGCGAGGTGCCGTCAGTGACCCTGAAGCGGAACATGTAACGCGGGAGGGATCCCCGGGACGGGGATACCGTGCCGCGTTGCTCCTTCGCAACGCCTCCGCGCAGCCCCTGCGAAGGAATATTTTCCGATCCCGTACGCCGGTTTCGCGTACTGGGTCGCGTGCCTGCCAACGACGGCTCTACGATGGTCTGACATACGGGGGAGATCACAAGATGCGTCGATTTGTAACGTCGCAACCAGTCTGGGCGGTACTCCTGGCCGCCTCCAGCCTGCTCGCCCTGCCCGCCTGGGGTCAGGAGGTGAGCGAGGTCAGCGAGGTCAGTGGAGACAAGCTCTCGGAAATCATCGTCACGGCGCAACGCCGCGAGCAGCGCCTGCAGGACGTGGGCACGTCGGTCACCGCATTCGACAACACCGCCCTCCAACAGCTCGGTCTGAAGAATGTCACCGACGTCGCCGGTCAGGTCCCGGGCCTGCAATACAACCAGTACGGCGCCACGGTGACCATCTACAACCTGCGCGGGGTATCGCAGAACGATTTCAGCGATCACCAGGAAGCGCCGGTCGCCGTCTACGCCGATGACGCCTACATTGCCTCGACCGGAGCGCTGGCCGGTTCGCTTTACGATCTGCAGCGGGTCGAGGTCTTGCGAGGTCCGCAGGGCACGCTGTTCGGACGCAACGCCACGGGCGGTCTCATCCAGTATGTCAGTGCCCCGCCGACCGACCACCCGGAAGGCTATCTACAGATCACCGGGGGCAACTTCGGCACCATCGAGAGCGAGGGAGCTGTCAGTGGGCCGCTCACCGACACCTTGTCCGCGCGATTGTCGTTCTCCACGGCGAACCACGACGGCTACATCACGAACCGGATCGGCTCTGACGTCAACGACCAGAAGCAGTATGCGGCGCGCCTGCAGCTGCGTTTGAAGCTGGGTGATAACGACGAGATCCGCCTCAAGCTACACGCTCTCAACAACGACCACGAGATCGCGGGCAACTACTCGTGGGCCGCGGCGATACCGGATGCCAACGGCCGTGGCATGTTCGCTCCGCCGGGGACACCCGACCTCGGTGGCTATGTCAACACCAGCACGAGTCCGTTCAACCAGGCTGAGAACCGCGAAGGTTTGTTCAATCGCACAGTATGGGGCGCGAACCTGCGCGGGACCTTCCACCTGCCCGGCGACATCACCCTGGTGTCGGTGACCGACTACCTGAAGATGCAGAAGCGCTACGGCGAAGACTCCGACATGTCGCCGAACTTCATCTTCAACTACGACACGGGACAACACTACCAGCAGTTCTCGCAGGAGCTGCGTCTGAACGGCGCGGTGGGACACAGCTTCCGCTGGATCGCGGGGGTGTATTACCTCAACTACTTCATGAGGAATTTCGAGTACACCCATCTCCCGGACTTCATCGGTGAGTTCCCCGTCGGCGACGGACACGCCGACCTGGCTCTCAACACCAGCTCTCCCGCGATTTTCGGCCAGGTCGAGTACGACTTGACCGACCACTTCACCGGCATCCTCGGAGCCCGCTACACCGCGGACGACAAGGCCTATACGTACAACTACATCTGCGTCATGTGCCCGCAGACATTGAATTACTCGCCTGCGACCTTCCCCTCGGCCGCGAAGAACTACAACATTCCAACCGGCAAGATCGAGCTCGACTACAAGCCCGTCCACGACATGCTCATTTATGGCAGCGTCAACCGTGGTGCGAAGGGTGGCGGTTGGTCGGCTCCGAGCTCGGGGGCCGTCGATCCCGAAGCACTGCCCTACCGGCAGGAGAAGCTCACCAGCTACGAGGTCGGCTTCAAATCGACGTTCCTGGATGGCGCGGCGCGCCTGAACGGCGCCCTCTTCTATTACGATTACCGCGACTACCAGGGCTTCTTCCTGGACGTGGCCACGCAGGTCGTACAGAACATCGATGCCAAGGTGAAAGGCGGCGAGCTGGAATTCGCGGTGGTCCCGATGCACGGCCTCAACCTGCAGTTGGGCGTTTCCCACCTCGAGACCGATGCCTACGATGTTCCCACGCCGACCGGAGATCGCTTCACCACCTACCTGCCGCAGGCGCCGCGCTGGAGCTTCAACGCGGTCGCCCATTACCAGTGGCCGATGCTCGGGGGCCAGATGTCGGTCGAAGCCGATGCCAAATGGAACGGCAGGCAGTACCTGGAGCTCGTCAACAATCCCGACGATCTGGAGCCAGGCTACATGCTCACCAACGCCCGCGTGGGCTTCATGACCGGCGACGGCCATTGGAATTTCACCGCTTACGTGAACAACCTGGCCGACCGTTATTATCGGATCTACAACCTGGATATCTCGGGGTTCCTGGGAATCGACCAGAGCGTGTATGGCCCGCCGCGGACCTTCGGCGCGACCTTCCGCTACCAGTGGGGACCTTGAGCGGAGTTCGACGCAATGACGACTTTCAACCTGATCATCGATGGCAAAGCGGCACCCGCCCCATCCACCTTCGACGTCCTCAATCCGGCCGACGAGACCGTCGTCGCCGCCTGTCCGCAGGGAACCACGCAGTTGGTCGACGCAGCCGTCGCAGCCGCGCGCCGTGCCTTTCCAAAGTGGTCTGCCGTGCCGGACACCGAGCGAGTCGCCAAGCTCAACGCCATTGCCGACCTGATCGAGAAGCACCACAAGGAAATCGCCGAGCTCGTGACACGGGAGCAAGGCAAAACTCAAAGTGGCCCCGGCGCCAATCTCGAGTTGGGAGGCGCGGCCGCGTGGACCCGCGTGACGGCCGGTCTTTCGCTACCCGACCAGGTGATCCAGGATGACAAGTCAGCCAAGATCGTCGCGCACCGCAAGCCGGTCGGCGTCGTCGGCTCGATCACACCCTGGAACTGGCCGTTGTTGATCGCCGTGTGGCACGTCATGCCAGCGATCCGCGTGGGCTGCACGGTCGTGATCAAGCCTTCCCCGTTCACGCCCCTGTCAACGCTACGCCTGGTCGAATTGATGAACCAGGTCCTCCCACCCGGCGTGATCAACGTGGTGACCGGCGGACCCGAAGTAGGCACGCACCTCGCGACACACCCGGGAATCGACAAGGTCGTGTTCACGGGCTCCGTCGCGACCGGAAAGAAGGTCATGGGCAGCGCGGCCCAGACCCTCAAGCGCCTGACGCTGGAGCTGGGCGGCAACGATGCAGGCATCATCCTCCCCGGAACGAACATCGACCCTCTGTTGGAAAAGCTGTTCTGGGGCTGCTTCATCAACGCCGGCCAGACCTGCGCGGCATTGAAGCGGCTGTACGTGCACGAGGACCAGTACGACGAGGTCGTGCGCAAGTTCGCGGACTATTGCGCCAAAATCCCCGTCGGCAACGGCCTCGATCCCAACAATCTGATCGGCCCGATCGCCAACCGGATGCAGTTGGACAAGGTGACCGACTATGTCGAGGACGCTCGCAAACAGGGCGCCCGCATCGTGCTCGGCGGCAAAAAGACGGCCGGCGCGGGTTACTTCTATCCACTCACCGTCATCGCGGACACCACGGACGAGATGCGCGTGGTGAAAGAGGAGCAGTTCGGACCGGTCATTCCGATCGTGAAGTACAAGACTGTCGAGGAAGCGATCGCGCGTGCCAACTCGCTGGAAGTCGGCCTGGGCGGCTCTGTCTGGGGCAACGATGCCCAGGAAGCGAGCCGGCTGGCGGCCCGACTGGAATGCGGCACCGCCTGGGTGAACCAACACGGCGCATTGCACCCGATGGCGCCCTTCGGTGGAGTCAAGAGCTCGGGCATCGGTGTGGAATTCAATGTCGACGGACTGAAGGAATACACGACGGTACAGGTGATCAACGTCGCCCTCTGAAAAGACTCCCATGCCGCCGAGCCGCAGCGATGCACGCCTGCGTTTGATCGCAGCCATTCTCGTGGGCGTCATCGGCCCGGAGGTGTTCATCGTCCAACCCGGCTTCGTGCAGGGCCTGGTCCAGAACCTGGGCTTCGACGATCAAAGCGCCGGTTACGCGGCCTCGATCGAAGTCTGGGGCATCACGGCCACCACGCTCGTGATGACCTTCTTCTCGCACAGGTTCAACTGGCGTAAGGTCATCACAGGCTCGCTGCTCGTCGTAGCCGTCGCGAACGCCGCGTGCATCGTGGTCCACTCGAAGGAGGCTTTCGTGGTGCTGCGATTCCTGGCGGGTGCCGGCGCTGGGAGCCTCATCTCACTGAGCTTCACTGCGGTGGGCCTGACGGACAATCCGGACCGCAATTTCGGTTACCTCATCATGTGGGTGCTTCTGTACGGCGCGGTCGTGTTGTATCTCATGCCGACAGCCTATGCGCTGTCCGGCATGACAGGCGTGCTCATATTTTTCGCCGCCTTTCCCCTGGTGGCGCTGCCCCTCATCAAGGCATTCCCGGAGGGCGGTGAGACAGCCGCGGCGGTCGAGGCCGACGCGGTCAATCTCTCATCCTCCCTCAAATCCCTGGCGCTGCTGGCCATGTTCGCCTACTTCGTCGCTCAAGGGGTGGCCTGGGCCTACCTGTTCCTCATCGGCACCGCCGGCGGACTGAGCGAGCAACAGGTGGCGACCGGACTCACTCTGTCCCAGGTCGCCGGTGTAGCGGGCGCCCTGCTCCCGGCTCTCGTCGGACATCGCTTCGGCCGCTGGCGACCGCTGACGATCGGCATCCTGGGCGGCGCGATCTGCCTGTTGTTCCTCATCGGACACTTCCGCTACCTGCCGTTTGCCTTCTGGGTGTGCCTCTATAACTTCTTCTGGAACATGACCCATCCGTTCCTGTTGGGCTCGATGGCGAGCTTCGATCGCCGCGGACGGGTCGTCGTGCTCGCCGTCGCCGCGCAAATGCTGGGACTGGCAGTCGGCCCGGCGTTGGGTGCGGCTGTCATCGCGCCAGGGCAATTCGCGAGCGTCAACTACATTGCCATCGCCATGTTCGCATTGAGCTGGGTGTGCATCCTGCCACCCGTATTGATTCAACAGCAGCGCGCCAGGTCGCGCGAGCTCGGATGGGGGACGTCATGATCGGAAATCTTCAAGGCAAAGTCGCGATCGTCACCGGCGCCGGACAAGGTATCGGCGAAGGGATCGCCCGCCGTTTCGCGCAAGCGGGCGCGAGCGTCCTCATCGCCACTCGCACGGCAAAGAATGGGCAAGCCGTCGCCGACTCCATCGTGAAGCAAGGCGGCATCGCCAGCCTG
>DAITMW010000123.1:15986-19182 GCA_036834945.1 Steroidobacteraceae bacterium
GCCTCCAAGAGCGGCATGAACGGACTCATCCGCACGGCCGCGCTGGAGTTCGCACGCGAGAACATAACGGTCAACGGCGTGGAGCCCGGTTATATTCTGACGCCTGCGATGGCCGCCCTGGGTAGCGCAGAAGAGATCGCCGAGATGGCCAAGTGCATTCCGCTCGGCAAGCTCGGCGCCCCGCTCGATATCGCCAACACCATGCTGTTCCTGGCCTCGGACGAGGCCGCTTACATCACGGGACAAACGATCGTCGTCGATGGAGGATCGACCCTCCCCGAGAGCCCCGTCGTCCTCGACGCCTACTACAACAGTCAGAAGCGCTGACCATGAGCACCATATCCCTGCTGGAACGTCGCTTCAAGGTCTTGGGAAGGCACTCACCGCTTTTCTATGACAAACCTCTGCAACTCGTCCGTGGCGAAGGCGTATGGCTGTACGACGCAGACGGCAAGCGCTATCTCGACGCCTATAACAACGTCCCGCACGTCGGGCATTGTCATCCCCGCGTCGTCGAAGCTCTCAGCCGCCAGGCCGCGACTCTCAACACGCACACACGCTACCTGGATGAGACCGTCGTCACCTACGCCGAGCGACTGCTGTCCACCTTCGACAAACCGCTCACGAACGTCTTTTTCTGCTGCACCGGAACCGAGTCGAACGAGCTGGCCCTGCGCATCGCACGCGAAACCACGGGCGGCCAGGGAATCATCTGCACGGCGTGGGCTTATCACGGCAATTCCGCAGCGGTCTCCCAGATCAGCTCCTTATTCACACCACCTGAAAAGCGCGGCCCATTCGTCAGAACGATTCCCGTCCTCGATCCCTACCGCGAGCGTCAAGGACGCGATGATGGAAACCTGGCCGATGCGTACGCACAGGAAGTCCAGAAGGCGATCGACGATTTCAAACGCCGCGGCGTGAAGTTCGCCGGCCTGTTGATCTGTACGGCTTTCTCGAGTGAAGGGCTCCCAACAGTCCCCGTGGGTTACCTGCCGAAGGTGGTCGACATCGTCCACGAGGCGGGCGGGCTGTTCATCGCCGACGAAGTGCAGGCCGGATTCGGCCGCTTCGGCTCACACATGTGGGGACATCAGATGCTCGGAGGTCAGGCAGACATCGTCACGATGGGCAAGCCCATGGGCAATGGACACCCGCTGGCCGGAGTGGTGACGAGAGCCGACCTCACCGAGCAGTTCACGAGCGAGAACATGTATTTCAACACGTTCGGCGGCAACCCGGTCTCCGCGGCGGTCGGGATGACTGTGTTGAACGTCCTGCAGGAAGAGAAGTTGTTGGAGAATGCCCGTCGCGTCGGTGATTACGTCATTGCCGGATTGAAGAAGTTGCAAGCCAGGCACGCTCTCATCGGCGACGTCCGCGGCCGGGGACTGTTCTTCGCGGTCGAGATGGTCCGGGACCGCAAGACCCGGGAGCCGGCGGGTCCCGAAACCAAACGCATCGTGAACGGTATGCGCGAGCGCGGCGTGTTGATCAGCCGGATCGGCCCGCACGACAACATCCTGAAAATCCGGCCACCCATGGTCTTCAGCACCGAAAACGCCGACCTGCTCCTGAAGACCCTCGACGACGTCATGACGGAGCTGTAGGTGAGCCCGTTCGCCGAGCTCTCACCCGCCGAGCAGAGTGCCCGCCTCCACCGGCTGGCACTCACAGCCGTATCCCGTTGGCCGCTCGACTGCCTGCGAATCGAGCCCATCAAGGTGCGTGAGAACGCTGTATACGCCGTTCACACGGCCGATGGACGGCGGGTCGTTCTTCGCATTCACCGACTGGGTTATCACTCAGACGAAGCGTTGCACTCCGAACTCGCCTGGATGAAAGCGCTCGGTGCAAGCGGCATCGAAGTACCCGAGGTCATCCCGTCACGATCGGGTAAGGCGTTCGAATGCGTGGCCTGTGATGGAGTACCCGGGCCACGCCAGGTCGATGTGTTCGCCTGGATCGAGGGCAGCCAGCTGGGCTCGGTCGAGCAAGGGCTCAACAACGACCCGGAATGGGTCCGCCGCACCTACGGTGTCGTGGGCGAGCTCGCCGCACAGATGCACAACCAATCCTGCGCCTGGCGGGCTCCCCCCGGCTTCCAACGTCACTCGTGGTGTGATGAGGGACTCGCGGGTGATGCGCCTCTTTGGGGCCGATTCTGGGAGTGCGAAGGCCTCTCGCCCGCGCAGCGCACCCTGTTCGAGCGGCTGCGTGAGAGAATCAAACAGGCGTTGGCGGATTTCGGCAAGACACCGGACCGGTTCGGCCTGATTCACGCCGACCTGGTTCCGGAGAACATCCTGGTCGACGCCGCTGGCGGCCGGTTGCGCATCATCGACTTCGACGATTCCGGCTTCGGCTGGCACTTGTTCGAGATCGCCACCTCGCTGTATTTCATCCGGCGTGATCCGCACTACGAGACCGCGCGCGATGCCCTCATCGCCGGCTATCGTCGTCACCGCTCGCTGTCGGATGAACACGTGCGCTTGCTTCCAATGTTTATTGCAGCGCGTGGCACGACTTATCTTGGCTGGGTTCACACACGTAAAGGCGAGGCAACCGCCCAAGAGCTCATGCCACAGCTCATTGAGCTCGCCGAGGCGGCGGCCGACGACTACTTTGCGATATAGTCGCGCTCATGCGCGCCATTGCCGTCGACCAGTACAAGGGCGAGCCCCGGTTGCTCGATATCCCCCAGCCCGTTCCCAAGCCAGACCAGCTGTTGGTGAGGATCGAGGCCACCGCTCTCAATCCGTTTGACTGGAAGGTAGCGGATGGAATGCTGCAGGGCGCGATGCCCGCCGTGTTCCCCCTGGTCCTGGGACAGGACGCGGCCGGTACGGTGAGCGCGACAGGCAACGAGGTCACCCGTTTCAAGGCTGGCGACCGGATCTACGGACAATTCTTCCACGCCCCCGTTGGAGAAGGCACCTTTGCGGAATACGCGGTAGTGCCGGAAAAGGCACCGCTCGCGCTGTTGCCCCCGCAGATAGATTTTGTCACGGCTGCCGCCCTGCCGACCGCCGGCATGACCGCACTGTCCATGGTCGAGACGCTGGACCCGAAAGCGTCCTTGTTGATCGTGGGCGCCACCGGTGGTGTTGGCTCATTCGCCACACAACTGGCCGCGGCGAGAGGATTGCGTGTGCTGGCCACGGCAACCGCCTCGAGCGAGGGCGATCGTTTACGC
>DAITMW010000124.1:0-6142 GCA_036834945.1 Steroidobacteraceae bacterium
GAAGCCGACCGCCTGGTACGAGACCTGATGGTCAAGCGCGGCTACCCGATGGTCGACTTCGATGGCCGTGCAGCCGACATCTCGGTCGATTATCCAACTGTCGTCGAAGCATACCGCAGCGCCCGCGCGATTGCCGTGCGCGATCGGCAAGGTCATGCGAGCACCGAGGAGCTCCGCAAGGCCGTCGTGTATTACCGGACACTTTTCGACGAGTTGCTCGAGGTTCGTCATCCCAGACAGCTCTCCTCCACCAACACTGAAGCGGTGCATACATGAGCACGACGTCTACGAATCCAGAACAGAGAAGGCCGCTCAGAACGTCAGACCTGGCTGCCGCCGGCGCCCCGCCACCACCGCGTGAGGAGCTCCGTGATGAACCTGAACAGGCACAGGAGACGCGCGCGTCGGAACAATTGGATGCGCTGTTCCCAGCCGATTCGGCCGCGAGATACCGCTCGCGGTGGGCCGAGGTCCAAAGCAGCTTCGTGGACGACCCACGGCGAGCGGTCGCCGAAGGTGACGAGCTCGTCGCCGAGGTCATGAAGAGCCTGGCGGAATCGTTCGCCCACGAGCGCTCGAGGCTCGAGGACGAGTTGTCCCAAACAGGCGAGGCCTCCACGGAGACGCTGCGTGTTGGTTTGCGCCGCTATCGGTCGTTCTTCGACAGACTACTGTCATTGTAGGGCGGACGCCCACGAGCCCCGCGGCCACCTCGTGCCAGCCGGCAGGCACTGGCGGCCGTAGAGCCCGGCCCGTCGTCAGCGTGAAACCCGGTTGCCGGAAAGCGTATGATCCACGCAATGACAAGCTTGCGACCCCCGCCGGTGGGACATTGCATGGCGATCAACGGTATCTTTTATTTGCACGCAACAGTCGCGGACCTGGCGCGTGCGGCACGATCGTCTGACACAACGTGGCGTCGATGTAAGTCCCAATTTCAGCTTCACGGATCCCGATGGGTACCATTGGGGTTATGAGGAACCGACGTAGACCTTACCCGAGAGCTCACGATTTGAAGTCGGTTTCCGGAAGTCTCCGCGGGATATTATTGCCCGCGATCTGCTGCTGCGTTCTGTCGAGCCTCGGTTGGACTGGCGCCCTACAGGCAGCCCCTCGCCCCATTACCCCCAGGGGTCCTTTGACCCCGGAAGAGAAGACCAACATCGCGGTATTCGAGGCCTCGAAGGGGTCTGTCGTCTACATCTCCACCAGCGAGCGGGTTTTGAACTACTGGACGCTGAGTGTCCAGACAGTCCCTCATGGAACCGGTTCGGGATTCATCTGGGACAGTGAGGGCCATGTCGTCACCAACCTGCACGTCATCGCGGACGCGTCGGTTGCGACCGTCCGACTCTCGGACGGAAAGGACTATCCGGCCACGCTGATCGGCGTCAGCCGCACGCATGACATCGCCGTTCTGCAGATTCGGATTCCAGCCAGCTCGGCAGTCCCGATTCCGATCGGTACGAGCCACGACCTGCAGGTCGGCCAGAAGGTCTACGCCATCGGCAATCCGTTCGGACTCGATTGGACCCTGACGACGGGTATCGTCTCGGCGCTCGACCGCTCCCTGACCGGCGAAAATGGCGTTCTCATCCAACATCTCGTGCAGACGGATGCCGCCATCAACCCGGGGAACTCCGGCGGCCCCTTGCTCGACAGCGCCGGACGTCTCATCGGCATGAACACGGCGATCTACAGCCCCTCCGGCGCCAGCGCCGGTGTTGGATTCGCGGTGCCCGTCGATACCGTGAACCGGGTCGTGCCCGAGCTCATAACGAAAGGCCATTACGCCGAGCCCAGTCTCGGCATCCAGACGGACGAGAATTTGAGCCGCGCGATCGAGCGCCAGCTCGGCGTCCGAGGGGCGGCCATACTGCGCGTCCGTCCCGGCGGCCCCGCGGCACAGGTCGGTCTGCGCGGTGCGCGCTTCGGCCGGCGAAACGCGATCTACGCGGGTGACGTGATCATTGCCTTGAACGGGAAGCCGGTCGACAGCGTGGCCAGGCTGCTCGCCCTGTTGGACGATTGCCAGCCCGGACAGGTCGTGAAACTGAAGGTATGGCGCGATGGGAAGGAGATCCTCGTCCCTGTTACTCTCCGCAGCGGTGAAGACGACAACTGAAACGAAGCGATCTTCAAGGGAAAAAGATGAAAAAGACGTCACGTTGGATGATCGTCGCAGCTCTCACGCTCCCACTGTGTTCGGCCGTTATCGCTGCCGAGCCGGATCCGCGAGACGGCGTTTACTACCCCACGGCCTCCACACAAACAGAGGCCGACGAATACACCCGCTACGAGTTACTGGCACCCGAGAGCGCCAGCTTCAGGATCTATTACGAAGTCACCGCGACGACTGCCGGGGCGAAATTCTTCTACAACCCCATCCGCAAGGGCAGCTCGGCAAGTGACGAAAGCGTGCTCGACGCGGCACTCGGGACTCCCCTGCACTTCGAGGTCGTGAGCGGAACCGAGGCCCGCAAGGACCCGCTGATGCCCAATGCCGACCCGGGAATGGACTACATCAAGGTAACCCTGGCTCGCCCGGTACCGGAACATGGGCAAGGCCGTCTTCTGATTCTCAAGACCTACAAGGATCCCAAGAGCTATTACCTGGACGGGAACACGATCGTATTCAATCGGCCGCTGGGCGTGAAACGCAACAAGGTGGTGCTGCCGGCCGGCTACGAGGTCGTAGGATTGACCGTGCCGTCCCAGATTCTCACGGAGAAAGACGGACGGGTGGCGATCAGCTTTCTGCACTCGGGTGCGGGAGAGGCGCCCCTCGTGATCCGTGGAGTCAGAGGCATCCCCCTCGGCGCGACAGCAATACCTAAACCTCTGACCGCCCGGCGAAGCTGGGAATCCCCCTTCCAGGGGAGCACCGAACAGGAGCGACTTTCGGAACGGGCCCACCAGGATCGAAGCATCGTCTACTTTTTGCAGCAGCCTGAGACTCACGCGTTCACGCTGTACCATGAGTACACGGAGACGAGGGCTGGAGTGAACGGGTACGCGAATGTGGTTCGCGAGGGCAGCAAGGCAAGCAATCCGTCCGCGATAGTCGTGGACACCGGACAGCGGTTGGAAGCCCGGGAGATGAGTGGCGCCGAGATGACCTCATCAAAGATCAATGTCGGCGAAACCGTGGAGCCGACGGCCCGTGTGGTCGTGATTCCGTTCGAGACGCTCAAAGCGAATCAAACGTTGCGCCTGCGCATCACGGAAACCTACACCGCCCCGTCGAGTTATGGGTTGGATGGCGACGAGCTGGTGTTCGATCGCAGCCTCGGCAGGCCGCGGAACGCCGTCGTCCTGCCGTCCGGCTGGTATTGCACGTTCAGCAGCATCCCGGCGACGGCAAGTCAACTTCCGGATGGCAGGGTGCGCCTGGACTATTGGGATGATCGGCCTGAAGGCATCGACGTGTTGCTAAAGGCAAAGCGCCGTGCCCCGGCAACGTCACAGTGAAGCAGTGGCCCTGAAGATGCAACTGAGCACATCAAGGTCGCGCACCGGCCTCCTGGCCCGGATCCATATCGCCCTGACTGCGGGTGTCGTGGTGTTTGCAGCCTTGGCTGTCCAGGCCCGTCACCACCACGCCGCGACCAACAGGAGCGGACAGGCAGGCCAGTTCGACTACTACGTGTTGAGTCTGTCATGGGCTCCGACCTACTGCCTGACACACACGGACGACAGCGAGGAGTGTTCAGGGAAAGGCTACGGCTTCGTGTTGCATGGCCTGTGGCCGCAGTTCGACGCCGGCGGCTACCCTGAGAAATGCGCGACACAGTTCAAGCTGTCCGCCGATGCTGCAGCCAAAGGCAGGACCCTCTATCCCAGCGAACGCCTGATGCAGCACGAATGGCTGGAACACGGCACCTGCAGCGGGGTCGATGCGCGGGAATACTTCAACACTGCCGATCGCGCTACAGCGGCAATCAAGATTCCCACGGCGATGGAAACGCCCCGCTCCAACCAGAGCCTGACTGCGGAGCGGATCGCCAACTTGTTTCAAGCGACGAACCCTCAGTTATCTGAGGGCGCTATGACGTTGACTTGCAACCGCGCCGAATTGTCCGAAGTCCGCTTCTGCCTGACGCGGGATCTCAAACCACGCTCCTGCGGACGCGGAGTTCATTCAAACTGCCCGCGAGTTCCACTCAACATCCCGGCGTCGCGCTGACCATGCGAGCCGCAATTTACGAGCAATTTCGCCAACCGCTGAGCGTACAGAGCATCAGCGACCCTACTCCGCCCGATGATGGTGTGGTTATTGCCGTCAAGGCGACCGGCGTTTGCCGAAGTGATTGGCACGGCTGGATGGGCCACGACCCGGACATTCGTGTGCCGCATGTACCGGGCCATGAACTGGCGGGCGTGATAGCCGCCAAGGGCAAACTCGTAACCCGGTGGAACGTGGACGATCGGGTGACGGTCCCATTCGTGTGTGCCTGCGGCACCTGCCGGCCGTGCCGCGCGGGCAATGAGCAGGTCTGCGACCACCAGTTCCAGCCGGGCTTCACGCACTGGGGCTCTTTCGCTCAGTACGTGGCCATTCATCGCGCCGATCTCAATCTGGTCCGGCTGCCGGATGAGATGAGCTTCGAAACCGCCGCCAGCCTCGGCTGTCGCTTCGCCACATCCTTTCGTGCGATAGTGGATCAGGCCCACGTTACCGAAGGGCAATGGGTGGCGGTCCACGGTTGTGGCGGTGTAGGCCTCTCCGCGATCATGATCGCAAGAGCACTCGGCGCCCACGTCATTGCGATCGACATTGTCGAAGAAAAACTCGACTTCGCGCGCTCAATCGGAGCAGACGCGACACTCAACGCGCGCGGACACGTCGACGTCCCCGCCGCGGTCCGAGACCTGACGCGCGGCGGCGCGGATGTATCGATTGATGCACTCGGCAGCCATCAAACCTGCCTCAACTCCATCGCCTGCCTGGCGAAGCGCGGCAAGCACATCCAGGTCGGCCTTCTCCTTGCCGATCAGAGCCGGCCTGCACTACCGATGGACCAGATTCTTGCCAGGGAGTTGGAAATCCTCGGCAGCCACGGGATGCAAGCGCATCGTTACCCTGCCATGCTGGAGATGATCCTCACCGGCCGGTTGCACCCCGAAAAGCTCCTGGGCCGCAGGATCAGCCTCGACGAATCCGTGACCGCGCTTCCCCTCATGGATCGCGAGCTTTCCACAGGCGTGACGATCGTCACTCCCTGATCACCCGATCCGGATCCCGTATTGCTGAAACGAACTCCTGACCGGCCTCTCGCATTCGTGCAGGAGAATATCAGCCAGCACGCATGCGCAGGATGGCCTTGACGTCGATTGCGCCTGCGTACTGGCGAAGTTCCCTGTCGCGCTGAGTGACGGCGTACATTGCCATACGGTCTGCCAGCTCGTTGCCTTCGGTGCCGACGTGCGCACTGACATGGGTGAGTTGAATTTCCGGGGCAATGCGAGTGTATACAGCGTGGGCATCCTGGATGATGCCCAGGTTTTTTATCTCACCACCCGACTTGCGCCACCCCCTGGCCTTCCAGCCATCGGCCCACTTGGAAACGCAGTTGATGGCGTAGCTGGAATCGCAAAGAATCTGCGTGCTGTGCCCGGCTGCGATGTTGGATTCCGCCATGAGCAACGCGCGATGCAGTGCGTTGAGCTCCGCGGTGTTATTGGTCCCGTTGGGATTATAGATTCCATACCACAGCTCTATGAGCTGGCCGTCGCGGTAGACGACAATACCCGAGCCAGCATGACCTGGATTGGGATCGCAGGCGCCGTCGCAATAGATCTGCACTCCTTGGGTGGCTACGGGTAGGGCTCGGCTCTCTGCAGTTGAGCCAGCGGCACTCGGCGCAGAGCGTCTGCCTGCCGGCGGCGGTGTCCCCGCTCTGAAGGCGGCTTCTGCTTCCGCACGACTCGCGAAGGATTTGAACCGCGCGGCGGGAAATCCATGCACATGCCGTTGGGTGGTGGCCCACTCGGTGAATATGCCGGTCTCCCTACCCGCCCAGACCACGTAGAATTTCTTTGCCAAATCAATGTCTCCGGCGCGCCGTGCGCCTATGGAGGTCGCAGTCTGTCAAGAACTGCCCGGCGTGTCAGCCTCCATTTCTGCTGCGTTTGTATAGCC
>DAITMW010000124.1:6242-9378 GCA_036834945.1 Steroidobacteraceae bacterium
TCGAACCCATGCCACGGCTCGACCACAGGCGCCCCATAAAGTGCCTGCGCCAACGGACTGTGATTATCGCGGGGGTACGTAACGAGCTCGACCGTCACGCCATTCTGGCGGAGTGCCCGATACATCTCCTGCGACTGTCCCAACGGGTCGGTGCTGTCGGCCTGGCCTTGCAACAGCAGAAACGGCGTTCTGGCGGCACCGATATGCGCCAATGGGCTTTGGCGCCACGCATCCACCGGATGCTCCCAGGGCTTGCCGTAGAACCACCGGTCATACCACGACTGACCCTCGGTGCCGTATTCGCTGTACTGATCGATGACCGGCGCGCCGCTCACAATAGCCCTTAAACGAGTCGTTTTGCCCTCGACAAAGCCAGCCATCTCGCCGCCGTAGCTATATCCCATGAGCGCCATGCGGGTTGGATCGATGCGCTCGGTCTTCAGCACGTAGTCGACCCCGGCCATGATGTCCCGGTAGTCGCCGCCACCCAGGTCGTTCTTGTTGGCGGCCGCGAAGGCGGCGCCGTATCCAGTACTTCCCCGCGGATTGGTTCGCAATACCGCCCAACCATGACCCACCAGAAAGTCATTGAAAGGCTCGAACCGGTCGAAATACTGACCCGTAGGACCCCCGTGCACCTCAACGATCAATGGGACGCGCTGCTCGCCCGTATCCGGCGGCAGATAGAGCAGTCCTTCGATCGTGAGTCCTCCACTCTTCCACCTGACGCGCTTGGGCGCGACCGTACGCGTGTGGTCGGGTGCCATGCTCGGCGTCTGGAGTTTTCGTGGTGGACTGTTGAGATCGGGTGTGTAGTAAAGGGAAGGCTCCTGTCCACCGCTGCTGCCTAAAAACAGCCAACCACTGCGGCGTGCATTGGAGCGCACTGCTTCAACCGTGGCAATCGGGAGCTTCACATAGGTGATCGAGGCCGTACCGGCCGCGAAAGCACCGACCCGTACATCGACGCCGCGGTTGATGAGTTGGACAACGCCGCCATCCGCCAATGCAAGCGGATCCTCCGGAGCAAGTGAGCCGTCAAATCCATCTGTCAGATTACGCGCCTTGGAGGTTGAACCAAGCTCGGACATGTAGAGATCGGCGTAACCCGGCGGCGCGTCGCGACGGGACTGCGCTGGATAGATCACCGATCGGCCGTCGGTGGACCATACGACGCGCTCGATCGAAGCCGGCAGCGCGGCGATCTGCCTGGGGTGTTCCGCGTCAGCCGTTTGCAATTCCCAGGAAGTTCGCGCAAATCCCAGATCGCCCGCGTTATGCGGGCCTTCCACGAGGGCGATCAATCCGGAGCTGTCGTCCTTCCAGGCATACTCCCTGACATCAGGTGGTATCGTGGTCCGGGTGACCTTGTTCGTGTCCCGGCGTAGCAAGTAGAGCCTCGTCCCGTGGGTGTCATGGTCAATCCACTCCGCATCCGCCTTCGCCTCCTTTTGCTTTTTCTCGCCAGGTGTTTCGGGATCGCGCGCGATAAACGCGATCCACTGGCCATCGGGTGATGGCTTGTAGGACTCGATGTCCGCCGCGAGATCCTCGACGGGCTCGGGCCTGGCGTCCGGTTTCGGGGGTGGTAATGCGTCCTTCGCGCGAGAGTCATCGACAGTCGGTCGTACTTTGACGTCGAGGGCTTTGGCTTCTCCACCCTCCATAGGCAGGACATAGAGGCCGGAATGCTCACCTCGGTGTGCCAGAAACAGAATGCTCTGGCCGTCCGGCGACCATTGACCCGAATGCTCACCCCGCTTGTCTGAGTCGGGTGAGAACGTCAGTTGACGCGCGGGCCTGCCACCGACATCGATGAGCCAAAGGTGACTCTTGCCTCCGTCGGAAGTCGCATCGTCGACTCGCACCAGTGCCCGCTTGCCGTCGGGAGACAGCTGCGGGTCATGCATTGCGCGGTAGTGCCGCATGACCTCGTTCGACGGAAACTTCGGAGTTTCTTCGGCCGGAAACGCACTAGTGCACAGACCGAGCACCAGCAACGCACCGACCATCATTCCCTGGAATCGCCCGCCCTGCTGTGTTGTTTCCATTTGCGATCAATTCAATGCCCTTGTGTCGTCTCTGTTCCGGCAAAACTCACCAGCGCCACCGCGAAACTGAGCAACACCGGGCCCGCTACCAGGCCGAGTATTCCGAACGCTGACACTCCACCGATGGCGCCGACAAATACCACGAGCGTGGAGACTTCGGCGCGTTGCGCCGCCAGAAACGGACGCAGAAAATTGTCGACGAGCCCCACACCTACACTCCAAACGGCCAGGAAGATGGTCATCCCCCACCGACCCGAAAACCCCAGATACAGCACCGCCGGAACCAACACAGCGGCGGATCCGACAGGCAGAAACGCCGCGATCGCACCGATTACCCCGAATACGACCGGCGACGGAAGCCCGGCGATCGCGAATCCGATCCCCACGCACACCCCCTGAATCAGGGCTGTTGCCGTTGAGCCGAACGCGACGGCGCGCGTCACATCCCCCAGGTAGCCAAGCAGCTTGGCCTTCGGCGCCGACTCCATGGGAATGAGGCGCGCCAGGTACCGCAGCACAGTACGGCCGTCGCGCAGCAGGAAGAACAAGATGAACAGCATCAGGAAGAAACCAACGACCGATCCGACGATACCGAGTGCAAACTTACTGCTCATCGCCGCGGCCGATTTCAATGTCGTTTGAATGCCGCTCGCGACCCATCCTTCGATCTGCTCGGCACTGATGAGAGCCGAGTCCTTCAACCAACGCGCAGCGGGCCCGATGACCGGATAGGCAGCCGCCCGGTCCAACAACTCAGGGATAGGGAGCAAGGTACGGCCTTTGAGCGCGTCCACCAGGTTCACCACCTGCCGGGTGAAGGAGATGGCGATGAAGCTAAAAGGAATGATCACGAACAGGGGCGTCGCCACGGTGAGAATGCTCGCGGAGACGGACTGACGCCCTTTGAGCTTCGCGGTCAGGCGCTCGTGCAGCGGGTGCAGAAGAAACGCCAACACCACCGCCCAGCCCAGCGGAGTCCACAGTGGCTCGAGGATGGCGGACAATGCCCAACCCAGCATCGCGACCGCGGCGACCAGGAAGGCTCGACGGTGAAATGTCGAATACATAGGCTACGTGACACAGCC
>DAITMW010000124.1:9478-19148 GCA_036834945.1 Steroidobacteraceae bacterium
CGCAGCGGTATTCGGATCTATCGCGCTGGTGCGTACTCCAGTCAGCACGGCGCGTGCAAACTCCTCCAGACCAATGAGCAATGCAGAGATCCGAGCGACCTGGCCGTCGTCCGTTTCTATCCGAAACCACTTTGCGAGAGGGGAGTAGCGTACACGGCACACTCGATTCCATTCGAGACTGCCGCGGGTGCCGTTCATCCGGCCGAAACTGAGCCCGCCAGAGGTCAGCTCGTGCCTCGCGAACCAGTAATCCAGGATCATCAGCCCGGACAGCAGCGCGAAAGCACAAAAGATCGCCGTGGTTAGAGGCGTGGTGGTTCTGTTGTGAAAGATGTTCGAGGCAACGGCGATGCCACTGAAGAACACGACTCCCAGGACGCCAACGATCAACGTGCTCATGGGATGATATAGGAGCCGGCTGTCGTGTTGGCGGCGAGGCCGGGCGCGGCTTCGCGCAATCCAACCCATGATGAGGGTCATCGCCGCAGCCCAGAGGCCCCAATGAATGACTCCCACCCAAGCGGTGTCCAGCTGCGCAAAGAGCTTCTTGACACGGGTCGAGTTGCAGCCCCTCACGGCAATGTGCTCGTGGGAGCTCAGAAAGGTTACGGCTTCCGGGAAGCACTGCTCCGCGGCCCGGGTGATCCATGAAACCCCTTTGGCCCGGTCGGCAGGGACATTCAAGTCGGAGGCGCCCTGGTAGATGGTCTTGCCGACGGTCAACTGCGCCCAGGGGTCATTCAGCGAAGCCGCCTTCAGCAGCAGAGGCCATGCCTCCGCGTCGCGATGCTCCTGCGCCAGCACATACCCGACTCGTGTCAGGCTCCAACTGTCATCGATCTCTCGCTCGAGGAGTTGTTCCACCCCACGATCGGCAGCGGAGCGCCTCTGAAGATCCCATGCGGCCCGGGTGTAGCCCACCAGCGCTTCGGTAGACGGCTCCTCGCCCGCCTGCTTCGCCAGATTCAGCACTTTCTCCCATTCATTGAACACTTCGACGTTCGCGCCGACACGCCCGTTCTCATCGGCCCGCATGGCATCTTCCGCCATGTCGGAGTGAATCGGGATGGCCAGTGTGGCCAGCAGAGCCGGGTCGAGATTCAGTTGCTCGCAATCCCTGAGAAACGCTTGCATTTGCTCGTAAGATCCGCCCCAACGCGGCCGCAGACTGAACATGTAACGTTCACGCAGATGCCAATTGCCCGGCTCAATTGCAGTACCCTGCTCGAACCAACGTCGGCGTTGGTCGGCCGAACCGTCCAGAATGTTGATGTCCAGCAGGTAGAGCGTACTCAGATACGGTTTGGCGGTTAACTTCAGTGAGGCAATCAGGTCGGGCTCGGCTCGATCCAGGTAGCCTGTCATTGCCGCAATTTGTTGCCGAGAGGTTCGGTCCAGGAACTCAGCGCCTCGGGTGAACGAGGCCACCCGGTAAAAATAGGTACCGCGCGCCAGAAGCGCCACATACGAGTCAGGGAATGCCGCCACCCACCCGTTGAAATACCGTTCATGGGCAGCGTTCTCGTCGTACAACGTGTGGAACGCGTCGTAAAGCTCGCGTTCGGACGTTCGGCCAGCCTCATAGTCGCCCTGGATTTTGGTGTAGTAACCATCCAGGGTCGTATAGTCTTCCGCTTCGAGCCATTTCAGCGGTTGCGGCCGCCTAGAGGTCGCATCGGACCCGGTGGAAGGTCCCTCGGGCGCGGCCGCCGCGAGAGTGGCGACAAGAACAGCGATAAAGGCGAACAGTGCTCTGTAGATGTAGCATCCCACCATGATCCCGCCTCCCAGCGATCGCGCCGAATGGGGACAAAATCATGCCGAATCAATTGGTTTGGGACGCGGACGCAGTTCTCTGAACAGGGGGCTGCCCCACACGGCAGGATTCTCCGTGAATGAAGCTGTCGTGATCGACAGCCGCTTCAGCCCATCGGGCACCTCTGCTCCCTGGCGATGGATAATCCCTGCTCCCGCAATACCGGCGTCAGATCCACCTGCCAGATCTTGCGCTGCGGACCATTCCATGTCTCCATGGCGCGCAACGAATCGCGAGTCGCCAACGGGCTCTTCGGGTACGAGACCGTCTCAACACGGCTGTTGGAGAAATAGAGGGTGCGCCCTTCCGGCGACAACTTCGCCTCGATCCCAAACACATCGGGTCCATGCCTCCGGCCAACCCGGAGCCTACTCCAGGGGAGAAGATTCCGACTTCCGCCGCTGGCGCGGCAACGGGACACGCAAGCGTAAGACTCAATGCCGCCAGAACGGAACATCGGTTCGGCATAATGCTCATCAAATGGGACACCTTTCGCCGGCGCGAGTCAGCTGTTGTAACTCTCGCGGGGAATGATGCAAAGTTTGCTGGGAGCCGTCTCAACGGCTGGCCGCAATTTCCCCTCGTGCCGCCGCAGCAACCTTGAGGACTCCGGTCTCGCCGTGACGCAATTCAGCTCGCGACACACGCACAGAATCGTCCCTCCCGAGGGCGGCCTCGCGTCGGATCGACTCGCGCCAGATTTGATGACATCGTTCGGCGACCAGACGCGGAGTGCTCGTCGTGATGTCAATCGCCAGGTCCACCGGCTTCAGTGGCCCGTAGAACGCAGGGTTGGATGCGCAGAACAGCGCAACCGTGGGGACCACCGTCGAGCTCGCCAGATGCATGGGGCCCGTGTCGGCGGAAATGAACATACGTGTAGCCGAGATGGCCGCGGTCAACTCTCGTAGCGACGCAAAATGCACAGTCGGGTAATTCGAATCACTCGGCGAGCCCGTCGGAGAGGGCAGGAATTCGAGCGGAATAGCGTCCGGCTCCAACTCGAGAAACGCTCTCCAGAACTCGAGCCACCAGGCGCGCTCGATGACCTTCAGCCCGGTGGCGTGCGCAAAAAATCCGAAAGTGCCTGATGCCCGCGGCCGGGAAGGAGCACGGCTGTCCGCGTAGCGCTGGATGGCCTTGCAAAGCGCGCCCCGGCCGGACTCGAGCTCCTCGGGACGCAGGCAGAGGGTGAGCTGCAAGCCGCTAAAATCGGAGGATCTTCCAATCACCTGGCAGAGCAGGAAGACCGGCAGCAGCGCCTGGTGCATATCGTACTTCGGTTCCGGCACGGCATGCGTCAGGGGTGCCCACTGCGAGTCTGTCAGGAACCCAACTCGGTAGCGAGCCCGGCAGAGAGTGAGCGCCACCCGCCCTCCTGTGGAGTCGGCGATCGGGTCGAGTACGAGATCGTAGCGCTCCGCGCGCAACTGGCGCAGCGCTCCGAGATACTTCCGAACCAAACCCGGGCCCTTGTGTGGAAACACGATGACGCGCCGCAATCCGGGGAAGTCGCGCAGCAACTCGCCAGCTTTCGGGTAGGCCAACGCGAGATCGATGGATGCGTGCGGCAGCAGTTCGTGAATACGCTTGGTCAGCGGAGTCAGGAGAACGGTGTTCCCCAGCCGTCCGTTGATGCGGCAGATCAGCACACTGGAAATGCTTTCAATCGGTAGCCGAGACGAATACTTTCGCGGACCGATCAACCGTGCAACCAGGCGGCCCGCAAGCAACCTCGAGTCGCCGCGGAAGTTACGTAGCGCCTTGCGGGTGTACGCTCCAACACTTCGAAAACGATTGAAAATCACTATTGACACGCAAAGGTGCCCGGGTAGGGGCTTGGGGCTCAGGGCCCCCACTCTATCGCGAAAGAATTATGAAAGGTTTGAGAAAGTCTTAAGTAAGGTCTGGTTTGTCCCAGCAATTGTTCAGCTTCGGCTTGCTCTGCCCTGGCCGAGTCACAGCTGCGACCGAAGGCAATTCAACATGTTCGAGGTATGCGCTCTGGGGCGATTTGCCGCGGGAACGCCAGTTCCCAGATCAGTGCGCCGCGAACGGGCTCACCCGCAGTTGCAACAAGTTCGTACACATTCGTGCAAATGCTGAGCTGACGATGCACGTCCTGCCAGTCGCAGACAAACACGCCTCGTTGCGCCACTGTCACGAAGCTCACGACAGCGAATTTCAACCGCGCAAAACTCACGGCATCGATTTGCGCCTGGACGTCGCCCCGCACTCGCGCATCAACGTGTCACGAAACGCACTGACCAGTTGATTGCACACACTTCGCCGCACGGCGAAATGCAGCTCCATCGCGAGTGGCAACCACGGGACGCACGCGCCTCGTCGAGAAAGGCACGCCCGGCTTCGTTCAATCGGATGCGCTGCCTGGCTCTCTCGAACAGCGCGAACCCTAACTGCGCTTCGAGTTGAATGATCATCCGACTCAACGGCGATTGCGAAATGTGGAGCAGGTCCGCCGCGGTGACTCGGCGCACGTACGCGGCGTTGAATTGCTGAAGCGCCTACACGGCGGACACGCGGGCGAGCGAATGACCATGGAGATGGAGCGTATCTGCCCGGATTTTGCGCGCATGACGGTCGACTGGGCTTTCGGCGGGGTGATGTCTCAGCCGGGCCTGGACCTTCGAACGAGGCAGCTGGTGCTGATCGCGTCATGCGTGACGCTCGGCTATGCGATGCCGCAGCTGCGCGCGCATACCGAGGCCGCTCTCGAAGCAGGCGCAAGCGAGACTGAGGTCGTGGAGATGATCCTACAATTGCTGTTTTATGCGGGCGGGCCAGCGGTACGCAATGCACTGGTACTGGCCGACGAAGTCTTCACAGCGCGTGCCAGGGGACAGTCGCCTGCGCCGAGGGGGGACTCGCACGAAAGACGCTGGTGCTCGCCCGCATGCCTCGTAGCGCGAACAGCACCTTTCGCGCATGAACTTGGCGCAAGCACGGAGCTGTCTCAATAATTCTTAAGATGATAGAAGTATCGGCGGTGCAGCGCGGCCACTAAAATCGAACCGACAGGGTCTAACAGACAACAACACACCGTTGGTTTAGAGCAATCCCATGACGAACTACCTGACGGCGGTCCGCTACAAAGCGGTGCGCCTTGCGCTCAGTCTCGTATTGGCCGCCGCGTCCGGGCAGTCCGCCCTCGCCGCTGATCCTCCGACGCAGCCCCAGGACGAACAATACACCAAGCTGATCAACGAGTACCTGGTCGACAAGCGATTCACCACTGAGTTGGTGGATCACATGCCGGCCTCCGACACGGTACCCTCGCCGCTGAAGTTTTTCGGGCGTATCCCCGGCACGCCGAGCGAGCTCACCTACGCCAAGGACATCGAACGTTACTACCAGGAGCTGGCGCGAACTTCCCCCCGCGTGAAGTTCTGGAAACTCGGCACCACCGAGGAAGGGCGCGACCAGGTCGTGATCGCCATCGCCGACGAGGCGACCCTGAGCAACCTCGACAAGTACAAGGGCGACCTGGCTGCACTCGCCGATCCCCGACGCACCACGGAAGAGCAGGCTCGCTCCATCATTCATACCTCGAAGCCGATCTACTGGATCACCAGCGGGATCCACTCCCCCGAGACGGGCGGCCCGGAGATGCTCATCGAGCTGGCGTTCCGGCTGGCTGTCGAGGAAACCGCGCTCATCCAGAACATCCGCAATAACGTCATCACCTTCATCACTCCCGTCGTGGAGGTCGATGGTCGCGAGAAGGTCGTCGACACGTTCTACTACGGCAAGAAAACGGGCAAGCCGCGTCCGCCGCTCATGTACTGGGGCAAGTATGTCGCACACGACAACAACCGCGACGGCATGGGACAGTTCCTCAAGCTCACCCAGAACATCACCAAGGCCATGCTGGAGTGGCACCCGACCTTCCTCCACGATCTGCACGAAGCGCAGTCTTATCTATATGTCTCGACGGGCACGGGCCCCTACAACTCCTCGCTCGACCCGCTCCAGTCGGATGAGTGGTGGCTGCTCGCGGAGACTGAAATCTCGGAAATGGCGAAGCGCAAAGTCCCGGGCGTATGGACCTGGGGCTTCTATGACGGTTGGGTGCCGAACTATCTGTTTTGGATCGCCATCACGCACAACAGCTTCGGTCGTTTCTACGAGGTGCAGAGCTACGGTCCGGACATTCAGAAAGGGCTAAAGCTCGGGCCCACGGTCACCAGCCATGAGTGGTATCGCCCGAACCCGCCGTTGCCTTCTGTGGATTGGGGGCCGCGCAACAACACGAACATCCAGGAGTCGGCGCTCCTGTTCGCACTCAACCGGGTGGCCACCGACCACGCCTTGTATCTCGAGAATTTCTGGGTCAAGAGCAAACACGCCGTCGAGGCGGGTCGCGTGGGCCCGGTCAATGCGTGGGTCATTCCCGCTGCCCAACGAGCACCGCTCAATGTGGCGTCCATGATCAACGATCTGCGACATCAGGGTGTCGAGGTCAGCACGGCGAGTGAGGCCTTCACCGCGGGCGGCGTGAGTGTGGCGGCCGGTGACTACATCGTGCGCGCCGATCAGCCGTACCGCACCCTGGCCGACATGTATTTCTCGATCCAGAACTACCCCGCACCCAACCCGCGTCCCTACGACGATACCGGTTGGACGATGCAATACATGCGCGACGTGAAACTGACACCCGTTCACGATCCGGAGGTCCTGAAGAAACCCATGAGTCTGCTGGGAGCGGACGTGGCGCCGAAGGGTGCGGTCGCTGGCTCGGGTTCCACCATTCTCTTCAATCACAGCGGCGACAACGAGTTGGTCAGCCTGCGCTTCAAGCTGAAGGGTGCGACGATCCTTGCCGCCGAAGAGCCCTTCGACGCCGGCGGGAAACACTACGTCGCCGGAACGTTCATCCTCCCGAAGGCGGACCGGTCGAGTGTCGAGAAGGTCGCCGCGGAATTGGGGCTGACGGGCGAAGCTGTTGCCTCGCCGCCGACAGTGAAGTCGCATCGGTTGACGATCCCCCGCATCGGCTACATGCACTCCTGGCTCAGAACCCAGGATGAAGGCTGGTGGCGCGCGGCGTTGGACAATTACGGCATTCCGTACACCTACTTCGCCGACATCAAGGCGCGCCAGGGTGGCCTGCGCGCGAAGTACGATGTCATCATCTATCCCACCGCTGCGTCGAACCCACGTGAGCAGATCGTTGGTGTCGCGATGAACGGCGACGTGCCGATTCCCTACAAGAAGACGGCCCTGACGCCCAACCTCGGGGCGGAGGATTCGGCCGACGACATTCGTGGTGGCTTGGGCGCCGACGGCCTGGCAGAGCTGAAGAAGTTCGTCGAGGCGGGCGGCACGCTGATCGGCGATGGCACGACCGTCGAGATGTTGGCCGAATACGGAATCGCCGCCGAAGTGAGTACGTCGGCCCCCGCGGAGCTGTACACTAAGGGTGCGATCATTCGTGGTGTGATCACCGATAAGGCGAGCCCGTTGGTTTATGGCTATACCGAGAAGGAGATGCCGGTTTACTTCGCGTCGAACCCGGTTATTTCGGTCGGTCGCACGGGTGGCGGCGAGATGGCGTACTTCAGTTCCGCTGCGCCGGGCGCCCGGATCCAGCAGAATCTGACCCCGAACGCCGTCCCGGTGAAAATATCGCCCTGGGACGCCGAGCAGAAACCGGCACAAAGCGCAGGCGACGAGGTGGACTCCGGCTCGCCATTCGGATCGGCCCCACCGACCTCACGGACGGGCGGCGCTGAGCCCACCCAACACCCACGTGTCGTGATGCAGTTTCCGGCGAAGGCGGATGACATTCTGTTGAGCGGCATGTTGAGCGGCGGCCAGACACTGACGAAGAAAGCGCTGTTGGTCGATGTGCCGGATGGCAAGGGCCACATGGTGCTATTCGGGTTACGGCCCTTCTGGCGCTGGCAGACCCAGGGCACCTATTTCCTGGGGTTCAACGCCATTCTCAATTGGGATCACCTGGAGGTGGGTACGCCGCCGCCGAAGAAGCCGGAAGGCGACGCCGCGTCGGCTCCTGCCTCCGCTGAAGGCTCAAAGGGGACGAAGAAGTAGGCGACGGATCAAAAAGGTCTGGTCGGTGGCTGACTCGCCACCGACCAGACCGCAGCCAAACACTCACACCTAAGGCAGCGCGCCGAGCACCTCTTCAAGTGTCCGCGCGGTCAGCATCCGGTCAGCCATGGCGTCGATCTCCGCACTATCAGCGCTCCGGACACGAGCGTGAACTGCCTCCGATAGCACACCAAAACGCGACGCCAGCAGCTTGAGGATGATCTCCATCCCCCTCTCTGCCTTGCCTTGGGCTACGTAGCGGCGGGCAAAATCGCTCTGGTATTCGTATCCGAGTGAGTTCATGGTGGCCTCGATCAACTCCGAGGTATTTGCTGAAAGGGAAGTCAAGATCAGATCAAGATACAGCCTGGAGCGTTCGGCGTCGATATCGGCACTCGCGACGATCGCGGCGGAGGCAATGCGCGCGGCCAACTGAATATCCGTGCTTTGCCCGTGCTCGATGGCCGACAGTACGGCAAGCTCCACATTTTCTTGAGCATCCCGTAGTTCGGTGACTGCCGGAGTATTGGACGGTCCCACCACCCACGGCTCGCATCGGCTGCCCGGTCCCAGCTCTATGAGCCTACCGGCCCAACGGGCTACAGCCTCTTCGACCGTGATGACCAGCAGGCACACCGGACAGCGATGCCGAGCGCGCAGATTGGCGATGTAGGCAGGCCAGGTGTAAGGCTTGTCGTCGTCGCACGCCAATTGCACCTCCACAATGATGCCGAGTACCTTGCGCGTCCGACGCCGCAGAAATAACACCAGATCGGCCCGATATTCGGTGGGTCGAAGATCATTCAGGTCCGACGACTCGGCGCAAACCTCATCGTGCTCAGGTGGCTCTAGGTCGAGCTTGCGCAGTAGATCTGCCGCTGATTCAGAGCGGTTGCGGAACAGAAGCAGGATCAACTCGTGTAGGTACGAAGGCATCCGACCAGGGTATGCACTTTTTGGTGCTGCGAACATCCTCAATAACTGGCGCAAACATACATAAATGCCATCATGGCCTGGGAAACAACATCGAGTGTCGTCCGCTAAGGGAACAGCGCGCGCGGCTTCCTCGCACGTTGAATCTCACGCGAAAATAGACGGGTCGATTGGCGCGCAATCGCGCCACGCATAACAACGAGCAGAGATAAGCGTCGGAGCGCTACGTCTGACTCGCCATAACGAACTTAGCGATGGATTATCTACCGGACTCAATTCGCCGGCACCTGCATGCTTCCCCCGATCGGACACGAAACTCCCGTGCCTTTCAGCCGGTGGCCTACTACTTCGTGCAGCCGTTCGGACTCTGGCTTTCGGTGGCCTGTGGCGCACTCCTCACCCTCCGGCAGGTCATTTTCTATGGATACGCGCGAGCCAGAGACGACCACCTCCTCGAGGTCACCCGTTTCTACTCGCGCCGCCATCTCATTTTCATTGGAATCTTCGGGCTCATCCTCATCGCATGGTGAGCTGGCGGCTGTGGGTGTTGGCTCCCGGCCACCAGCCCTGAACAGGCAGACTCGGCGGCCTGCGCACCCACCGGCGCCCAGGGGGATTCTAGCTGGAAAGATATAACGGTCACCTCCAGGCCGCGAGCCGCGCAACCAGCCTGAATGGAGGCGCCTGGCGTGATCCAGACTTATAACCAACGCCAACACAGTGCGACCTGAATCACACATTGTCCGGCCACCGCCGCCGTTCCTTAAGTTAACTGTGATGCAGCCGATATTGCGGCGCAGGATCGGTAACTTAGGCTAGGAACAACTTTGGAGGATCATGAGATGACGA